>JAHDDV010000235.1 GCA_020629205.1 Chitinophagales bacterium | reverse complement strand
ATTGTGTATTGTGTATTGTGTATTGTGTATTGTGTATTGTGTATTGTGTATTATTTATATATTTATACACGATAAGAAGAGCTCTATTTATTCAAATCCAGAAGTGCCCTTGATCGGGCCATTCGGGTAGTAATGCAAACTTTCTTTTAGGGAGCGTAACAGTTTGGCTCGTCGCAGCTGCATACGGGTGCTCCGCTAATACTCGGCACCCTGCTAGCTGTTCCTGCTCGGTCCAGTCTGTCTCTCCGCTTTGCTTCGAGCCAGCCCGGCTCCGGCAGTCACCACGCTATCAAGGCACCTCGTTCCGCTGCGCCCCCGGCTCCTTTGCACCGGTCGTGAGGCGTGGGGAGGATGCTTCGTAGTGGGCTTATGTCTGTGGGTGTGGTGGTCTGTGAGACTGCCTGGCGGCCAGATAGAAAACTGAAACTGCTTAAGTAGCTCAGGATGAAGGAACTATGATCTGCTAGAATTCGAAAGACTGGGTAGGCTTGCTGGCCAACTCGATCACTTGATCAAACTCTTCGGGGCTTAGGTCATTGTAGAAGAAGTTGACCGGGTCGATTCTTTTGTTGTTTCTCCAAACTTCGTAGTGAAGGTGCGGAGCGGTGGAACCACCTGTATTGCCCACTTCCCCCAGGATATCTCCGCGATTGACCTGCTGACCTTCTTTGACTAGAATCTTGTCCAGGTGAGCGTAAAGGGTCTTGTAATTGTAGCCATGTGATACTTCAACATAAGTACCGTAGCCCTTTCGTTTTCTAGACTTGTGGCATTTGACCACTTTCCCTTTGCCTGTCGAGTAGATTTTTGTGCCTGTAGGGGCTGTGAAATCGACGCCCCAGTGCATCTTTCTACGCTTGTAGATCGGGTGCATCCTCATACCGTATCCGGATGATAGACGCTTGAGGTCAGAATTGGAAATCGGTTGTATCGCTGGTATGGAGGCGAGCATGTCTTCCTTGTCTTTGACCATTTGTGCGAGGTCATCGTATGACTTGGATTGTATGTAGAGTTGCTTGCCTAGTTTTTCGATTTTTTCGGCCACTCCTTTGAGGGCTTCTCCATTGGAAAGATTCTCCAGGTACTTCCAGCGATCACCACCACCAAAACCCGCCTCTCTTACGCTGCGCGGAATCGGCTCAGCCTCAAATATTGCACGGTAGATATTGTCGTCGCGATCACGAAGCTCTTCGAGTACAACGGCATAGGTAGTCAGCTTTTTACCCATATTGGCCACCTGAGTGTTCATTTGGGAGAGCTCTCGTTTCATCTGTTTCTCCTTTGGGGAGTCGATGTATCGGAAAGCAAAAGCCACAATGATGGAAGCAAAAACGATGGTAGCGCAGAGAAAGCCAAAGATTCGCAATAGCTTCGTTTGCCAGGAAACTTCGACCTTTTCATATCGAAGGCTACTGGTGTTGTAATAGTACTTATCTTTGGTCATGCCTTAGGAATAAAATGCTTAAATTCGCGCTTTATAATGCAAGGAGTGAGCAAATGTAAAAACATTATCACGATTAGCGAAGATTTAAGCCAAATTTAAGAGGATAAAATGATGACCTCCAAGGAAATAAGACAAGCTTTTTTAGACTTTTTTGCAAGCAAAAAGCACGATATAGTGCCCTCTGCCCCCGTAGTGGTGAAGAATGATCCGACCCTGATGTTTAATAATGCCGGGATGAATCAGTTCAAGGATTATTTCCTTGGCAATAAGGACCCAAAAAACCCGCGAGTTGCTGATACTCAGAAGTGTTTGCGTGTGTCTGGAAAGCATAATGATCTGGAAGAAGTGGGGGTTGATACCTACCACCATACGCTGTTTGAAATGCTGGGAAACTGGTCTTTCGGTGACTACTTTAAGAAGGAGGCCATCGCATGGGCCTGGGAGTTTTTGACAGAGGAACTTAAGATTGATAAAGGCCGGATTTATGTCTCGGTTTTTGCCGGGGATGAGGAAATGGGGCTAAGTTTGGATCAGGAGGCATTCGATTTGTGGAAGGCATATTTGCCCGCTGAACGAATCCTTGAATTTGACCGGAAAGACAACTTCTGGGAGATGGGTGATGTGGGGCCATGTGGGCCTTGCTCAGAGATCCATGTAGACATGCGTAGCGATGAAGAAAGAGCTGCTGTAGACGGTCTGGAATTGGTGAATGCAGACCATCCTCAGGTGATTGAAATCTGGAATTTGGTATTCATTCAATACAATCGCATGGCGAATGGCAGTTTGGAAAAACTGAAGAATAGCCATGTAGATACCGGGATGGGCTTTGAACGGCTATGTATGGTCATGCAGAATAAAGCCTCTACTTATGACACGGATGTTTTTACTCCTTTGATCAGAAAGATCGAAAGCATCACGGCTGCGAAGTATGGTCAGGAAGAATCGATTGATATTGCGCTTCGTGTGATTGCGGATCATTGTCGCGCGATTACTTTTACGATTGCTGATGGACAGTTGCCCAGCAATACAGGAGCTGGCTATGTGATTCGTCGTATTCTTCGTCGTGCTGTTCGATATGCATATAGCACTCTGGATTACAAAGAGCCCTTGTTGTATCAATTGGTTCCTGTTCTGGTTGAAGAGTTTGGCGCTGTGTTTCCTGAATTGCCTGCCGGTAAGGACTTCCTTAGCAAGGTCATCATGGAGGAAGAGAATTCCTTCCTTCGCACCCTGGAAGGTGGCTTGAAGCGTTTTGCTCAGTTGCATAGTGATATGGAGAAATCCGGCACTAAGGAAATTGCAGGACCGATTGCATTTGAGCTTTATGATACCTATGGATTTCCAAAGGATTTGACTCAGCTGATGGCCAGGGAAGTTGGCCTGACAGTGGATATGAAGGGCTTTGATCAGGCTTTGGAGGCGCAGAAGGAACGCTCACGTAGTGCAGGCAGCATTGAATCTGCTGATTGGGTGACGGTGCACGAAGGCAATGAACAGGAGTTTGTGGGCTATGATGAGTATGAGTCAGAGGCTCGCTTGATGCGCTATAGAAAGGTTAAGGCAAAAAAGAAAGAGTCCTATCAAATCGTACTGGATAGGACACCTTTCTATGCGGAGTCTGGTGGACAGGTCGGTGACAAAGGGGTGATGATCATTGATGGGTCTGAGGTGCCTGTGTTTGACACCAAGAAGGAGAATGATCTAATTGTTCATTCTGTATTAAAGCTGCCGGAAATCACGGATGGAAAAGTGGTGGCAAAGATCAATGTACCTCGTCGAAATTCCACGAACAAGAACCATACGGGTACGCACCTCTTGCATGCGGCTTTGAAGCAGGTGCTCGGTGATCATGTAAACCAAAAGGGATCTCTGGTACATCCAGATCATCTTCGATTTGACTTTTCCCATTTCTCTAAGGTTAGTGATGAAGAACTGGCTGAGGTAGAAAAGATTGTTAATGCGAAGGTGCGGGAGAACATTCCACTAGAAGAAAGTCGCTTTACACCCTATGAGGAAGCGATCAAAATGGGGGCAACTGCTCTCTTTGGAGAGAAGTACGGAGACCATGTTCGTGTCATTACTTTTGACAAGGATTTTTCAAGAGAACTTTGTGGCGGAACGCATGTGAAAGCGACAGGTGAGATTGGCTTTTTCAAGATCTCTGCAGAGAGTTCTGTAGCAGCTGGTGTGCGTAGAATAGAGGCTTTGTCTGGTGCAAAGGCCGAGGCATATATCAATGATGCTTTGGCTTCCATCAAAGAAGTTAAGAGTCTGTTCAAGAACCCAAAAGACGTGGCGAAAGCCGTAGCTGCTGCTGTGGAGGAAAACAATGAATTGCGCAAGCAATTGGAATCTATGCAGATGGCTCAGGCTGCTCAGATTACTGCAAGTATTAGAGATACTGCTGAGGATCTTGGAGGAGTTAAGTATATCAGCAAGCGTCTGAAAGTAAGCGATGCCGCGATGATCAAGAAGATTGCTTTTGATCTGAAGCGGGAGATCTCCAGTCTGGTGCTTGTGCTTGGTGCTGAAATCAATGGCAAAGCGCATATTACGATCATGATTGACGATGAATTGGTAAAGAGTCGCTCCATGAATGCCAATGAAATGATTCGCAGTATTGCCTCCCATATACAGGGCGGCGGTGGCGGTCAGCCATTCTATGCTTCGGCAGGTGGCAAGAATCCTGATGGACTGGATAAGGCACTTTCTGAGGCGAGATCTCTAGTAGAAAGCATTGCAATATAGACATGTCTGATTCTGCTTCAAAATACGAGACCATTGTTGGTCTGGAAATACATATGCAGCTGAAGACGGCAAGCAAGGTATTTGCTCCTGACCCCGCCCATTTCGGGGCAGCGGCTAATGAGCATACTAGTTTTATTACACAGGGGCATCCCGGCACCTTGCCATTCCTCAACAAGCAAGTATTAGAGTATGCTGTACGGTTAACACTGGCGCTGAACGGAAAAGTGAATCAGGACACGGGTTTTGATCGCAAGAACTATTTTTATCCGGATTTGCCCAAAGGATATCAGATCACACAGGATGAAAATCCGATCTGTATTGGTGGTGGATTGCGGATTAGCACTTCGGCTGGGAGTCGGGTGGTTCCGATACATCATGTCCATATTGAGGAGGATGCGGGCAAGAGCATACACGATCAGCAGGATGATTACTCACTTGTAGATTTGAATCGTGCTGGAGTTCCTTTGCTGGAGCTCGTCACAGAGCCTGACTTACGAGGTGCTGAAGAAGCTGATGCATTTATCGCTGGGATTCGTCAACTTGTGCAATACCTGGATATCTGTGATGGCAATATGGAAGAAGGCAGTTTGCGCTGTGATGTCAATATCTCCTTGCGTCCTAAAGGTACAGAGAAATTGGGTAGCAAGGTCGAAATCAAGAATATGAACTCGCTGCGTAACATTCGTAGGGCGATTAGTTTTGAAGAGGCAAGGCAGGCTGCGCTACTTGATGAGGGCAAAGAGGTATTGCAACAGACACGAGGATTTGATGCCAACAAGGGTATTACCTTTGGTCAACGGAGCAAGGAGATGGCTCATGACTACCGGTATTTTCCGGAACCTGATTTACAGCCGATGCATATCAGTCAGGCGTATATTGATCGAGTGAAGGCTGATTTACCTGCTTTACCCTGGGAGCTTCGTGAGAAGTATCAGTTGGAATTGGGTTTGAAGGCATATGATGCGGAGGTCTTGACGGCTGATCGAGCATTTGCCTCTTACTTTGAAGAACTACTCTCCCATCAGATTGCGGCCAAAGTTGCGGCCAATTGGATGATGGGCAAGGTGAAAGCTGTTCTGAACGAAAAGCAAATATCGATCAAGGACTTTGCCTTGACACCTGAAAAGTTGGCGGCATTGATCTCGTTGGTGGAATCTGGAGATTTGAATCAATTAGCGGCTCAACAAAAGCTATTTCCAGCTTTGTTGAATAATCCCGCAGCGCAGCCCGCCAAGTTGGCCGCGGAAATGGATTTGATGATCTCTAAAGACAGTAGTGTATTGGATACCATAGTGGCAGCAGTGATCTCAGATTTCCCTGACAAGGTCAAAGCTTACAAAGGAGGCAGGAAAGGACTTTCAGGCTTCTTTATGGGTGAGGTAATGAAACGATCAAAAGGCCAGATTGATCCGAAGAGTGCCAAGGAGATTGTACTGGAAGCCTTGGACAGTGCATAATGCATTGGTGTAAAATTCACAAAATGGGGCTTGCTTGGCCTTATTGTTGCGGTTGGGCTGAGAAGACAAGAGACCAAAATGGTGAAAATCAGTCTGGTTTACCGAAATTATCGCTTTCAGCATTAACTTAGCGGTCTCGAATTGCTTGAGCAAAGAATCACCGACATACATAAACACGTGAAAAGCAGAGAAGAATAATGGCAAAAGAGCCTCAATTGAACCTGATATTAGCTTAAGTCATTATTTGCATTACAAACAGAATTGCAAAGCAACAGAAAACAGGAAATAAACTTAGTATAAATGAAAACCTTTCTCACCCTTTTATCATTGGCAACAGCAGTATTGATTTTTAGCCAGTGTACGCCTAGCAGCGAAGCTGGTGCAGCCCATGATGGCTATTCCATCAGTGGTACATTGGCCAATGTAAACGAGGGCACCAAGATATACCTTGACCATGTGCGTAATCAAAATTTTGATGTGCTGGATACAGCTGTAGTCGATGCTACCGGAAAATTCGTCATGGAAGGTAAGGCTCCTGAAAAGTGCATTGCCAGACTTCGAGTAGGAAACACGAAGAACGGAGTACTGCTAATTGTAGATAACAAGGAATCGATGAACATTGAAGGGGATGCGAATACACTTAGAAACTACCTGTATGAAGTTACTGGTTCCTCTGAGTCTTCAACTTTGCAGAAGCTTTATCAGCAGCTTAGTCAAAGAATCTTGAAACCTAATGACTTGGTCAACTTCATTGACACTACTTCCAGTCCGTATTTGGCCTATTTGGCAGTAAATAATCTAAAGCCAGCAGAGCATTATGATGTTTTCAAAAAGGTTGAGAACCGACTGAACAAGGAAGCAGCTGGTTCTGCATTGGCAGGTGACTACAAGAAATTTATGGCCAGCAATGCGAGCATACAAAACACCATGCCTGGCAAGCCAGCACCGGATATCAGTGCTCCTACACCTGATGGCAAAGAGTTAGCTTTGAGTGATCTTCGAGGCAAGGTGGTATTGCTCGACTTTTGGGCCTCTTGGTGTGGTCCTTGTCGCCGTGAAAATCCTAATGTAGTTCGCATGTACGAGAAGTACAAGGACAAAGGTTTTACTGTTTACAGTGTATCGCTGGACAACAACAAGAACAAGTGGCTCAAGGCAATTGATAAGGATGGACTTGTTTGGGATAGTCACGTAAGTGAACTCAAGAAGTGGAACTCAAAGGCTGCTGGCGCTTATGGTGTCAAGTCCATTCCAACGACTTTCCTTGTAGATGGAGAGGGCAAGATTATCGGAAAGAACCTTAGAGGATCTCAGCTTGGCGCTAAGCTGGCAGAGATTTATGGGGGCTAGTTGTTGATTGACAAGATATTAGAAAATATTTCGCCTGATTTGGGTTTTCCAAATCAGGCGATTTTTTTTGCCGGATGCCTTCAAGGCTTGGCTCTTTTCTGTCAGGGCATTGCTGCAACAGGATCAAAGGCGAAACCGCTCGCTGTTTGCAGCAAGCTATATGTATAGCCTAATATATCCTTACTTGGCGTTCAATGTGTCCGTTTGAGTATAGATAAAAGCGCAACTCGCCTTGGGCTTCACTAGCTTCTCTGCCCATTATATCGAATATCTTAATCAATTCAGCTTCGCCTTCCGGGTTGAGGTTTTGTGAGGACACAGGCTCCTCACAAAGCTGAGCAAAGAAATTCCATATTTCCCGGCTTGCGGAGATATCCATATTTCCAGCATTTCCAGGCCAATCATGACCTGCGCCATCCACAGTGTATAACCAAACCTCGGTACAAGATTGCTCATTGCTGTAGCGATCGGCAACGATCGTGCTGCCATCTTGTGTATCGAGGTTCGGTAAGGATTCGGAACTTATCTCTGATAGGTCAAATAAATCTGTCCAGAATGCCATTGTTTCCGACATACCGGGATAGGCTCCCCAATTGTCAATATTATTAGGATCTCCTCCGTAGTAGGTGACATCGTCGTCGGTCCCATGAATCTCGAAGATGGAGACTTCGAACTCTGGATCACAATTGTCCATGATGTCCTGCAAAATCATTCCTGCTACAGGAGCGACGGCCTTCACAAGATCAGAGGCCTCGCAGGCTAAGAGATAAGAAAAATCAGCACCATTGGAAAAGCCTGTGCAGAAGATGTCCCGGGTGCTAAGAGAATAACGGGAGTGCAAGTCTTGATCCAAGGCTCTCAGGAACTGCACGTCATCAACTGTCTCATTGTCTTGGAAAGCATAGCCTACATTGAAAAAAGAATTGCCTCCACTGTCATTGCTTCCCTGCAGGTAGCAAACCGCGAAGCCATGCTCATCCGCGAGGTCATTAAATCCAGAATACTCCATGATGTTTTGCGCACTGCCTGTATAGCCATGGCAGACATAGATTATAGGACAGTCAGGCGCTGCAGAATGGGGGTGATAATAGATGTAGTCTCTAAGCAAGCCTCCAACTTCAAGCTGGGCATTCTCCAGTGCCTGCACGGAAAGCCCTCGTGTGTCATTGTCGGGGTTGTGATCCTGACTGTTCCCATTAACCTTACTCACGGAGACTTGCAATTCGAAAGCTCCTGCACTGCTCACTTGCAACAAATCCGGATGGCTGAACGAAAAATCGCTTAAGGCAGGTATGGCGACACCAGAAATTGCGGTTGTGTAAGTACTTCCACCGATATTCCAAGATAGATCAAAGGAGTTGACCTCCTCTAATCCTCGGTTGCTCACTTTGCCAATCACAGTGATGAGCTCACCCGTGTTTATATTGCTGGCTGTTTCTATTGATGCCACAGCAAGATCAAGGCCTTCGGGCTCATACAAGGTGACATCATCAATTGCCCATCCAAAAAGCCAATTGTTATCATCATCATACTGAAACGCCAGTTGCACCTCTGTCTCCTCGGTTAGAAATCCAAGATCGACAATCTGGGAATCCCAGTTACCGTCATTGGTTCCTGCCATTTCTTTTGCTGTTTGCCAGTTGAGTCCGTCAAGCGAATAGGCTACTCTGGCCTTCTCTTGACCACCGAAGAGTTCATCTCCATCAAAGTAGCTCTCAAACTGCAAAGCAAGTGCCTGCTGGCCCGATAGCTCAATACTGGGCATGATCAGGTAGTCTTGACTCTTATCACAGTCACAGGCATCATCATTTGTGGCAATGAAATTTCCATGTGCTGCAATAGACCAATATTCACTGGATAGGTTTTCGTGGTGTCCCAAGAGCCATCCTCCATCTGTTGAAAGGGTTGCTTGTGACCAGCCTTCGGGCAAATTTGCTTGCTCGAAATCTTCGAACAGGAGCATGTTTTGAGCTGAGCTTGTTTGGGATAGAATTACAAGCATTAGGAGGTAGAGTCTGATCATGGTCTATATATTTATCTGGCTACAGGTGTTGCTAATTTGATTGCGGGCTTTCCTGGCTTCAGCGCAAAGACATCTGCCCTGTACAACAGTCCTTCGGCTCAGGAACCGATGGTTTTGCAA
>JAHDDV010000234.1:2542-9224 GCA_020629205.1 Chitinophagales bacterium | reverse complement strand
GTCTAAATCATTGCTAGCGACGTCAAATTCAGACAGTTATTGATTCCCAATCCCTAAGGTAAGCATTCAAAAGCAGCAACATTGGCGGGCATCTACATACATATTCCATTTTGCAAGAAGGCATGCCACTATTGCAACTTCCACTTTTCAACCTCCTTGAAGCAGCAGCCCTCTGTAATTTCTGCTATTGTCAAAGAGCTTGAATTGCGACAGGATTTCATTGGCTCCGATTTGGTAGAGACGATCTACTTTGGTGGTGGCACTCCTTCCCTACTCCACAAAGATGAGATTGAGCGGCTGTTGGCTGCATTGAAAGCCGCTTTTCAGGTGGCTGATGATGCGGAAATCACTCTGGAGGCCAATCCGGATGACCTTGGACCCTCTAAGTTGGAAATGCTCAAAAGCGCCGGCATCAACCGGCTCAGCATAGGTGTGCAGTCATTTCGCGAGGCAGACCTTCAAATGATGAACCGAGCCCACTCGGCAGATCAATCAAGCAGCTGCTTGCGGAATGCACAAGCCGCGGGCTTCGACAATATCACCATGGACTTGATCTATGGTGTGCCGGGACTCAGCAATAAGGAATGGCAGGAGAACCTGGAAACCTTCTTTGAATTCGAGATTCCACATCTATCGGCCTATGCTCTGACTGTAGAGCCGTCCACGGCCCTACATCACTTTGTAAAAACAGGCAAATACCCAGCTCCGGATGAAGAGGCCAGCGCTCAACAATTCGAGATGCTCAGCAGACTCTGTACAGCTAAAGGTTACGAACATTATGAAATTTCCAATCTTGCCTTACCAGGCTATCGCTCCAAACACAATGGCAACTATTGGAAAGGGCTCAAGTATCTAGGACTAGGCCCTTCTGCTCATTCCTTTGATGGACGATCACAGCGCAGCTGGAATGTGGCCAACAATGCAGGGTATGTACGGGCCTTATCGGCTGGGGAAGCTTGCTTTGAAAGCGAAGACTTGACTTTGGAGGACAGATTCAACGAATACCTCATGACCGGCCTTCGCACAGAGGCAGGGATTGATCTTGAATGGATCGAACAGGAATTTGGTACAGTCTGGCTTCAGGATCTGCTTGAGGCAGCGGTAGTACCGATACGCGATGGACTGGTTTTGGGCAAAAAAAATGCCCTGAAGTTGAGTCTTCAGGGCAAGTTTGTTTCTGATGGTCTTATTGCTGATCTATTTAGGATCGCAGAGGAATCTTAGTGAACGATCTTTGGTACGATCAGTTTGTCACCAATCTTGATCACATTGGAGCTAAGCTCATTCATGATCTTCAGTTCATCAAGGCTAATATCATATTGCCTGGCAATCGAGATTAGCGTATCTCCTGCTTGTACGTTATAGAGTTCCTTTACGCGTATATCCCCATTCCGTTTTACATTAGGCGTAGGCACCTGAGTCTCTGTAGCAGGCGTCACCTTTTCGTTTAAGACCGGCATGTTAGCAGGCTTGCGAGGAGATTCCTCTCTGTTGGGCATGGGCTTGGTATAGTGATAAGGACTCTGAATATCCGGGTTGTTTCTCAATGCCGGAGCGCTACCTACCTTCTTGCGAAGGGAGATTCGCTCTCCCTCTGCTGGCTGAGCGCCCTCCATCATCCTATTCAACTTGTACAAGGACTGCAATTTGATCCCATACATCTGTGCTATCTCGTGCATGGTTTCCGAGCCTTCTACCAAATGCAGGCTTTTGCCCGGAGGGCCCTTCTTGCGCTTCGGCTGTAAGAAGACTTTGGTATTTGGTGGAATAAATTCTACTCGGGAGTACTCATTCCATTTACAGATCTTCTCAACAGGGATACCGTATGCATCCGCTACAACTTGTGGAGAAACACCCGAAACAGTCATGATGGTCTTGATTCTATTGTAGTAGAACATCTCTTCCTGCTTCATTCGCTCCTGATGCTCAGAAAATTCCTCCTTAGACATCGGCAAGCCAGCGTCAAAACGATTGAGCTGATGCTTTTCGATGAGCTTGATCAGATTGTAGGCGTAGTAAGGGTCAGTTGCATATCCAGCCGATTTGAGACCATGAGACCAGCCTTTGTAGTCCAATTTGTCCAGATCGAACAAGAAAGAGTAGCGTCCTTTGCGCTTCAGGAAGATGGAATGATCTCGGTAAGATTCAAAAACAGAATCGTACTTCCGGAAACACTCCTGAAGTTCATCATCATCGTGATATACCCTGGCCCCTTTCCACGAGTGGCATTTGATGCCGAAATGGTTATTGGCTTTGGTGGCCAGCTTCGACTGACCGTAAAGAGATTCCAACATGCCCTGGGCAAGAATAATACTTGCCGGAACTCCAGAGTTGGTCATCTCTGTGATTGCAAAATTCTTGTATTGTTCTATGTAGTCTGTGGGTGGATGATTGGCGGTAAAGACTGAAAATGAACAAACTAGAAAACTAAAAATTGCGGTTATCGCTCTTTTAAATTGCATGGTAAGCGTTCTTTGGTTGAATGCTTGAGCTTTCATACAACATTTTTCATTAACAAATAACTTACTGACATAAAGTTGTTTACCTGGGACTTTGGTTGTAGTTCTAAATAAACAGCTTAAAAGTGTGACCTTAAATAGTGTTTAGGCTTAATCCGTTTCAGCAGTTGCGGGTGCAAAGATAAGCGGACAAACCTTAATAAAAAACTTAATTGGCTAAAGTTATCCACAGCAGATTCTGGCATGAGCCTAATTGCTTGATCTGACAATGCATACACACATTTTGAAACAAAATTCAGACAATGAATGGCACAAATTGTGCCAGAATTGGCTTTTTCAGAGACGAGTGTCATGAATTCTCAAGCACCATTAAGGCTTAGTCACTGGTTGTCAAGGAGGTAGCCCTTGCTTCTTTCGGCCAGTCGTCCATAGCAAAAATGGACTTTGTTAAAGCGTCCTTGAGGGAATTTTAGTACGTATCAGCCCAAGTTTTTCAGTAATAGAGGCTTTTGTTAGGGCCCTATGCCTTTTTTCGATAAAATCAGCTGGGCGACACTATGCGGATCTGATGATTTATTGGATTTTGGATGTTTTGGAGAGGAATTGGGTAGAAAGTGCGATTCTACAACAGAATGGTGGATGTGCTTCGTCGCCAGGGGCGAAAGAGGGTGATGAATAGCCGCGATAGTAGAGGAAATGGTGGTGCTATGCAGCGTCTGAGTCGCTGTACTAGCACTGGCTCGACGATAGAAGAGACAGGGATAGTGCAGCAGCGAAGTCGCTGGAGAGTGCCAACATTGGAACGGATAGCGCGCAGATTAGTGTCGGGAGTCGATCTGCTGGGCTCCTAAGAATCAACTGATGCTTTTTTGAACCACAAAAGGGCACAAAGATTTTACACAAAAGGACATATAAGTTAGCCTATGATCGGGCCTTTTTGAACCACAAAAGGGCACAAAGACTTTACACAAAAGGACACATAAGTTGGGCTAGACCATGCCTGAATAGTGAGCGATCACAGGGTTGTGCTTTTTTTCATGGCCGATAGTTGTGTGCGGGCCATGTCCGGGATAGACCACTACTTCATCGCCAAGTGGGAAAAGTTGTTCCTTAATGGAGGTAAGTAGTACTTTGAGATCACCACCGGGGAGGTCATGGCGTCCGATGCTCTCTTGAAAGAGCACGTCTCCGGCAATCACAATACCATCTTCTTTGCAGTAGAAAGAGATGCTGGCCGGACTGTGGCCAGGCGTGTATAAGACCTCTAGTTTTGCATTTCCGAAAGTGACGATGTCTCCTTCTTCCAGAAATTTGCTAGCTGGATAAGGCTCCACCTCCACGCCAAACATCTTAGCCATGACCGGAGCCATTTCGAGCACAGGCAATTCGCCTTTGTGAATGGTCAATGGGAGATTGTAGCGCTCACCGATGAAGCGGTTGCCCAGAATGTGATCGATGTGGCAGTGCGTGTTCAACAAGTGAACTGGTTTGAGCTCTTTCCATTGGATGAGGTTTAGAATTACCTCTTGTTCCATGGCGTCGCTGCAGCCGGGATCGATGATAACGCATTCCTTGGTTTCATCGTACAATACATAGGTGTTCTCGCTCCAGGCGTTGAGGGCAAAACTAGCAACTGTGATCATTCTTGGACTTTTATTTGCACGATTGAGCGGAATGTGGAATAAATCCTGCTTAAGGGATAGAGAATCAATAACTCCCTTTTGACTTGCTAGAAATGGACAATTATTGATTCCCAATCCCTAAAGGTAATTAATAATGAAGTTTTAGCGTTTCCACTTGACTGGCTATGTCTAATTTTTACATTCCTCGCTCACACTGGCATCTTCTGTTGCCTTGACGTCGTTTTTTGTATATTGAATAGCCTGAAGGCAGGGAAAACTGCACCTAAGCAAAGGCCAATTTGTTGGCTATAAGGATAAATCGATAGCATGAGCAGAAGAAGGAGCCAATTTTTCTCGTATTTGATGAGCGCAGTATTGATAATCGCTTGTTTGCCTAGTTTAGTGCAAGCACAGGGGATCAATACTGATTTTGGTCAAAATCGGGTACAATACCATGATTATGAATGGTCCTTCATTGAAAGCCCTAATTTCAAGTCCTATTTCTATCAGGGAGGGCAGGATCTAGGGAAGTTTGCCTTGTCTGTTGCCGAGAAGAACCTGAGCGCGATCGAAAAGAAGTTGGAGTATAAGCTCAACAATAAGATCGAGATCATGGTCTACCACAATATCTCTGACCTCAAGCAGACCAATATCGGGCAGGGATTTGAAAACAAGAACACAGGCGGAGTCACACCTATCATCGGCAACAAGATCTTTGTTCATTATAATGGTGATCACCGGGATTTGGAACAACAAATCAATGAGGGAATAGGAAAGGTCTTCGTAGAGAATATGGTATTTGGCGGCAACCTGCAGGAGATCATCCAAAATGCAGTACTACTCAATCTGCCTTCCTGGTTTGTGGATGGTCTGGTCTCTTATGTGGGTCAGGAATGGAGTACTGTACACGACGACAAGTTGCGGTCCGGCATTCAGGCTGGCAAATTTGACAACTTCAATAAGCTGCAAAATGAGGAAGCGGCTTTTGCGGGGCATTCCTTGTGGCATTACATAGCAGAGACATACGGTCCCTCAGCTATTCCCAATTTGCTCTATCTCACTAGAATCAATCGCAGTGTGGAGAGTGGGTTCTTATTTGTATTAGGCGGATCGGTACGGACGATCATTCAGGAGTGGAGAGATTACTACAGCCAGCTCTATGCCTATGATGAACAATTGCGTATGCCTTACACTGAGGAGGACTTTCTGTTTAAGATTAAGCACAAGCGTAAGGAAATCAATGTTGGGGAGCTAAAAATCAGCAATAGCGGAAAGTATGTGGCTTATGCGGTCAATGTGTTGGGACAGTATAAAGTGTATTTACACAATACCGAAACTGGCGACCGACGTCAATTGCTAAAGAAAGGTTTCAAGTCGCGAGTGCAGGCCGTCGATGACGTCTATCCATTGATCGCCTGGGCCGATAAGGGACATAAGCTCTGTATGATCTACGAAAAACGTGATCAAATCTGGTTGGAATACCACGATATCGATCGGGAGGAAGTATTGAAAGAGCCGATCACTAAATTCCAGCAGGTACTGGACGTGGCCTTTACAGACAATGACAAAAAGCTGCTATTGAGTGCCGTGCGCAAAGGGCAGTGCGACCTGTTCACTTACTTCATTCCCAATACCAAAGTCGTTCAGATCACCAATGACTTCTACGATGATCTGCAACCAGCCTATGCCAATTGGAATGGTCGTAGAGGCGTCTTGTTTAGCTCCAACAGGCTAGACGATACATTGCGAACCGAAAAGCAGGATTCGATCTTGCAGATCAACAACTTCGATCTCTACTTTCTGGATCTGGAGCAAAGCAATAGTACAGAGATCATGCGGCTGACTAATACTCCACTAAATGATGAATGGGCGGCCCGACAAACCGATGAGCGATTCATCACCTACATGAGCGATCAGAGCGGCATCTATAATACCTACATGGCGGAGTTGGACAGCAGCCTGCTTCGAACAGATCAGTATGTATACTTTCAGGATTCTATGGTGGTCAATCCGGGCTATCCGCTAGACAGCTTCCAGCAAATGGGTATCATCGATTCTACGCTCTTGAGGGATGTCTATCTCTTTTCCACAAAATCCTATGCTGTGTCCAACTTCAACAGCAATATCATTAGTCAGGATGTGGCTCCGATGAGGAAGGCAGTTGTCTATAGCTCGAAAGACGGACAGCAGTACAATTATTACCTCAGCACCTTGCCGGAAGATCCTGTAGCTGAAGCGCTGCAAGTAGAAAACACCGCCTACAGAAATCAGTTGGAAAACAAACGCAAGAACCGGAAGAGTACCAAAGAGATAAAGACGAGCCGATTGCCTGGCACTAAGAAGCAAAAGAAGTTCGGGACAGACACCGCAGCTAAGAAGCCACCGGAGCCGAAAGAAAAGCCAGAATTGTCCGTAGCAGATGAGGTGCTTTATCAGCCGGAACGGGAAAAGGAAGAGCCTGAAGCAAATAAGCAGGAGGAAGCCACCACCGCTCCGAAGCCTGTTGAACAAGAAGCAAACCCTGCTCCACAGGACAATGAGGGCTATTATTTCCAGACAGGCTTTGAGGATGCATTTGACTTTGATCCATTGCCAGGAGAA
>JAHDDV010000234.1:0-2442 GCA_020629205.1 Chitinophagales bacterium | reverse complement strand
GATGAAGTTGTCACGCAATTTGACAATAGCATACTCTACTCTCCTTATGAGAGTTTTGCCAATGGTGGAAAGACCTACACCTCGCCCGATCTCAATGCACTGATGAAAGTTGGTGTGACGGACTTGTTTGAGGATTATAGAATAATCGGTGGATTCAGGTTGCCGCTCGGGCTGGATGGATCAGAGTACTTTCTTGATTATCACTCCTTCAAGAAGCGACTCGACAAGCGATTCATGGCTTACCGGAAGGTTACAAAAAATCAGGGCTTAGTCGAGGTTGATCCGGACAGAATAATCGAGGCGGAAGGCAAAGTAGTGACTAACCTGCTTCATATGACCTTGAGTTGGCCTTTCAGTGTTACCAGCAGTTTGAGATTTCAGGCAGGCTATCGAGGCGATCGCATCTATTTCTCTGCTGAGAATCTTGAGACGCTTTTATTGGCCGACAATCAGGAGAATCTATTCAACACCAAATTGGAGTTTGTATATGACAACACCTATGAGGTCGCGCTCAACATCCTGAATGGAAGCCGCTTCAAGGTCTACAATGAATTCTTCAAGCCCTTCCGGGCTTATCTGACGGACAGCGAACTGGATGTCAGCTTTAAGAATACAGGCTGGGTCGGCGTGATGGGTGGTGACTTCCGTCATTATCAGAAAATCCACAAGCAGATTGTATGGGCTTCAAGATTTACGGCAGCCAAGTCTTATGGTACCAAGAAGCTAATCTACTATCTCGGCGGTGTAGAAAACTGGCTAAAAGACCCAACCAAACAATTCAATCAACTGACCCCGATCGCGGAAGATCAGGACTACCTACTACAATCGATCACTGCCAATCTGCGTGGCTTCCGTTACAATATCCGAAATGGTAGTAGCCATGCTTTGTTGAATACCGAGATACGCATTCCGATCTTCAGCTACTTGATCAATTCGCCGATCCGATCCGAGCTGATTCGCAATTTTCAGGTGGTCGGATTCCTGGACGCTGGTACTGCCTGGGAAGGATTCAGCCCATTCACAGAAGACAATCGTTATTACACAGTGACGCGTCCAGTACAAGATCTGGAATCAGCCAATAATTCCAACCCAGTAATCGCCACGGTCAATTACTTCCGAAATCCGATCGTATATGGTTATGGTGTAGGCTTCCGAAGCAAGGTTCTTGGCTACTTTGTCAAGATGGACATGGCCTATGGTTCTGATAGCGGAGCCAAAACTCCTCGCACCTGGTTTATATCTTTGGGCACAGACTTCTAACATGGCCCAAGATCCCAATAGCACTTTAGAGAAACGATACAAGACCATGGAAGCCGGGCTGCATGAGTTGCTGCTTTGGCTGGAAGATGTGATGCGCATTGGTATTGTGGAGCTATCTCAGATGGAAGAAGCCTATTGGACCACCAAGGGTCAGCGTCTCTGGGATGCCAAGTGCAGGGGCATGGCCAATCTTCTATACTCGCTACCGGGCGCCTTCCGTCAGCCCGATTGGCAAGAGCGTGTGCTGGATATTCTAGGGCGCTTACATTTGGCCGCCACGGGCTTCCTCAAGCGGGATCAATTAGATCCTCTGATCTTCGAAGACATCAAAACATTTGCCGGTATAGATCAAAAGAAGGATCGCGCCCGACAAGAAAAACCAGTAAAGGATCAATGGCTGGTTCTGGGCAAGCGACTCGGAAAAATCGACTCCGTCAATTCTCAAAGCCTTTGGCTCTATGGCCATTCTTCAAAGCGCTTCGCACATATTCTGGACTACAAGTTTGGCTCTTTAAACTTCGACACCAAGTTACATCCCGGTCAAAGCATCGAAGCGAGCATGCAATTCCATCCTTCCAATTATCCGCTGCGTTGCCTTACCGTCGAGCAGCAGTTTACGGTCTGCCCCTATGCCCATCCAGACGGCTTTGAGCACTTCGCTGATTACCTGACAGCCTATGCCCAAGCCCTGGGACGCAATCCATTTTTGTATCAGTTCCCGGCCATCATCAAAGGTCTCATCCCTATGCAAACCACCAAAGGCGAGCACCTACTGGTGGATCGCTCCAGAGCCATTGTCCCACTGCATCCAAATTTCGATTGTCACTTCGAATTGCTTGCGGTGAGCGGCGGTCACCCGATCGAGATCTTTGGCGAATGGGATGGATTTAGCTTTCAGCCTTTGAGTGTTTTTGAAGGGGCTGGATGGTTGGCTTTTTGATTGTCTTTTTTGGGGAGCGGAGCGGTTTGGATCGCGGTGACGACCTACGCGTGCTACACTCTCACTCGGCACCCGGCTAGCTGTTCGTTGCACAGCCTGTTGCGTCTCTCCTATCGTCGAGCCACCACAGGCTGGCACTCACGACGCTATCCAGGCACCTCATACCGCTTCGCCCGCGGCTCCTTTTCACCGGTCTTGGCTCGTGGTGCTTGGTGACTGGTGCTTAGCGCTTGCGTCTGGTG
>JAHDDV010000233.1:2832-9233 GCA_020629205.1 Chitinophagales bacterium | reverse complement strand
CAGTCACCAGTCTCTACCGATTCCCCCCACGTTCAATCTTCGGCCCAGCCTTTATTGGCGGACGAGTCGTTGGTCGCGTAGAGCCACCTGTGCCCTTAGCAGATTTCATTATGTACTCCAGACGCTTGCTAACAGCTGTCCAGTTGATTACATTCATAAAGCCATCCAGGTAGGCTCCTCTGTTGTTTTGGTAATTGAGATAATAGGCATGCTCCCAGACATCAACAACTAGTATAGGAACACTGACCCATTGCGATAGATTTTGATGCTTTTCCGCTTGAAGGACAACAAGTTTTTCTGTGCCCGGCTGAAAAGCAAGTATACCCCACCCAGAACCTTCTACTTTCTTCGAAGCAGCCTTGAAATACTTAGTAAAGGCATCAAAGGAACCGAAGGAATGATTGATCAACTTGTCAAGCATCTCACTGCGATTGCCAGGCTTGGGTCCCATGATATTCCAGAAGATTGTGTGCAAAAAATGCCCAGACCCATGGAAGGCCAATTCGCGCTGCCAATGCTTGATAAGGCCGAATTCACCCGTCTTGACCGCCTTCTCAATATGCTCAGTGGCCTTATTGAGTCCTTTTACGTAGCCCGCATGATGTTTGTCATGATGGAGACGCATTGTCGCTTCATCAATATGCGGCTCCAAGGCATTGTAATCGTATGGTAGATCTGGCAATGCATATCTTCCCGATCTATCTGTGATTGTATCAATTCCTGGTATAATTCCACTGGACTGTGCAATCTCTGCAAAGGCACCAAGAGGTGCCAATCCTGCGGCCCCAAACAGGGCTCCTTTTTTCAAAAAATCTCTTTTGTCCATGACTAATTTTTGTGTCTGAAAATTGTTCAAGAGATTTCCAAGATAATCAATTTGATCAATTCGCCGCTTCTCTTGTTATAAAGGTGCAGTGGGACGTGTTATAGCGGCCAACATCTGCTGATTTCTCTGTATTTTGGCCCTTTTAATTCATTTGCGTAGCATTAGAGCCAGGCAAAATCCTCCTACGATCGCTTTTTCTATGTCTAGTAACAAGATTACACTTACAGTTGATGGCATGACTTGCAATAACTGCGCTATGGGTGTGCAGAAATTCCTTGAAAAAAAGGGCTTGGAGCGAGTTGATGTGAGTTTTGCTAATGCGGAAGCCAGTTTCGAGATGCAAGATCAACACTCTCTGGAGGATTTGGTCGGAGGCATTGAAGGCTTGGGCTTTAAAGTAGTACAGGAGGAGGACCTCCAATCGGGACTGTGGGGTATTGACCCGATCATTTGGAAATTGGGGATATGCAGCCTCTTTACAATTCCGCTGCTACTGTCTATGTTTCTGCCATACCCGTTCCTGCACCATCCATTGGTTCAGCTTCTATTGTCCCTGCCTGTATTCGCCATTGGTGTATGGCATTTTGGTCGAAGTGCTTTTCACAGCATCAAGAGCGGTGTTCCCAACATGGATGTGTTGATTATTATCGGTTCCGGAGCTGCTTTCTTATATAGCCTCGTTGGTTGGATACTGCAGTTAGGAAGTGATTTCCTCTTTTTTGAAACTGCGGCCAGCATAATCACCTTTGTCTTAATCGGCAATTATCTGGAGTACCGGTCGGTGCAAAAGACAACAGTAGCCCTTAAGGAATTAGCAGAATTACGTCCGGAAACAGCCAAGTTAGTGGAAGAGATCGACGGTCAACAAGTTATCACAGAGATCGCTCAAGAGGACATTCGATGCGATCAGATTCTATTGGTAAACACTGGCGATCGGGTGCCAACGGATGGTATTGTCATTTGGGGTGAAGGCTCAGTCGACGAATCAATGATGACTGGCGAGTCGGAACTTGTCAGTAAGATAAGCTCGGATACCGTCATTGGAGCAACACTATTGCAAGAAGGCAGCTTTAAACTTAGAGCGACCAAAGTAGGAGAGGACACTGTACTCTCGCAGATCATACAAATGGTCAAGGATGCTCGAGCCAATAAACCCAAAATTCAGCGCCTTGGAGATGTAGTGGCTTCTATCTTTGTGCCCTTCGTACTGCTGATAGCAATAGCTACATTTGTGATTGAGTACTTTCTTTTAGGTTGGACCCTGCAAGCTTCCCTTCTCAATGCGGTGGCCGTACTAGTGATTTCTTGTCCCTGTGCGATGGGCCTGGCTACTCCTACGGCCCTGATGGTAGGCTTGGGACGAGCTGCAAAGGAAGGAGTCTTGATTAAGGGTGGGGACACCATCGAAACACTGGCCAAAGTTAAAAACCTTGTTTTCGACAAGACAGGCACCCTAACCACGGGCAATTTTCGTATCAAGAAATTGCACTCAGCTATTGATGAAGAAGTCTTCAAGGGAATTCTCTACAGTCTGGAACAATACAGTTCCCATCCACTCGCTGTCTCAATTGTAAGGGAACTAAAGGGGCTTGTGCCCTATGAAATGTCAGAGATCAAGGAAATCAAAGGACTGGGAATCATGGGCAAAGATTTGGAAGGCAATACCTTTATGTTAGGTTCCTACGAAGCAGCCAAATCTCTAACGGATGATGATAGCCACAACATCTATGTGCTGTACAACCATCAATTGATTGGATGGGTAGACATGGAAGATGAGATCAGAGCCGCATCAGCTGAAAGTATTCAAGCACTTGAAGCAGATGGAATCAACACCTTGCTGATCAGCGGCGACAAAAAAGACAGTACGACAGCAATAGCCAGGAAAGTCGGAATCGAAGAATTCTATTACGGTAAGCTGCCGAAAGAGAAGCTGGAATTGATAGATGAAAAGCTGGCCGAGGGGGTTACTGTGATGGTAGGCGATGGAATCAACGATGCGCCAGCATTGAGCAAGGCATCGGTGGGAGTGAGTCTGCGCCGCGCCAATCAAATAGCCATACAGTCTGCCGATGTTGTACTCATGAGCGATCGCATGGACAGTCTCAACCGGGCAATCAACATCAGCAAGCTTACACTACTTACCATCAAGCAAAATCTCTTCTGGGCATTCTTTTACAATGTTTTAGCTATTCCAATTGCTGCCGCAGGATTTCTCAATCCCATGATTGCAGCTTTGGCAATGGCATTTAGTGATGTAATTGTGATCGGTAACTCCTTGCGCTTGCGCAACAGGGATATCCAATAAGCATTTCAAATCCTGGTGCTGCGTAAACAAAGTTCGTGACACCTTTGAGGAGCTTACCTTTTTGTCAGACGAGCAAGGAAGTATGACAGAAATAGAAGCCCTGAAAGGTGGTGCGAAATCCTTTGCATAGCATTAGGCATTCACTAGACAAAATTTCCCTATCTTCCATTTCAATTATCTATGGAGCAATGGGAAAGTTAGCATTACACTGGAAGATCATCATCGGCTTGATTCTAGGAATCGTTTGGGCCTTTTTGAGTACACAACTCGGGCTTTCCAAATTTACGATGAATTGGATCAATCCATTTGGAACCATCTTCATCAATTTGCTAAAACTGATTGCGATGCCTTTGGTGCTCTTCTCTATCATGAAGGGCATCTCCGATCTTTCCGACACGACTAAATTGGGCAGGTTGGGACTAAAGACTTTGGTACTTTATCTAATGTCTACAGTGCTAGCAGTTGCCATAGGGCTACTTTTAGTGAATCTCTGGCAACCCGGCAAATCCGCTAGCGAAGAGCAAAGGATTGTAAACCGAATCGCTTACGAGATGTGGGTTGCAGAAACAAAAGACGTAGAGGTCTTGGATGGAAAACATTTGCTTAGAGATGCAGCCTATGCAAAGTACCATGATTCTGCCCAAGAGAAACTTTCCGAGGCGGCAGAAGCTGAGGATGTGCAGACAAAGGTAGCTTCTGTGAAAGAGAAGGAGTCCGGGCCACTGGACTTCGTAGTGGACATGGTTCCCAGCAATATCTTCACCTCCCTTTCGAATAATAAGATGATGCTGCAGATCATCTTTTTTGCCCTCTTCTTTGGCATTACTTTGATCAGCATACCGAGAAAAAAGGCCCAACCAGTAATTGACTTTATTGATGGGGTAAATGATGTATTCTTGAAAATGGTGGAAATTGTCATGGCAATGGCTCCATTCTTTGTCTTTGCTCTGTTGGCAGGCACCATGGTTAAGATGGCGGGAGATGATCCCAATAAGATGATCGAAATTTTTAAGGGTCTTGCTAGCTACAGTCTGGCGGTTCTGGTTGGTCTCTTCCTGATGGTCTTTGTAGCCTACCCAACTATCTACTATTTCCTCGCCCGTCGCTTTAAGCACAAATCAATGCCTGCTTCTTACGGATATTTCTTTGGGGCTATGGGCCCGGCTCAACTACTGGCTTTCTCCACCAGCTCCTCTGCTGCTACGCTGCCAGTCACTATGGAATGTGTACGCGATAGAGTAGGGGTATCTCGAGAGGTTAGCAGCTTTGTCTTGCCCATCGGTGCCACTGTCAATATGGATGGTACTAGTATGTATCAGGCCATTGCCGTTGTCTTTTTGGCACAGTTTCATATGGTGGATCTTACAATCGCACAGCAACTTACAATAGTATTGACAGCTACGCTGGCATCAATTGGATCAGCAGCCGTGCCCAGTGCAGGATTAATCATGATGATCATCGTTTTGCAATCTGTGGGATTGAATCCTGCATGGATTGCGATCATCTTGCCGGTCGACCGGATTCTTGATATGTGTCGTACAGTAGTAAATGTAACAGGGGATGCAACCGTTGCCAGCATTGTTGCAGAGTCTGAAGGAGAACTAATCGAACCTAAGAACTGGGACGACTACGAGTTAGAGGAGCTGACCGACATTGAAGATCGGTAACACTCATAGACGCAATATTGCTGGCTTAGATTTCAAGTCGATCTTCGTATGCTTTCCAGCCAGCCAGTTTGTACTCTCTCGCTGCCGCTTCTGGTACTCTGGCTTCGTAGATACCTCTGCCAACGATCATAAGATCGGCACCACGTTCGGCAAATGCAACTGCTGGGCTGTTGTAGGTCTGGCCTAGTTGATCACCTTGAACACGAAGATTGATACCTGGTGTAAATTGCAACAAGTTGGGCTTATCCAGAATTCGCGATTGAGCAACTGCACCGATGACAATGTCACCGTGCTGTTTAACGATTTCGGTAGCCTTTTGAACGTATTCTTCTGTAGTCAAGGTATCAGATGTGGACATTTCTGCGACCACAACGATGGCAGTTTTTGCTTCGTGTATAATCTCCTTGAGAGCCTTGATCGTTGAACCACCAGCCACAACATGTACCGTAATCATATCGGCCCATTCGCTGATTGAGCACATGGCAGATTTGAATTGCTTTTGTACCGTACTCCCAATGTCACAGAACTTTCTGTCTTCGAACAGTAGAAAATTGTGCTTTGCAGCTAATTCTTTTAGAGCCCGAATGTTGCTGCGACTGAGGACAGGATAGATATCGGTATGTGTCTTCAGTGCGCAGATATCAGGACCAATTCGATCTGCCAGAGATAGAAGTTGCCCAAATGTAGCCACATCAGCCGAGGCAATAAGGTTGGTTTGCTTCTCTACCATGATGCCAAGCAAACGCTTCGTGACCGGATGCAGGGAATCGTTGATTCGATCCTTATATGAAATTTTAATTTTAGCCACTTCCTCTTTTCTGGGTTGATTGATCGGAATTATAATTCCTGGATCCTTGGCGATATCACCTATAGATCTAGAAGTATCCTCGTCTTCTTCCTTTTGCACAGGCTTGGTTTTTTCTTTTGGCAACAATGGAGCCGGGTTCTCGGCAATAAAGTCTAGAATGTAAGCACCTTGATCCTCGGATAGCTTTCCCAGATCTTTCATGGTCTCCACAATCTCATCCATGGTAAACAGACAGGACATTTTATAACCCTGATCACGCAATACCGTACTTCCTCCTTGTTGACGATCGATAATACATACGATTTTGGGTACTTCGAGACCCACGTCTTCGACCTCCTCAAGTGTTTCGACCAGACTTGCCCCGCTGGTAACAATATCTTCGATCAAGATGACTTGATCCCCACGCCGAAAATCTCCTTCTACCATTTTGGCAGTTCCATAGTTTTTTCTTTCCTTGCGTTTTACCACAAGTGGTAGATTAAACATGGCACCGGCTGCACTGGCGAAGACCAATCCAGAGTAAGGGACGCCACAAACAAAGTCAAAGGCCACCTCTTTGATCTGGTCCCAAATCTTTATGCAGATAGCTTTGAAAACCGGTGGGTGAGAGACCACCTTCCTCATGTCGATGTAAAAAGGGGAGATCATGCCGCTCTTCAGTTGAAATTCACCAAACTGAATAATCTCCAATTCGTAGAACTCCCGAATGATATCTTTACGGGTCATAGATGTTGATTTGGGCGGGACAGAAGCTTGTTCAAATTTACTACCTGATGAGGAATAAACTTAAATTTG
>JAHDDV010000233.1:0-2732 GCA_020629205.1 Chitinophagales bacterium | reverse complement strand
AACATATTGAATGATTTCCCGCTTTCCTTTGTCACTTGCGTAAATAGCATTGGTAATGCACTATTTATTGATCCTGAGACGGAATCTGTGGTCATCAAACCGAAGCAAGGATTTGGTGGGATTGGCGGAGATTACATTAAGCCGACTGCTCTGGCGAATGTTAGGCAGTTCTACCTGCGTCTAAAAGGTATTGACGTCGTAGCTTGTGGAGGGGTCAAGTCCGGTGTAGATGCATTTGAACATATATTATGTGGGGCTACTGCAATTCAAGTGGGGACCCAGCTCATGAAAGAAGGTACGAAATGCTTCGAGAGGATCTCAAAAGAACTTTCCAACTTGATGGAGAATAAGGGATATAAGTTCCTCTCAGACTTTCGGGGAAAACTCAAGTCTTTGGACTGTTAAGTGTCAATAATGATATTGTAAACTAATCGTTAAGCTATCGTTAAATGAGTTCCCAAGCAGCTTTAAGAGTTTGTTAACTGCTCTTCTCCCCCTAGCTTTGCGCAGTTTGTTTTTTTTACCTCGAAAAGAAAGAATAATGCAAGTTCAGACATCTTTAACACAGCAGGGTCTTCACGATCTCGCTCCTCTCATTGATCCCAAGGAATTCTCAATTGTTGTACAACGGTTGAGAATTTTTTTTGAGCAAAAGGGTTTTCTGGAAGTACACACGCAGAATCGATTAAGCATCATGGCGGCTTGTGAAGATCCAGATACGATAGCCACCTACAACTATGCGGGCAAAGTTTGGCCACTACCGCAAACAGGACAGATGTGGTTGGAGTATGAACTATTGAATAGACCAGAAGTACCAGGCTTCTTTTGTCTAAGCACTAGTTATCGCAATGAACCAAACCCTGTTCCTGGCAGACACAACATCATCTTCCCAATGTTCGAATTCGAAATGCACGGTGGCATGAAAGAACTCGTAAAGCTGGGCGGTGAGATGTGCGAATTCTTAGGTTTTGGAGATAAGGACAGTTTTGCTCATGGCGATTATGAAGTAATGGCTGAAGAGTACGAAACCTCCATTCTTGAAAGAGAACATGAAGAAGCGATCGGAAGAGACTTCGGAAATGTATTCTTCTTGAAGAATTTCCCGGAGCGTACTAGTCCGTTTTGGAATATGAAGCGATCTGAAGAGGATCCAAGTATCTCTTGTAAATTGGACATTTTGCTACACGGAATGGAAACCATCGGTTCTGCAGAAAGAAGCTGTAATCCAGAGGAGCAAAAGAGAGCCTTTGAAACAATCGAAGGAGGTGCCTATGCCCAAAAGTTGTATGATCTCTTCGGTAAGGACAGAGTAATGTCTGAATTGGATGAATTCCTTGATTTCGATTTTATTCCACGTTCAGGTGGAGGAATCGGCGTTACCAGATTGATCCGGGCAATGAAATTGTCTGGCTTACTGGAAGCATAGAATTGAAGGATAATAAATTGAATGGAAAGCTGCTGCCCACAGGGCGGCAGCTTTTTTTATTCGCAGTATTCGAGGCTGTAGAGTTTCCTGCCGTCTAGTTCGAGGGCACAGAGATGTCCAAGACCGTTATAGGGATGATATACGCAGCCATTGTCGATGTTGAGGACCTGGGAATTTTGGTCTTCGATGTTTTCCTCGATTACATGCAGATAAGTTGGGGTGTGACCATGAACAATGATGCGATCGCCCAAGACATCTTTATCGATTGGGAAATTGCGAATCCAGATCATTGCATTTGTATCCGAGAATGGATCGTTGCAACGGAAGTTGAAGCCCGCATGTACCAGCAAGAATTTATCTGCTTCAATGTAATAGTGTAGGGATTTAAAAAAATCGAGGTAAGCCTTCGGTACATCCGATAGGGTTTCTGCTCCAAAACTCTTCAAAGTAGCATCCCCTCCATTCTTCAACCAGTGAGCCGTCTCTTCTGCTTCCCGTGGATTCTCAGAATTTAACATTAGCTGTTCGTGATTGCCTTTGAGGCATTGTACAGAATGGCCTCGCTTCATCAGCGTGAAGATATAATCAACCACCCCTTTGCTATCTGGCCCTCGGTCTATATAATCACCCAGTAGGAAAAGCTGATCATCTAAGGTCAGTTTTACTTCTTGTTCCACGAGCTTTCTGAAAGTCTTGGCACATCCGTGTATGTCAGTAATAGCAATTTTCCTCATTTCCGGCTGGGACATTAATTATGGACACTCCCACATCAAAAATCAGACCTTAGGAGCGCACAAATATAAAAGAATTACAGCCAAGAGGAATTGGCAGACATTTTTTTATCTGGCACGAGAATTTCAGTGTCGGAGATCGAGACCAAAGAAGCTGAAATTCGTCCTGATTTCTGGAGATTTGATGAAAATACCAGTATATGGCCAATCTGAGCTGCTCAGCAAGGCTCTTATAGAGGATCTCTATCGGCATGATTTGTAGATACTTAGGCGATTTTACTTATTTTGCAGGCAAATAAAATTGAAAATTAAAACAAGAATATGGCATTATTCGATTTAGACGTGATCGAGAAGGTCTATGCAAGTCTTCCTGGAAAGATCAAGGCTGCTAGAGCTCTTCTGAACAGACCACTTACACTTACAGAAAAGATACTCTACAGTCACTTGTCAGGGGATCTTCCAAAGGCAGAATATCAAAGAGCAAAGTCTTATGTGGATTTTGCTCCTGATAGAGTCGCCATGCAGGACGCAACAGCCCAGATGGCGCTTTTGCAGTTTATGATGGCTGGCAAGAA
>JAHDDV010000571.1 GCA_020629205.1 Chitinophagales bacterium | reverse complement strand
GGGAATGCTGTTGTAAGAACAAGTAAGCTACTGCTCCGCACACCAAGCCAACATAGCTGGGTATAAATCCGGGATTGGTTGGCCCTTCGGACGAGCATCATAAAGCTCTAGAAACTTGTCGGCAAACTCGCTGTATTTGCTAAAGCCTCTCCACTCTTCCATTTGCTTGTCTACACGATCTGAGATGAATTCCAATGCTGCGCCGCTGAAATTATCCTCAGCATAGGCATTAAAGACCGCCCAGGTCATGTACTCATTGAAGATAGAATATGGGCTATTGTAGTAATCGGCGCTACTTCCAGCTTGGGTCCACTTTTCTCTGTCAACGAAGATTTTGTCGATCTGGTCGCGATAGAGATCTGAAGTGGGGTTGACGTAATTGTGGTCAATCTCGGTTAGGATCATACGCGTCAGCAAGGCTTCCCGAATCTCCTCATCATACTCTTCCTTTTCGTATGGACCAGCAACCAACATGATGGTCTGTTTGAAGTCACCATCTCCCAGGCGAACGGTGGAATGGGAGCCGTACACCAATGGCGAGAAAGTGATTCGATAGTGATCGTAAACCTGTGGGAAGCGTTCCTCTATCCAATCCCATTGCTTCTGAATGGGACTTTGTGCTTCCATCTGAAGCATTAACTGATCGTAGTAGCTTTGATGCTTCTTGTAGAATTCCCGAAAGCCGGTCTTGGCGGCAAAGTCTTCGAGCATGGGAATGGCTTGTGTCAAAGGATTTGCTGAAAGCAGATAGAGATGCTCGTATTCCGGAGCGTTAACGATATGATCTTCTTTCCAGATCATACCACATGCGGCAGCCTTCATGCCAGGATAGCGGTTGACCAAATCTTCATCCAGAAGCTTGACGATCTGCTCCTGATCAAATGGGCCAAAATGCTCCATTACTTCTTTGTAGTAATTCCCATAATGATTTACCAGATTACTGTCCTTTACACCAGTGGGGGTAAGCGCAAAAATGATGTGCAATAGCTCCTGAACCTCGGGAACTTCAAAAGTAAATTTACCCCGATTGGCTTCTTTGAATTCTTCGGGGAAATCGAGAAGATTGGGCCCATCTACAGTCGTAAGCCGCTGGATGCAGCTATCGCTTTTATTGAGCAGGATTAGAAAATCAACACTTTCGTTTGGGCCCAAATCAAAGCTAATCGAGTCCAGATCGGTATAATACACTATCCGTTTCTTGCCGGTCACACTGGTCTTGTATTCGTCGGGATTGTACTCAGGGTTGATCGTCCAATAGGAGGATTTAAGCACCTCCCCATCTCGAATATCGACAGATGGGCTTGTCGCATGGATCGTAGGAAGATCCTGTGCCTTTAAGCAAATGGATAGGGCTAGGCATAGCAGAGTGAAGGAAAATGTCTTCATGAGTTTGATTTTAGGCAATGTTAGACTGCAAGCGACTACGGTGAATAGACACTGTTTGATAGCTAATACGGATAGCCTAGTAGTTTTGTTACAGCCTCTTG
>JAHDDV010000232.1 GCA_020629205.1 Chitinophagales bacterium | reverse complement strand
CAAGGTGCAAGGTGCAAGGTGCAAGGATGAATATGTGGAGTCGCATTGCATGCGTCTTTAATGCAGGAGCAATGATTTACCTTAAAAGCTAGAAACTAAGCGCTAGACACCAAACCTACTGCATCGTAAAGGCGTAATTCATCACTCTGAATGATCCAGAGGCAGGATAGTAGCCACGCAAGAGCACCGAATCTCCTTTTGGCACACTATCGAGAATTCTATAGAATGTTTCCACGGAATCAATGGATAGGTTGTTGACACCCATGACGACAAAGCCGGGTTTGATGTAGGTTTGTCTACGCAGCAAGCCATCTCCCAGCTCTTTGAGTAGGATCCCGTTGCGTATTTTCATTTGCTTCAACTGAGCTTCATCCAGTTCCTCAAAGACGGTACCCAACAGAACCTTGAGATTGACAAACTCATCTGTCACGGGCTCTGAGGTATTCTGTACATTTCGCAACTGTACCTCAGAGTACATCTTCTTGCGGTTGCGGATATAGGCAACGGTAAAATTATCTCCCGGAGAATATTGCTGTTCGATCACTTCATGTAGCTGCGGCACCCCGCCAATTGGTACCCCACCGATTTCTGTGATGACATCGCCGCTTTGCAATCCTGCAATGTCAGCGGCCTTGCCTGGGACCACTTCTTTGAGGAATACCCCTTGCGCATTATTGAGCCCCAGGTTTTCTCTCATATCATGATCAATATTGCTGACTACAACGCCCAGTACTCCTCTTTGTACAATTCCATAGTCGATAATATCTTCAACTACTTTTCTGACGATATTGACGGGTACAGCAAAGGAGTATCCGGCATAGGAGCCAGTTAATGTGGCAATGGCAGAATTGATACCCACCAGATTACCTTTTGTATTGATCAGGGCACCGCCGCTATTGCCGGAGTTGACAGCAGCATCGGTTTGAATGTATGATTCGATGGAGTAGGTACCGCCTGAGTTGATGTCCCTGCCTTTGGCACTTACGATACCCGCTGTAACAGTGGAGGCAAGATTGAAGGGATTTCCTACGGCCAGAACCCAGTCGCCCACCTGCACATCATTGGAATTGCCGAAGGTGGTGGCCTTTAGTCCTTTTGCATTTATCTTTAGCACTGCCAGATCTGTGGGTTCATCTTTACCCACTAGATTTGCAGTGTACTCTCTTTTATCATAGAGCGTAATTCGGATGTCTTTGGCATTTTCCACCACATGCCAATTGGTGACAATGTACCCGTCACGACTCATTATTACCCCTGAACCGGTGGCCACTTTCTCCGAACTTCTGCCGTAAAAGTCATCATTAAAGAAATCGAAGAGATCAAAGATACCCGAAGAGCTTGAGCTACTGGAGCTGGGGTTTTGGGTATTGGTTATGTGAACTACGGTCGGTGTGCTCTTGATAGCTGCTTCTCGAAAGTTTGGAAGTGTACTCGGCAGCGGTATGCTTGGGGCATAATTGCTGCTGCTGACTGTAGTTGTCTCGAGATTGACCGAGGCATTCTTTACCGGATAGACAAGCGGTTTGTTTGCTTCTCTTGATAATAGAAAATTGTGAACTATGATGGTGGTGGCAGAACTAAGTATGATTACAAACAATAAAGCGAGTACTCTTTTCATTTGGTCTACTTTGATCGTGGTCCGAATTCTCCTGTTCAGCTAAGATAACGTGCTTATTGGTAATTCGCTTATACAGGCGCAGACATTTTCGAGCTAGCTCTTGAACATTTGTTCTTATCCTCTGGTATATGCTGATTCTGCCTAAGCATTCGCTCTGCATTGATTATCTTTGGCCCTTAGGCTACGCAAACAAAGTCCACGACACCTTTAAGGGCTTATCTTATTGTCAATCTTCGTTGCTCGTCTGTCACGTAGCTAAGGCTATGCTCCATCCTTGCGCCTCGGCTGACAAAAAGACAAGCACCTTAAAGGAGTCTCGTACTTCGTTTGCGCAGCCCAAGGGCTAATAAAAGCAAAGCCATGGAGCAACATGAGGATCGGCCTGATGGCAATTACTTTGGATGGAAGTTTTCCTTTTTTTCCTTAATTCTAATGATTATCACCTTCTTCGCGATTGTTTTCTTTGATGATCCGCCGGAAGATGGAGGAAACAAATGGAAAAACGTCGAAACGAAGCAAGACTCTATAAGAATTGAACGAATAACCGGTACCAAAGTAACTGAGTAAATACAAGAATTAATCCACAAAATGACCTTCGACTTCTACAAGTACCACGGGACGGGCAATGATTTTATTGTGATTGATGATCGGGAGAGAAAGTTTCCGCATGACGATCAACAAGCCATACACAATGCCTGTCAAAGAAGATTTGGTATTGGCGCCGATGGTTTGATCCTCTTGCGAAGGCATCCGGAGGCGGATTTTGAGATGTTGTACTTCAATGCCAATGGTTTAGAAGGCTCTATGTGCGGCAATGGTGGGCGTTGTGCGGTTCACTTTGCCCATCATATAGGCTTGATCGAACAGCACACACGCTTCATGGCTGTAGACGGTTGGCATGAAGCAGAAGTTTTGCCTGATCAGCGAATACGGCTGAAAATGCAGGATGTAGGCAGTTTCGAAAGAGTGGGAGAGGACTTTGACCTCAATACCGGATCACCGCACTATGTTCGTGTTGTTGACACTTTGAAAGACTTTGACACTTACAATGAAGGCAAAACCATCCGTAATTCGGAGGCCTATCAGGAGCATGGCACTAATGTCAATTTTATGTCTCTACTCGAAAGCAATGAGCTGGAAGTCAACACATTTGAACGTGGTGTGGAGGATGTAACTTATTCATGTGGCACTGGTGTGGTGGCATGTAGTCTTGTAGCGCCCATTGCTTTTCCTAATTTGAAGCATCAAAGACAGTTTCTACTTCAAACTGCTGGCGGAAAATTAGAAGTATCTTTTGAGCATGGCGAGCAAGGCTACTACAATATATGGCTAACGGGCCCCGCAGTCAGCTCATTTCAAGGTCGTCTCGAAATTGGCGCGGATCATTCTATCTCTTCCCTGTAGGTCTTTCCGCAGCTCTGCTTCAAGACCTGCTTCGTTCAGGATCTCTAGAATTTGAGGACCATCATGCTCATTGATCTCTAGAAATACGGATTTGATTTCATCCTTTCTGTGAACCGCAAAAGCGGCAAGCTTTCGATAGAATATCAAATGGTCTTCGTGCTCGGGAAACAAGGCCAAATGGGGCTCGTAACGTAGTACACGGTCTGGCATCAATTCCGATTCGTCTCTGGAAATATAAGGTGGATTGCTGATCAGAATCTCCGCAATGGGCAATTCTTCCCATTTGCTTTCCTCCAGAAAATCGAGTTCCAGAAAATGGCAATTTGCTTCCAGTGCAATTGCATTGTCTCGGGCCAGCCCTATTGCTTCCGAACTAATGTCGATGGCTGTTAACCTGGCCAGGGGCAGTTCCCGCTTCAAACTGATGGGGATACAGCCTGAACCGGTGCCAATGTCTAATATGTTTACTGTTGTGAGATTTTCTTTCCGGCAATATTCAAGCAGCCAGGAGACCAACTCTTCGGTCTCAGGTCGTGGGATCAAGACATGGGGATTAACTGTGAAGCGAAGGCCATAGAAATCGGCAAAGCCCAGCACTTGCTGCACCGGTTTTCCCTCTTTTAAGTCCCGCATATAGGCTTGCCCTAGCAACAGCTGCTCTGGACTGAGGCTCTGGAAGTCCAATACCAGTCGCTGTAAGGCATTAAGTCCACTAATCTCTTCCAGGCAGAGTTGGTAGATGTTTCCCAATTCCCGCTGTTCATACTGCTCCTGCAAACTGCTGAAAAACCACGACTTGAATTCTCTCTCTAACATGCTTATCTTGATGCGATGAATCTGCTCTTGCAAAAAAGACCTATGAGAAACGTGCTATTGCTTTTGGCTATCCTGGTGTTGACGTCTTGTTCCTCCAGTCTAAAGCTCAAACAACAACTTAATGAAACGACCCTTGAATTGGCTCAGGCCAAAAGGGATTTGATTGAACTTGGGCATCGCTCCGACAACATGCTCATTCATACCGTGTACTTCAAGCTCAAACCAGACCTTAGCGATCAGCAACATGAAGCCTTCCTGCAAGAGATTGCCAAATTACACCAAATCAAACAAGTGAAGGGCCTCATTTACGGATCTTTTGCTGAACTGGGAGACAGCAGAGCCATGCTTGAGTTCCAATTGGCCATGCAAATGGGTTTTGAGTCCGAAAAGGCTTACCGCGAGTATCAGGCACATGCGATTCATCTGGCCTTGAAAGAAGCTGCGAAATCCTATCTGGCAGGTCCCCCTGTAACGCATGACTTCTGGACTGAGACCAAGAGAAATTGATCAGAGCCATTAAAGCTCAAACATCAACCGACTATCGCAAGTCCTCCATAACATAAAGACAAGCTGAACAATGGAAAATAAACCTTACAAACCCATCCAATGCAATCTCTACGATCAGCTGGAAGAATGGACTACATTTAAGCGTCAATTGTTGTTGACTTATGCGGACGATGATGGCCTACATGTATCGCGTAGTATCCGTATCAAGACCCTACAAAGTCGTGATAAGGTAGAGTACTTGATTGCAGAGGATGATAGCGAATGGCGCCTTGATGATATTATAGCTATTCGAGTACATCCCCTGGCCGAGAACTGAAAAAGGGCTCAGAAACCCGAAAGTATCTGAGCCCCATTTTACTAAGCCATTGATTGCAAGAGCGCCTGCGGTGCAGGTGCAAATTCCGCCAATCGCATGCTTGCTGTTGCCCTTCCCGCAGTAGCTGAGCGCAGGCTATTCACATAACCAAACAACTCCGCCAGCGGTACATGAGCTGCAACTTTCATAGCAGTATGCTCCGTTTCCGTTCCCAGAACCAGACCACGTCGCTTACTGATGCCAGAAAGCACATTACCCAGGTATTCTTCTGCGACCCTTACCTCCAAATGCATGATCGGCTCCAGAAGAATTGGCTTTGCCGCCATAGCTGCAGCTCTAAAACCACGCTGAGCAACCATCTCAAAAGCCAATGGTTTCGAATCTTTCTCGTGAGTCTGACCATCGATCAATCGGACTTTCATGCTGTCCATCTTATAGCCTGCCAAAACACCTTCGCTAAGCATCTTTCGAAAACCTGATTCAACGGAAGCAATCATTTCCTTCGGAATGGCTCCCCCACGAACCTCGTCGACGAATTGCAATGAACCCTGATCACTGGCAAGAAAAGATTCATCTGCCGGACCAATCTCAAAATCAATCACTGCAAATAATCCTGAACCTCCATCTTGCTTGACCAGCCGCTCAGTATGTCGAGTCGTTTGGGTAAAGATCTCCTTGTAACTTACCTCTGGCTGCCCAAGCTTACATTCGATTGCAAAGTCGTTTTGTAGCCGGGACAAGGCAATCTCCAAATGAAGCTCCCCCATACCCCGGATAATCGTCTGTCCGGTTTCCTCATCCTGCTTCACCTGGAAGCCAGGATCTTCCTGCATCAGTATCGACAGGGCCTTGGCCAGTTTCACTCGATCCTTATTGCTACCCGGCTCAATGGCCAGACCAACAACAGGCTCTGGAAATTGCATGTCTTCCAAAACAATTGGCGCATCCAATGCAGATAAGGTATCACCGGTACGGATGTTCTTCAGACCCATCACTGCAGCAATATCTCCCGCCTCAAGGCGATCAATAGACTGACGTTTACCGCCATGCAATTGATACATGCTACCTAGTCGCTCGCGCTTGCCAGTGCGTACGTTTATAACCGAATCACCCCTTTTCAGGCTACCCGAGTATACACGCAAAAAGATCATTTGCCGATTCTGCTCATCCACCGCAATCTTAAAAGCCAGTGCAGCAAAGTCTTCCTCTTTCGTCGTTTCCCTACGCAAGCTGATGCCCGAATCATCTGGATGGAAACCCTCAATGAGTTTTCGATCCACGGCTGAAGGCAGGTAATCGCAGATCGCATCAAGCAGGGCCTGTACACCCTTATTCCTAAAAGCAGATCCCGCAAGTACAGGTACCAATTCACGTCGAATACAAGCAGCTCGAAGGGCGGCTTTCAAGTCTACCAAACGCAAGTCCCCAGGTTGATCGAGATACTGCTCCAGCAAAGCTTCATCGGTCTCAACGATGGCTTCAATCAAGCTTGCTCGCATAGCCTGAGCCGAGGCTAGCAAGTCCTCCGGTATAGCAATCTCATGGAATTCCATCGACTCCGCATCCCTCCATGCATAAGCTTTCATTTCCAGCAAATCGATATGCCCCTGATAAGTTTCAGCCTCCCCAATCGGCAACTGAAGTGCTAGCGCATGACTTCCCAGTCGTTCCCTTATCTGCTTCACAACCTTCTGAAAATCAGCTCCCGCCAAATCCATCTTGTTGACAAATGCGATCCTTGGAACTTGGTATCGATCCGCCTGGCGCCAGACCGTTTCACTCTGTGGCTCTACTCCACTTACCGCCGAAAACACTGCTACAACACCATCAAGTACACGCATTGACCGCTCTACTTCTACAGTAAAATCCACGTGTCCTGGTGTATCAATCAAATTGAGCGTGTACAGCTGATGATTGCTAGCCCATTCAAATTGAGTTGCCGCTGCGGTGATCGTGATACCCCGTTGTTGCTCCTCTCGTCCGTGGTCCATCACCGCATTTCCATGATGTACTTCACCAATCTGATGAATTTTACCGCTGATATGCAGCATACGTTCACTGAGGGTGGTCTTGCCAGCATCAATATGCGCCGCAATACCTATGTTTCGTTTTAATTTTAGATCTCTCATTTTCTTGAAATTTGCTTTGTTTTTGGGCATAGCTTCGCCCATATCACCTTGAGGTGATTATAAATAATTAAGAAAGTGAATGTGTTTAATGTGGAATCGAGCAGGCAATCATAGCCGTAGAGCTGCCACATCGCAGAGGTCAGCGCCATGCCGAAGCATGTCTTACATTCTTGTATAAATTGAAGGATTGCCCCGGAAGATCAGGACATAGGAATGCTGCCACTGCAGCTTAGGAATGGCAGATCAGAGGAGCCTGAGTAGAGGGCGAACGATATGGAGTTTTCCTTTTCACATCTCCTAAACTATTCCCACAGCCAAAAAGTTCCCTAATCTCAATTGGGTCTTCTGAGTGAGAATTTTGACTATGCTTTTCTGGAGCCCAGCAGATTCAACACGTGGCAATGACCGTCCTGCTCTTCGTTCCAATAGTAGCACTGCGGAGCCGCTTCGTGTATCCGCTGCCAGCGTCTCGCCCTGCGGGACGAGCCACTGTCATCGGCACACTCAGTCGGCTCCGCAGCACCACTATTTCCTCTGCGATCAGGGCTATTGATCACCGTTCGTCGAGCGCGTGAAGCTTGCCCATGGGGCATTCGGTCGCTAGGTACAAAATATGCAACGAGCCTGTTACTCTGAGGTTTAGCCCAAGGCTTAGAATGCACTTCGCAACTGCCCGCTGGCATGGGCTACCAGGTACAAAGAGTCGCTGATTTTCATCATACTTCAGTAGTGTAAAACACAAACTTTCAGAAATTATTGAAAGTTCGGAATGTTTGCATTAGTTTTGTGTCAGGAGATCGGAAAATGGGAAGAAAAGAAAGCATGGAAGCAATGACAGAAAACAGCAAGGTGATTATTTACGACGATACCTGTCCTCTCTGCAACTGGTATACGGCGCAGTTTATTAGTGCTGGCTTACTGGCCAGGGACGGCCGGCAATCTTTCACAGATTTATCTTCAAGTAAGCTGGGATTGCAGCTCGACGCTGAGCGAAGCCGGCACGAAATCCCATTGGTGGACAGAAATGGGGGAGAAGTGCTATACGGACTGGATAGTCTGCTCTACATTCTCGGCAGTCGCTTTCCTCTCTTGGAGAAGATCGCCAGATGGTCTCCCATGCATGCTTTCCTGAAGCGCTTCTATGGCTTTGTTTCCTACAATCGAAGAATCATTGTCCCTTCTAAGCAAGAACAGGTTCCTGACTTTGATTGTAGTCCCAGATTTCATTTGGGCTATCGGACTGCCTTCCTTACATTTTGCATCCTTACAGCTTGCTTGATCACTGCCTTGCTTGGTTATAGTACGACGCTGGAGGGATGGTCTGTTTTGAAGCGATGCAGTATTGCTTTGCTTGGTTGCGGGACAGGATGGGCAATCATGATGCTCTCGGCCTTTCGCTTAAAAAAAGAAGAAAAATGGGACTACTGGGGGCAGCTCGCGGTGATTATGTTGCTAGGTGTGCTTGCACTTGTGCCGGGTATCCTGCTTGCTTCCCTCTTTTCTTTTGGCAATATCGCACTGGCAATGTCTGTCCTCTGCAGTGCTACTTTGATGCTGAGGGAGCACCACCGCAGAGTGGAACTCATCGGAATTGGTCAGGCATGGACAGCCGCTTGGATGATGTCATTGGCTATTAGTGCTATTTCCTTTGTGCTCCTGGGAATCAACTTCTAGTTGTAGAACATGTGCTGCTTACCAAGATCTGAAAAATTATTAAACCTGAATTATGTCGATATTGAAAACACTGCCATTAGCATTTGAGGGGAATTTACACGAAGTAAACCTGATCAACTTCTCCATTGATCCTTCCGAGCTGGAGGGATTAGTTCCACCTGAGGTGCCAGTGCGGCTGTTCGATGGAAGGGCCATGATCTCTTTGGTGAATGTGCAGCTCGAAGAAATGAAACCCACCTTCTTGCCTTCCTTTTTGAGCTTCAATTACCGGCATGTTGGATTCCGTCTGCTGGTGGATGATGAGCAGTTTACAGATCAGGCATCTCGTGGAATCTACTTCATCCGTTCTTTTAGCAATCGAACGGACATCGTCGCCGCTGGTCGCCAACTCAGCAATTACAATCTGGAAACGGCAGAGATCAGCTATAAAGATCAGGCCCTTTCTCTGAAGAAGGGGCAGCAGTTCTTGTCCTATAAATTGTTGCCCTATGCTCCTCGGGAAAAGCGGGAAGCTCTGAGAGAAGTAACAAAGAAAATTGATCGGGCCTATGCTCCAGGCCGTGGAGGACTCTGGATGACCAAGGTCTTGCGAATTAGTTGGCCAATAGAGGAAGTAGCCTGCAGCCAATTTTCTACTAATTTTTTCAAGACAGCAAGGTTTGAAGCGGCGTTTAGGATTCGGAATGACATCAGGTATCATTGGTGTAGTCCTAAGCTTGTGAAGGTAAAGTCAATGTCTACTGTTGGAAGCGTTCCCAAAGGTGCTGAGCCCGAGACTAAGCCCTTCGGTTTAGCTGGTGTCAGTTGAT
>JAHDDV010000231.1:6888-9282 GCA_020629205.1 Chitinophagales bacterium | reverse complement strand
ACCAAGATTTCCTATTTTGCTGGTATTTACCAAAATCCAAGAGACAACGAATTTGAAAGAACGAATGATGATGGGTCTCAGGAAACAGTGAAGAAATCCTGGTGGAATGATTCAGAAAACCCGGAGGCCTTATTGTGGTTGGGGCAACCTTATGAAACAGGCTTGTCCTTAGCACACAAGCAAAAGTTTGGTCAATTCGACCTTGTGACGGGGGCCTATCTGTTCAATCGAGAAAGCTGGAGACAAAGTGAGTTCAATAGAAGAGCGAGATTCAATCTCGGTACACGATACAGATTTAAGAATATTTCCGGATTAGCTGCTGGGGTTAACTTCAATATCCAACAAGGATATAGCGGAAGCTTCTTTATCTGGAATGGTGACGATGAACAAAAATACATCCCATGGACTACTGTAGACACACCGCTAAACCGTGGCTTTAGGATGACCATAGATCCTTTTGCAACCTATTTCGACACCAGAGGAAATCGACACAAATTGCTCACTCGTTTCTACCGATCAGAAAATAACAACAATACCAATCAAAGCAATTCCTCCAATCTCTATTATGGAGAGTACCAGTTCCAGAAGAACTTTGAAGAAAAGGAGTTTATCTTCACCTCAGGGCTTGTTACTACAACGGCCTCCGTAGCCGCAGAGCTGTACGGTGATACCACCTACACAACAAACAACTTCGCAGCCTACATGCAGTTTGACAAGAAATTCTTTGACAAATTGAACCTGACTTTTGGAGCTAGATACGAAATGAACAAATTCAATACCGATGAAGACTGGGAATCAAAGCCGGTATTTAGATTTGGTGCCAATTACGAGCTTGGTAAGTACACCTTTATGAGGGCTTCCTGGGGGCAAGGTTATAGATATCCTACAGTAGCTGAAAAGTACATCGAAACCAATCTAGGTTTCATTGGAATCTTTGCCAATCCTGATCTGGAGTCCGAGACTGGATGGAGCGCTGAAATAGGTGTGAAACAAGGCTTGAAACTGGGAGATTGGAAAGGATTCGCTGATCTGTCTGTATTCTACACTGAGTATCAGGATATGATGGAGTTCACCTTTGGAGGTGCAGATGGTACAAAACTCGGATTCCAGAGTGTTAATATTGGTGATACCAGAATTTCTGGTACAGAAATGACTTTAGCTGGCCAAGGGGACCTATTTGGTAAGTCCACCGACATACTGCTAGGCTATACCTACATAGACCCACAGTTTCAGGAGTTTGACAATAGCCTGCCGGCAGACGACGAAGAGGAAACTCCTGGACAAAAGCAGGCGCGCCTTTCAAGCAGCGACGAAAATATCCTGAAGTACCGTTTTCAACACACCGCCAAGATCGATGTGCAAACACAATTGACTAAAGCCTGGTCGATAGGAGGAAACGTAAACTATTTGAGCTATATGGAAGCCATTGACCAGATTTTCGAAACCTTGCTGCCAGATCTTACCGCCTACCGAACCGAAAACAAGGGCAACCCATCCGTGTTTGTAGGAATGCGCACAGCTGTCAAGTTCGGAAAGAGCGAAGTATCATTGGTTATCAATAATTTACTCAACAGCGAGTACACTGTTAGACCGGCAATTGTTGAAGCTCCAAGGAACTTTACACTGCGATACGCTTTAACATTGTAGATAGTAAAAATTCAGTTTTTTTGACCGCTTGTTCCACTGGGAGCAAGCGGTCTTTTTTTGAGTGGCATTTAAGGATATTGCTTACCTTTGTGGCATGTTTAAAGCCGGTGCCAGTAAAAAAGAATTCACCTATTTTGAACTTGGGAAAGGAATGCTAGGATACGGAATGTATCACCAGGTGGTGGATGGAATAAAAGATAATCTAAATGTTAGAGCGGTGGTCTTCAGCACGGGCGAATCTAAATTCGCCTTTGTGAATGCTGAACTTTGCTTTTACACCATTGCTCTAAAGCAAAAGGTCGTAACTTTGCTCAATGAGCAGGATCCCGGACAGTGGACCGATGCTAATGTTATGCTTACCGCACAGCACACGCACAGCGGTCCCGGAGGAATATCACACCATCTACTGTACAATATGACGGTGCCCGGATTTCGAGCAAAGATATTCGAACACATTGCCACCTGCACAACTGAAGCAATTCTGGAAGCAGCAACCGACATGACAGAGGCCAGGCTCGGATGGGCAAAGGGCTCTTTCGAACCAGATATACCCGTAGCATTCAATCGCTCCATGCTTGCCTACAATCAAAACAAGGATGTAGAGAAACTAGATGAAGAGGATTGGCATTTAGCAGTCGACCGCGAGATGAAGCTACTTAGAGTTGATACCGCCGATGGCAAACCCATGGCCGCCCTAAGCTGGTTTGGAGTCCATACAACCAGCCTCAGCAACGATAACCAATTGAT
>JAHDDV010000231.1:1471-6788 GCA_020629205.1 Chitinophagales bacterium | reverse complement strand
GCTTACCAAACCAAGTTTGCCGAAATCGCAAATGCATTGTTACTCAAACCCCAGGATCGAAAATTGGATAGATCCACTAAACCTACGGTATTTGCCCAAGAAGAAGTTTGGGATGGAGAAACCTAGACAATGCCTTACCCAGACAAAACCAGAATAGAATGAAGAACTATATACTGAGCTTTGTGATGCTATGCTTCGCAGTCTCTACCAGCCTCGTATTTCAAAGCTGTACCAAAAAAGGTGACAATGATCCCTGGATCAGCTTTCGCACTAGAAAGCAAAGATTGACCGGAGAGTGGAAACTCGTTTCGCTGTCCAGCTTCGATCAGCTGGAGCAATCTACATCAACCTCATTCAATCAGTTGTTTCCATGTGACACCGCCTCCGAAGCTGGTATTGTCACTAGCCTAAGCACTACAGAGCAAACTGCAGGCTCTACGACCGGATATGGAGAGATCCAAAATGAAATTGGTAGCGAAGGCTCCGTAAAAACCTTTGCTATTGGCAATTTCTCCTACAATCTAAATATTGATGGCAACGGCACCTACACCGTGACAGGTACTTATTCGTATGCAAACGAAGTTGGTGGCGAGTCCATAGAAGGCTCTTTCTCTTCCGTCAACAATACATGGCATTGGGTAGACGGAGACCGCAACAAAGACGGCATTAGCTTTGTTAATTTTCCAGTGCTGGATGTAAAAGCGGCTGAAGAGAGTGGAGGCAGACCGATTAGTTATTCCCAGACACTGGTGATGGATATGGACAGATTGTCAAAAGAAGAATTGCAACTGTCCCTACAGACTCGCGAAGATGCTCAGACGGATGTCAATAGCGATGCCTATTTTGTGCCTTCTTCGCAAGACTCTCTGGCACAATGTATTAAGACCGTTTCCATGAAGGAAGTGATGAGGTATAGACTAAGCCTGGCATTCCAAAAAAAGACGGAAAACGACACCCTCTAAAAGCCTTCTAAGCAATAGCCGAAAATGAGCTTTACAATCCGAAAAGCACTGCCGCAAGATTTCGAGGCAGCTCACCAGCTGATTCGTGAATTAGCCGAATACGAAAATGCAGCCGAAGAAGTCGAATTGACTTTAGAGGACTTTACTCAAGACGGCACCGCCAATCCACCTGCCTTTCATCTTCATGTCGCCGTCAACCAAAATGAGCAAGTCATAGGAATGGCACTCTACTACGTAATCTATTCCACCTGGAAAGGCCAGATTGTCTATCTGGATGATTTGGTGGTTACAAAAGATTATCGAAGATCTGGCCTTGGCACTCAACTGCTGTCCGAAGTCATAAAATTCGCAAGAGAAAGAAGAGCCAGGCAGCTCCGATGGCATGTGCTGGATTGGAATGAACCCGCTATCAACTTATACAAAAAAATAGGCGTCAAAATCGAATCTGAATGGGATACCTGCAAGATGACTTTGGCTCAAATGGACAATTATGAAGGTCTTTAAATTTGGAGGAGCATCCGTTAAGGATGCCGAGGCAGTAAGAAATGTGGGAGAGATCCTCAAAGCCTACACAGACCAAAAGCTACTGGTCGTCATTTCTGCCATGGGAAAGACCACCAATGGTCTGGAAGCCGTGCTTGAAGCCTATTACAACAAAGCCGAAAACACGCAAGACCTCTTCAACAAGGTCAAGAAGCAGCACTTCGATTGCCTGCGTGCCCTCTTCAAGGATGAGCAACACCCAGCCTTCGCTGAACTCAACGACACCTTCGTCGAAATTGATTGGATTCTGGAAGATGAGCCACAGGAGAGCTACAATTATCTCTACGATCAATTGGTCTCAATGGGTGAATTTGCGTCCACAAGAATCTTATCCTCCTGGCTTAAGGAGATCGGTATCAATCATACATGGCTGGATGTGCGCGATTGTATCAAAACGGACAACAAATACCGGGAAGCAACCGTCGATTGGGTGGAAACAGAAACAGAGATCAAGAAACGCATTCCCAAATTGCTCGATAAAGGACTTGTGCTAACGCAGGGCTTTCTTGGATGCACTTCAGAGAACTTTACCACCACCCTCGGACGAGAAGGCTCGGACTACACAGCAGCTATCTTCGCCCATTGTCTGGACGCCGAAGAAGTAAATGTTTGGAAGGATGTGCCAGCAATTCTCACGGCCGATCCAAAGCGCGTTCCTGATGCCAAAGCATTGCCCCAGATCAGCTACTACGAAGCCATCGAGATGACCTGGTACGGAGCGAGCGTTATTCATCCCAAAACCATCAAGCCGCTCTTCGCTAAAGGAATTCCTCTTCGTGTTCGATCTTTTGTTGATCAGGGCCTGCCAGGGACGGTGATCAATGATGAAGAAACCACATCACTTCCGCCCATTCTCATTGTCAAGGAAGATCAATTACTTATCAGCCTCTATACCAAGGATTTTTCCTTCTTTCAGGAAAGCAACATCAGTCTCGCCTATCAGATGCTGGAAAAGCACAGCATGAAAGCCAATCTAATCCAAAATGCAGCGGTTAGCTTGTCGATCGTAGTGGATCATAAGCCAAGAAGGGTAGGGAACTTGCTGACTGATTTGGAGCAGGAGTTTTCGGTGTTGACCAATTCGAATCTGGAACTCATCACCATTCGACACTACGACATGGAGACCGTAGCCAAATACATCGACAATCGGGAGGCAGTACTTTCGCAACAAAGCAGGCAAACCATTCAAACCCTAGTGCTGCGAACTTCGTTTATATAGCACTAGTCAAGGCTTAGCCGAAACACGCCCGGCACAATTTCCAGCAATCAACTGACTCAGTTCATCGCCATATCTCGCCTCAAAACCTAGCTTTTGAGCCTTGTGAAATTGTATACATGCGTTCTCAGATTCATCTGTTTCCATGTACACCAAGCCCAAATTTCGATAGGCATAAGCATTAGAAGCATCCAGTGCAATAGCCAGTTCCAGATCCGCCTTCGCTTCTGCATACTGCCCAATCTGCCGATAGCTTTCCCCGCGATTACTATAAGCATAAGCTGCCTGTTTTGGTGCCAAATGCAAAGCTTTCGTATAGTCGGCAATCGCCTTCTTATGTTTGTTTAATCCAGCATAGCAAAGCCCCCGATTACAATAGCCCTCCGGACCTTGGGGACGCAACTCTATCACCCGATCACAATCTGCAATCGCAGATTTATGCAGATCTAGGTAAAAGCCCTTGAGCACTGCCCGAAGATTGTAGGCCTCACTAAAATTTTCATCTCTGGCAATGCTTTCATCCAACATCTTCACAGCCGCAGAGTAGTCCCGATCCTTCATCAAAACAATCGCCCTCAGCAAATAAGTTTCCGCCTTATCGTTGCCATACTGTTGCGCCTTTTGTATGTATGGAGCCGCTTCCTCCCGACGATTCTCCTTCACCAAAATCTGCCCCCTCATTGCATAAGCCAGATAGTTGCCAGGCTGCAATCCAATCGCCTGTTCCAAATCATAAAGCGCCGCTGAAGTATCCCCCTGAAGCTTCCGCACACGCGATCGGGCAATGTAGGCCTCATAGTATCGGCTGTTGATATCGGTCGCCTTATTCAAGTCCTCAACCGCCTCCTCCAATTGTCCCATCTTCTCAAAAACAAGTGCACGATTGTAGTAAATTTCCAGATAGGCCGGAGACAAAAGCATCGCCATACTATAGTACCACAAGGCCCGATCATACTGCCCCATCTCATAATATGCAATGCCCAAAAGATTGAATGATGCCATGTGCTCAGGATCAAGCTCCACAGATTTGACCGCCAGATCAACCGCCGCCTCATGATGCCCATCTGCCAGCTTTTTCACAGCCTTTTCATAATACCGCAGCGCCTTCTCAGATTGCCCGAAAAGCACAGAGGTGCTGAATAAAAGCAGCAGACACACAAGTACAGCTCTAGTCATTTTGGTGTTTCCCCTATAACGAAACCAAAGCCAGATAATTTTGTAGCCGGGCAATTTGTTTTGGGCGTGCCCCTGATGAAGCAGTTATAGGGCTTCTATGTCTTTCGAATCCCATTCACAGGTCCCAGTTTCCAGTCCTCTTCAACAGTCAAGATGCCCTATAAATGCTTCATCAGGGTCGGGCTATCCACTATTATTCACCTTGTCCGAGCCGCTTCGGCTTATGGCATCTGAGGTCTCTCCGCGAAGCTCCGAGCCCCCAGCTACCATGCCTCAGTCTGCTCGGCCGGCGGCTCATACCGTTCCTATCCCTCACGCAAGGCCCATTGGCAAAGCAGTTTCCCCATCAGATAACAGGTACACTAAGCACTAAACACTAGACACCAAACACTAAAATAAACACCAAACAGCCAAAAAATGCTAAAGTATTTTAAGAGTTGTGCAAAATGATTAGCTTTATGATGTTCCCGTAAATTTCTTCGCTTTGTCATGAATCTTGAGCAGAATTTCTGGTCAGGAAACGGCTATATACTATTCTTGTGTCAACTCGAATAAGTAGTAGTGCTGCATACTTCGTTTAAGCAGCACCAGGCAGAATATGGCACATGCTGGAACTGGCTTTTTTCATTTTTTGGCAGTTTGAATCCTTGGAAATTAGAGCTTGGCATTGCTGTTGATCACATTCGTCAAGCGAATTAAAGCCTTATAATTGTTTAACCAACAAATAATCTACAATGAAGATTGCAAAATTAAATTTACTTTGTCTTGCCTTGTTTTTAGTCCTTATCAACTTGAGCTCTTGCTCAAAGGATGATGATCCAGTAACGGATCCCGACAATACTGAACAAGAAGCAGGAGACAGCGACGAAAATCAAGAAGAGCAGGAAGAAGGGAATAGCGAAGAGCCTGAAGAAGTAGTGGATGATACAGTTCCTGATGATGCGGAGTATTGGTTTCTCGGAGATGTAGACAATCGCACTATTGCACTGTTTCAAACAAATTCCCCTTACTCGCAAAGCTGGATGTCTTATTCCAGTGGCGGTGGCAGCTTTTTCCCAGAATGCAATTACAGCTATGGATCGTCCATTGGCAATGATGAAAATCCTACTGATCGTACCTTCGCCTTCGAAATCAAGAACCTGTTCAATGGCTATTGCGACTTTGAGGAAAGTCAATTCCAGTCCCTGCTTGATCCAGGTGCCTTGCCATACTTTGCAGAGCCACTTAATGATGTTGATATAAAAGTGGTCGTCACCTTCCAGGACGAAACGGGTGTTTATTCTAGTCTTCTCGGTCCAAACACGAATAGCGACTTTAACATCACCAGAGCCGAGCCCGACAGCATGGCCACAGACAACTGGCACAGCTACCGCCTGCTCGAAGGTACAGTGTCCTGCACCTTATACCACGAAGACGATCC
>JAHDDV010000231.1:0-1371 GCA_020629205.1 Chitinophagales bacterium | reverse complement strand
GCTACCGCCTGCTCGAAGGTACAGTGTCCTGCACCTTATACCACGAAGACGATCCAACACAAACCATGAGTCTTCAAAATGGTAGCTTTAAGCTAGGCATCGCCTCTCACAACTAATCATCAAGAAGGTAGCCCTTGCTTTGTGCCAAGTCGTTTTAGGTGCAAAGCAAGGGCTTTATACAATGATAGGGGCAAAGTATATTGGATGTTCAATGAGCAAGGATCAATGAGCAAGGTGTACCATTGGTCAATCAAGTTCGAATACCTTACTTGCTTAGCGTGACCTCACACTGAGCAAAAACTAATTGGCCTTGTCATTTCATGAAGAGAGCCAATTAATTGCACGACGCTCCGGTTCCTGAGCGTAGTCGATGGACTGTTGGAAAGGAGAGGATAAAGTGCTGCGAGTCAAGGGAATTGGCCCACCACCGTCGGGCAATCGACTCCGCTCAGTGTCCGGCCGTGGCTCCGATCGTCGCAGTGCGCACAGACACAAATATGGCAGCAACGTGGTTTTTGCTCAGTCTGACGTCCCGTCGCGCTAAGCAAAGTCATCATGGCGATCATTTTGGCGCGCCTAAGATAAAGAGCTGCATCCATACCAAGGATTACATCCCTGGCTATCATAATTTGACCCCTCTGCGGCCTTTGGTACTGGATGGCTCTTGTTTGGTTTGTGCCAATGTTTTTTGCTTTGTATTGTTGTCAGTTTCGGAAGTGCAACACGTGAACTTTCTAGGATTCAGTCGTGACCGGCGGTCACGCAAGTCAGCTTAGTTGCTCCGTATCATCATGCTTTCCCCGAAGCCTTGATCCACTACCTAAAAGGTGTCAGATCGAATACCATTGTCCGCTACGAAGGTGATTGTGCTGGAATCGCTCGCTAGAAGAACAGCAAAACCCCGGAGGGGTTAAATATCAATAGCCACAAGGCATGCCCCACCACAGAACATCGCTCCGCCATCTTGATTGCCAGATTGAATAGTAGTGTCCGGAGCGAAATGTATTCCGCTCCAACGACATACCCAATATCGCTAAGGATAGCCGGTCGGTGCCACGGTTTGTGCTGCTAGGCTCTAAGAAATTCAAGGTTGAAAGAGCAAGGTATGATTAGGGAAGTCGTATCAATCTGTTTTAAATCGGCAATCAATCGCCAGATCCAATGCATCATAGTAGGGAAATGCAAGAGCCTATTCGCCATCGGGCAAAGAATGTACTGAGGGAATCTTCACAAAGAGAAAAACATATAGCTTAGGCGCGTGACAGCATAGTGATCCTGGCGATCATTTTGGCGCGCCTCAAATAAACAGCTGCATCAGTGCTCTGGATGATTTTCCTTCTGTCACTTTTGACAATATCAATGGAGTAGCGG
>JAHDDV010000230.1:5960-9289 GCA_020629205.1 Chitinophagales bacterium | reverse complement strand
AGCGGAACGAGGTGCCCTGATAGCGTGGTGACTGCCGGAGCCGGGGTGGCTCGAAACGCAGTGGAGAGACACACTGGCCCGAGCAGGAACAGCTAGCTGGGTGCCGAGTAGGTGGTCTATACCTGAAGTTCTTGAGTTTTGATTGGCTTATTCTTTTCTCAGACTTCGTTGGTCGTTGGTCACATAGTACCACTATTCTCCCGCCTCCCGCCTTGCCTGAAAAAAGAATAAGCTCAATCAAATTCTCAAATACTTCAGGTATAGACCACCAGCGGAGCACCCGTAGGTCGCTGCGACGGGACCATGCTGCTGCGCTCCCCTGTTTTTTGTGTTTAGTTTCTAGTGTCTAGTGGTTGGTTATAAGTATATGTAATCGAACATCATTGAACTCACCTTACTCATTGAGCCGTGAACATCGTCCTGACCGAGTGCGGAAAGGCTATAGCCTTTCCCTACAAGGATACATCCCAAAAACACACATTGCTCCTTACTCCTGGAACCCACCTTGCTCTTTGCTCTTTGCTCCTTGAACCTAGAATCACCACATTCGGTCATGCTATCCCCCAAGCACCTCCTCCAAAGCCCCTTCAAGTTTAGCAAGAACCCCATAAAACCCTGAAACAGAATAATGGTGTTTCGGATGAAAATTGCTGTTGTCCAAATACTCCCAATCGCCGGGGCTTTGAGACCAGGGTGGAAGTTCCTTAGATAAGACCAGCATTTCTCCATCTGACCCCATTAGGATCAAGGACAAGACTTCCGTTGTGCTGTGACCGCGCTTAGCGCCAATCTCAGCCGGGTTGATACTGATATTGATGTTGGTTTGTTCGATGAAGCTGTAGGACCAAACCTTGTTGTAGCGAATAGGTGCTCGTAAGTGTACTGCCTTTTGCTTTGCATCCACAAAACTCAGTCCATCCGGACTCAGCTTGACCTTCAGCTTCTTTCGATTGTACAAGTGAAAGAGCAGATTGGCGAATAGGAAAATCGGGTAGATGGGAAGCAGCAGATTCAGGATATCATCCAAAGGCATCTCCTTGAAGAAAGCCAGTGCAAAGCCGATCAGGAAGAGGAAAAAGAACTCCATCGAGCTGATGAGCACCCAAGCGAGAAAGTCCAGGGGCTTTTTGGAGTAAGTGACCGTAAATTGTCTTGTAGCCATGGCGTGAAAATGGATCAGGATTTGCAGGGAAGATACCAAATTTGCAGAAGTATTGCGTCTGGCTTATCATGTACAAGTTTAAGTGGCGTATATTTGCAGTTCCCTTTCAATAACAACAATAACAAACAAATGGAATCCGTAGTAGATCGCTTTATCCGTTACATCAAGATTGATACCATGTCGGATCCGGAGAATCCGGCTTTCCCAAGTACCGAAACGCAATGGACATTGGCCAAAATGCTGGTCGCGGAGCTGGAGGAAATGGGCATGTCTGAGGTGAGCCTCGATGACAATTGCTATGTGATGGCTACCCTTCCTTCCAATATTGATAAGGAAGTGCCGACTATTGGTTTTGTGAGCCATATCGATACCAGTCCGGACTATACAGCAGCCAATGTCAATCCACAGTTTCATCCCAACTACGATGGAGGCGATATCGTGTTGGATGCAGAAAATGACATCGTTCTCTCTTCATCTTATTTTGAAGAACTGAAACTTTATAAAGGGCAAACCATCATTACGACTGATGGCAATACGCTGCTGGGAGCAGATGACAAAGCTGGCGTTGCGGAGATCATGACGGCAATGAATTACTTGCTCGAGCATCCGGAAATCAAGCATGGAAAAATTAGAATCTGCTTCACACCAGATGAGGAAGTCGGCAAAGGAGCACATTGTTTTGATGTGGAGAAGTTTGGAGCAGATTGGGCCTATACGATGGATGGCGGACAAGTAGGAGAGTTGGAATACGAAAACTTCAATGCTGCCGGTGCCAAGGTAGTCATCAATGGTAAGAATGTGCATCCGGGTAGCGCTAAGAACAAGATGGTCAATTCCATGCTGATTGCTACGGAATTCATGGCTTCATTGCCAGCGGAGGATGTGCCTGAACGTACAGAGGGCTATGAAGGCTTTTTCCACCTTTCGAGTGTTCAGGGAGAAGTAGAAAAGACAGAACTCAGCTACATTATCCGTGATCACGATGCGGCTAAATTTGAGGAGCGTAAGCAGCTCATGAAGCAATTGACAGCAGACCTCAATGAAAAATACGGAGAGAAGACTATAGAGCTGCAATTGAAGGAACAATATCGAAACATGCGGGAGAAAGTGGTACCCGTTATGCATATTGTGGATGTAGCAGAAGAAGCCATCAAGAAAGCTGGTCTGAAGCCACTGATTCGCCCAATTAGAGGAGGCACGGATGGCTCACAGCTCTCCTTCATGGGGCTACCATGTCCCAATATCTTTGCAGGTGGGCACAATTTCCATGGTCGCTATGAGTTTGTTCCGGTTGAGTCTATGGAGAAGGCAGTAGAAGTGATTGTTGGCATTGCGGAGCTGGTAGGAGAGTGGGACAAGAGCCGGGAAGGTAGTCCGAAAGCCGAATTAGTGTAGTTGATGGAACTAAATTAGCTTCCTGGGCTATTGATATAGTAAGCGCTTGATTTATTATTCACTGCTTAAATGTATCAACTATGCATGGGGTTTATGGGCATTCATTGGATAAGCAAAATCGCGCTCTTCAGAAAGAAGGTCGCTCTCTCTATAAGAATCGACAGAATCTATACCCAGCTTCAATCCACAATCAAGAAAAGCGGCTTTTTGAAGAGCAGCAGCTCTGTGAGGAGGAGATAGAAAAGAGAGATCTGGCCATAGCCCGTTTTCGCAAGGCGGAATCCAGGAAGTACTTTTTGCGGCTTGTGCTGCTCGGCTTTGTTGCTACCAGCATTGTGGTCTACTTGCTGTATTTTTAGTCTATTCTTTTTATTGGAGCAGAGCTCTCACTACGAGCGATGGGGCGACATATCAATGTCATCAAGTCGTTCCTGTTTTCCGTGATCTGGCATAGGTCACCATCTGTTGCCTTACAGAGCTATTTGAATGCTCGTAGCGATTGCCTGCACGATTGTCGAAGGCTTCGTTTCCTAAGCACCCGATGCTGATCCTAGCTCCGTAATGCAACATAATCGTGAGCTCTTCGAGCTCGCTGAAGACAGGTCATGCTTGTCGACATTGATATGTCGCCGAACGGTAACACTCCCCTTGCAAGGCTAGGCTCTTTGATCATTGAACAACCACTCTGCTGCATCATCTGTATTCGCTAGAAAGTTCGTGAACTTTCTCTACGAGATATGTGAATTAATTTGTTGATGCTCCTAGCACTCCT
>JAHDDV010000230.1:0-5860 GCA_020629205.1 Chitinophagales bacterium | reverse complement strand
ACCTTGCACCGCCAACCAAAAATACTTTTGTGGAAGGAAAATGAACTTTTTTTAAACAAACAAGCAACCAAATGCGATATATAGGCATATACCTAGCAAAAGCAGCCAAATACTGTGAACAAAGAACAGGAAATATCACTAATAACTAAGTCGCTCAAGGGCGATCAGCGGGCCTTCAAAGGGCTTTATGACCGCCATAAGCGGGTGCTTTTTCTTGTCTGTTTGCGATATAGTCGAAATAGGGCGGATGCGGAGGATTACCTGCAAGATGCATTTATCACTATTTTTCGCAAATTAGACCAGTTTGATACGAGCCGTGGGGTTTTTGAAGCCTGGGCCCGCAGAGTCACCATTAATACTTGTCTGGAACGATTGCGAAAACATTCGCTTTACGCGGTGAATATATCGCAAGCCGTACATTTACCTTCACAGGAGACGGACGCACTTAGTCAGATGAGCCTCAAGGAGTTAGTATCACTTATACAAACGCTGCCCGCCGGATATCAGACGATTTTTAATTTGTATGTAATTGATGGATTTACGCATAAAGAGATAGCTGAGCAGTTGGGCATTTCGATAAGCACCTCGAAAACTCAGTTGATGAAAGCACGCAACATGCTGCAAAAAAAAATCGATGACCGTAAGCTAAGGATAGAAGATCATGGATAGATTTGACGACATATGGAAAAACAGCTTCAACGAGCCTGAGAAGCCCGATGGAGACTGGAGCTTGCCCTCCGATACGGTGTGGGAAGCGATTTCCGCGGGGATCGAGCCGGAGCGAAAGCGGGGAGGACTCTTGCTATGGTGGATCGGCATAGGCTTTTTGGTTGCAGCATTGCTTGGACTGACGCTACTCTATAGTAAAAAAGGCACAGATCACCACAGCGATCTCGATCGGAAGTCGGTGGACCAAATCTCGGTTAGGCAGGATGATGGAGCGGCCGGCACCTCCAATAGCCAAATTGAATTTGATACGGATTCTAACAAAGATTTGCAGCAGGAAAAGCCAAAGTTGACAGAAGATAGTGCTTTGACAGACAAGACTCTGGAAGGAGCTACATCGAATGAGAATGTAAGTCAAGATCAAGCTAGTCAAAGAGCGGAGGTAGGGGCGATTGACAGTGCTGAAAAAACCATCAACCGAAAAGCCACGAAGGCCGTTGTGCCTGGCCGAGATCAAGGCAATGAGCCTGAGAATAATAGAAGGTCAAACGAGGTTTCCACGGCAGCAGAAACGGAGGCTGTTCTCAATGATTCCTATCGCTCTTGGATGCTACCTGAAGAGACGGCCTCGAATGATATGGCAGATTCATCTGCACGCTATAGTAAATTTGGTGGCATAGACGATTCTCAGGCTGGACTCAGCATTAAAACCAGCCAAACAATATCTACCCTCAATCATCAGAATAAACAGTCCTTAATAGTAGATAATCTTGAGGGAGTTGTTTCTCCGATTCCAGTTTTGGCCAATCAGGAAATACACAAGAATAGTCTGAATCAAGATTTGCGGTCTGGCAAGACTTCGGATCAGCAGTCGATACCACTTCCTTTCTCCTCTGGATCATGGGCAATCGGACTTAGCGCTGGACCAATGTTTTGGAATCACGTGATCAGCGATGAGTATACAACTGACTTGAGCCCCTTTGATTTCAATTATGAAGATGGGATTGGGTACGCAGTGCAAGTGGAAGCAGCAAAGAAAATAGGAAAAGGTTTTGGTGTCCAGTTGGGGCTTGACTATGAGCGGGTCAATATTGTATCTGGCCACAATTCTACCCTCGACTATAGTTTGACAGGGGAGGAGACAAGTGGGCAAGACAATGACTACTCCGTTTCCTTAGCTACTCCCTATGGATTGATGAAGACAGATTTCACTTTCTTTAGAAATCAGGCTCTTGACCACGACACAGTAAGTCTGCTGGTGGATTTCAAAAACGCTCATCTGGTGCAGAATCTTCGAATGCCGATTTCCTTCTACTACAATCGATCTTTGTTCGGTAGCAGACTGGCAGGGTCGGTAGGTCTAGGAGCAGGACTAAACTATCTGATCGGCATTGAAAATGCTCCATCTTCTATCAATACCAATCACACAGCGGTACATTATCAGGATGGGTCTGCAGTGATGATTGATCAGGATATTAATCGATTACATTTCGATATGTTTGCCAATGTAGGTTTACGATACGACCTTGGGGCAATGATAGACCTTCATTTATCCTATGAGTTTAGCAAGGGTCTCAGCCCACTTTTCCAACTCGAAAAGTATCAGACAAAGATAGATCGGCACTACCTCTCGCTCGGTCTTAGTAAGCGATTCTAGAAAAATTTCAAACAACATATTAACAACAAAGTCCCTCCTGTTTTCACAGGTTCATGGACAGCGTTTAAACTTTACAATTATTAATTATGAAAAAGGCGTTAATTCAGACCTTGTTTTTCCTGCTCTCCTTCTCTCTCGTAGGGCAGACAATCAACTCGATCGTGGCTGACAGCCCAGATCACAATACATTAGAAGCGGCACTGCAAGCCAGTGGCCTTAGTGCCGTAGTCTCTGAACCTTCAGTTAATTTGACTTTGTTTGCTCCAACGGATGCGGCATTTGAGGCATTGCCGGCTGGTTTGCTTGATGAATTGTTGGAAGATCCAACAGGTGATTTGACTGATATTCTCTTGAGTCATGTATTGCCTAATCCAGTCTTCTCAGGGGACTTGAGTGACGGTCTAGTGGCGACTACGACTGGTTTGACAGACTTGACGGTTACTTTTGACGATGGGGCTATCTTCATCAATAATGCTCAGGTAATTGTAGCAGATATTGAGGCAGAAAACGGCGTTGTGCATGTAGTTGATGCCGTGATTGCGGCCGAAGCTCCAGGTGAGCCTACGATAGCTGACATTGTGATCGATAGTGAGATTCACAATACATTAGAAGCGGCGGTGGTTGCTGCAGATTTGGTGGAGGCACTTAGTGGGGAAGATGAATTGACCCTCTTTGCCCCAACCGATGCCGCATTCGATTTGCTACCTGCCGGGATCTTGGATCAGCTTTTGGAAGAGCCAGGAGGCGCATTGACCGACATTTTGCTCTATCATGTAGTGGCTGGAACGGTACTTTCAACTGACTTGAGCGATGGAATGATGGCTGAGACATTGCTTGGGCCAGAACTAACCATCAGCATTGATGGAGGTAACGTCTTTATTAACAATGCGCAAGTAATTGTAGCGGACATTGAGGCTTCCAATGGAGTAGTACACGTAGTGGATGCTGTTTTAACGCCACAAGAAACCGCCACAATCACTGAGATAGTTGTTGGCAGTGCCGATCATGAAACCTTGGAAGCAGCCGTTATTGCAGCAGGTTTGGCTGAGACATTGGCTTCAGAAGGACCTTTCACCGTCTTTGCCCCAACAGATGATGCTTTTGCGGCTTTGCCTGATGGATTACTTGATGAGTTGTTGATGGATCCCGAGGGTGATTTGAAGGATATCCTATTGTACCATGTTGTCAGTGGTGCAGTTACTTCAGACCAACTCTCCGATGGACAAGAAGTAGAGACCCTCTTGGGTGACAATATAACAGTGAGTATCAACAGTGATGGTGTATTTATCAATGATGCTCAGGTATCGGTAGCAAACGTTGAAGCATCCAATGGGGTGATTCACATTATAGATGCGGTTCTAGTGCCAGCGGCACCGGGCCTGCCTACGATTACCGACATTGTTGTAGGTAGTGATGTGCACGAAACACTGGAAGTTGCCGTGATCGAAGCCGGTTTGGCTGAGACATTGGCTTCAGACGGACCCTTTACAGTCTTTGCGCCTACAGACGAGGCTTTTGCTGCTTTGCCAGATGGATTACTTGATGAGTTGTTGATGGATCCCGAGGGTGATTTGAAGGATATCCTATTGTACCATGTTGTCAGTGGTGCAGTTACTTCAGACCAACTCTCCGATGGACAAGAAGTAGAGACCCTCTTGGGTGACAATATAACAGTGAGTATCAACAGTGATGGTGTATTTATCAATGATGCTCAGGTATCGGTAGCAAACGTTGAAGCATCCAATGGGGTGATTCACATTATAGATGCGGTTCTAGTGCCAGCGGCACCGGGCCTGCCTACGATTACCGACATTGTTGTAGGTAGTGATGTGCACGAAACACTGGAAGTTGCCGTGATCGAAGCCGGTTTGGCTGAGACATTGGCTTCAGACGGACCCTTTACAGTCTTTGCGCCTACAGACGAGGCTTTTGCTGCTTTGCCAGATGGATTACTTGATCAATTGTTGATGGATCCAGAGGGTGATTTGACGGATATCCTATTATACCATGTTGTCAGTGGAGCAGTTATGTCAAGTGATTTGTCTGACGGACAAGTTGTGGAGACACTGCTTGAGGAAAACATCACGGTCAGCATTAGTTCCGATGGCGTATTTATTAATGACGCTCAGGTGATTGTGGCAGACATTGAGGCTTCCAATGGAGTGGTGCATGTGATTGATGCGGTATTGGTTCCTGCAGCAGAGCCTGAGCAAACAGTGGTGGATATCATTGTGAATAGTGAGGACCACACGATATTGGAAACAGCGGTGATCGCTGCAGATCTTGCCGGTACACTTTCTGGCGAGGGCCCTTTCACCGTCTTTGCCCCAACAGATGATGCTTTCTCGGTGATTCCTACAGCAGTACTCGATATGCTTTTAGCAGATCCGAGTGGAGACTTGACCGATATCCTCTTGTACCACGTACTGGGCTTGACCGTGTTGTCTACTGACCTTAGCGATGGTATGAGCGCAGAGACATTGCTGGGACAAGATATTATGGTGAGCATCGATGGCGGCTCTGTAATGATCAACGAGGCAAACGTAGTAGTAGCTGATATCGTTGCCAGCAATGGCGTTGTACATGTTATCGACTATGTACTACAGCCTTCAGCCGACACAGCCTTGGAGGATGTACTGATAGCACAGGCAGATGTATATCCCAATCCTGCTACGAATCGCATCGTTTTGGATTTGCCAACAGAGATGATTCAAGAAAATGGGGTAGTTAATCTATTCAATGCTGCTGGGGCACTGGTACGCAGTAACCGATTAGAAGCTGCTCAAACTATTGTCGATGTCAGCAATTTGACGGCAGGAGTATATCTGCTGAACATCCAGACCCAAAACCGAGTTATTACCGAGAAAGTTACGATCAACCGATAGGCTTTGTAGAATTGCAACAGTTATATATGTTCAAGCCCAATCTCTCCCAGAAGAGATTGGGCTTATTTTGTTTTGGGCCAAGCCTAGCTTGACTTTCAAGTCAGGGCTTGCCCTAAAAAGCAAGCCTGTTTTTCATCACGAAACAGTCAGCAATACGAAAATCAAGGGCTAGATTATTGAATGAGCCAATCGGTTCCTGAGCGTAGTCGAAGGACTGCTGGATAAGAGTGGAGCTCTCACCACGAGTCGTTCGGCGACATATCAATGTCGACAAGTCGTTCCTGTCTTCAGTGACCTGGCACAGGTCACCATCTGTTGCATTACGGAGCTGATTGAGTGTTCGCGGTAGGTGGATATCTCGGAAACCTGATCAACCGATCTTAAGTGTAAGCTCCGTAATGCAGCATACTGATGAGCTCTGCGAGCTCACAGAAGACAGGTGATACTTGTTGACATTGATATGTCTACGAACCGTTCGTGGCAATTTTACGAGCCCTTTTCCACCAGTTCTTCGACTACGCTCAGGAACCGAAGGGTCGGTCGATTTTTATGGCCCTTTTGTTTTGGTTTATTGTGTATATGTGATTAATGTCGACTATAATCAACAATCAACAATCAACAATCAACAATCAACAATCAACAATCAACAATC
>JAHDDV010000005.1:40189-46862 GCA_020629205.1 Chitinophagales bacterium | reverse complement strand
ATCAAAGTTCTTAAATTATTACTAATGGTAAAGGTATAAGCCCCGATCGCAGCGGTTATGAGTGCCGATGATGCCGTGGCGGAAGCTTAGCTGCGGTGGCTCGGAGCGCAGCGGAGAGACGCTGCAGCTAATGCTGGAGCAGGCAGCAGCGGTACTCATAAGAGCGTAGAGCGGGGAGGTCGCTGCGACGGCCCTATCTGCTCGGCTCCAAAAAAAACAAAGCCTCCCTCCTATCCTTTTGATACAGGGCATAAAAAAATCCTAAGCAACTGTATTCCAGCTACTTAGGATTCTGGCGGAGAGAGAGGGATTCGAACCCCCGGTACCTCGCGGCACAATGGTTTTCAAGACCACCGCATTCAACCACTCTGCCATCTCTCCGGTGCAAAAATAGAATTTCAGTACGGATTATCAACTCTTCGTCAATCTTTTTTTTTCAATCACGCCACAAAGAAAAAACCCATCTAGCGGGGTAACCAGATGGGCCTTAAACCAAATTGACTATGAAAAACAATTTTCTTGTTCTCTATACAAATATATACCATTTGTGTTTCTATTACAAATAGTGTAAAATCGAGGCAAAAACACCACTATTTATGCCTGTAACATAGCTTTTTGTGAAAAGAAATTAATCGGATAGCTTTCATACATTACATATAATGTGAGAAATGCCGTCTATGAATCATAACGATAATCTCACCCAAATATTGGGCATCAAGCTCATTAAATTCATTCAAATGATCGCTGTCGACGTCCAAAATAAGGCGCGTTTTATTTGCCGCCACCAGGGGCACAACAATCTCAGATTTTGAATCCGCACTGCAGGCGATATGCCCAGGAAATTCCTCCACATTCGGAACAACAATGGTCTGCTGCTGCTCAGCACTCGTACCACAAACGCCCTTTCCGAAGTCAATACGGCTGCAAGCCAAAGGCCCCTGATAAGGCCCAAGAACCAATTGCCCCTCTTTCTCCAGATAAAATCCGACCCAAAAGAAATCCAGACCGAATTTTAGCAAGGCTGACACATTGGCCAGATTTGCGATCAAATCAGACTCATCGGCGATCACGGCCTCCACCTGCAGCAGCAGCAGTTTGTACTTTTCCTCCCGATCTATATCCTTCGAAATCTCTTCAAAATGATGCGACATAGCTCCCTAAATATTCTTCTAATAAACAGGCAAAGCGGGATTGATTTGCTCCGCATAAGCCAAAATTCCGCCCTTTAAGTTATACAAATTATCAAATCCATACAGATCCTCCAACTGCCGAATCGCCTTTGCACTCCGCTTTCCCGAACGACAATGAATGATCACCTGCTTGTCGCGCGCAATTTTTGCAACCGCCTCTGTCACGGCACCCAGTGGAATCAACTCCCCATCCAAATGCGCAATCTCATACTCATAAGGCTCCCGCACATCTATCAACTGATAACCTTCGCCACGCGTCTGCAAGTCCTTAAGCCCCTCCACGTCAATCTCTTTCACGGCACGCTCTTCTACCTCCGCATTTCCAATTCCACAAAATTGTTGATAGTCTATCAGTGCTGTCTGAGTCGGATTCTCTCCATTCAGAGGATTGTCCGGATCACGCCGCACTTTCAATGTACGGGTTTGAAAAGTCGCTGCATCAAATAGAAACAGACGACCGGAAAGCGGCTCCCCTACCCCACTCAAAATCTTAATCACTTCATTGGCCTGCAAAGAACCTAGAATTCCGGGCAGCACCCCAATCACACCGCCCTCTGCACAGCTAGGCACCAGTCCCGGAGGAGGAGGCTCTGGAAACAAATCCCGATAATTAGGACCTCTCACACCCTGCTCATCTACGTGATTGAAGACAGAAAGCTGCCCTTCAAATCGAAATATCGAAGCATAAACATTTGGTTTATCAAGCAATACACAAGCATCGTTAATCAAATATCTTGTAGGGAAATTATCCGTACCATCAGCAACAAGATCGTAATCCCGAATTATTTCAAGGGCATTCTCGGAGCTAATCCGCTCGCGATAGGTCTTTATTTCTATATAAGGATTGAGTTGCAACAATCTTTCTCGCGCCGCATCTGCCTTCGGTTTTCCCACATCATTTACCCCAAAAAGCACCTGCCGCTGCAAATTGCTATCCTCGACAACATCAAAATCTACAATGCCGATTGTTCCTACGCCAGCCGCAGCCAGATACTGCAAAAGCGGACTACCCAAACCTCCGGCTCCTACTACAAGAACTCGCGATTCTTTCAGGCGCCTCTGCCCTTCCAGACCAAACTCAGGAATGATCAAATGTCGACTGTAGCGCTTATATTCTTCTTTGCTAAATGCACTCATTATATTACACTTATAACTTTATTAATGATTATTTTTTGGAGCCAGGCAGTCTTGCTCGCGCCGCTTCCTACCTGCTATCCGTTCCAATGATGGCACTATACAGCGACTTCGCTGCTGCACTGCGTCTGTCTCTCCGCCTTCGCTTCGAGCCAGCCCCAGCGCAGCGACTCAGACGCTGTATAGCACCATCATTTCCACTTCTATCAGGGCTATGTAGCACCAATCAAACACGTTGCAAGTAGATTTTGTGTCTAACCACCTGCGATCGCAGGAATGATGCTCAGTACTGTGTCCTCCTTCAATGCAGTATCGACACCATCCAGCGCCTTTATGTCTTCATCACCTACATAAACCTTAAGAAAGGACCTCAGTTTGCCCTCCTCATTAAGGAGCTGCTTACCTAGTAAATCGTAGGTACCTACCAGATCAGCCAAAGCTGCTTGCACTGTGTTACCCGTACTGTCGAAGCTAGCATTGTTTTCTGTAAACTTCCGCAAGGGAGTTGGGATTATTATTTTCGCCATGATTATAAAATTGAATTGATTATGAAATTGCTTTTGTAAAAACTATTTGTTGTGCCTTTCCTTTTCTTCGGCAAACAAGCCTCCCTCATCCAATTGCCAGGAGCGCCAGTGATTTACTTCTCCCTTTTGCACCGAGACTATCACGTATGAGAAAAAGGGCAAGGCAACCGCCAGATCATGTGAAGAGGGAATGGCAGGATGATCGGGATGGGAATGATAGACTCCTAACAAATCCAAATCCTCTTCAATCGCCTTGCGCTCAGCACGCATATAGTCGAGCGCTGTGATCTCAAAGCGGCGGGCACGATTCTCCTGCACACTGTTGTCGACAACCAGAACCTCAGTAATCTGCCGTCGTCCCTCAATCTGCTTTCCGAAGAAGAATCCGCAGCATTCATGCGGATAAGTCTTTTGGGCATCTTCAAAAATGATCTTCTTTGCCTTTTCTGAAAGGTTGATCCCGGGAAATATAGCTTTGCTGGTAATTTGCATCGGCTCGTCATTGAAATAGTGGTCATAACAGTATTAGTGGTAGTATTCTTCGAGGTGCCCATAACGGGAAGCATCGTCTGCAAAGACGGTCACGACCAGCCCCTCTTCCAATCCTTCAGCCACCTTAATGGCCCCTAGCAAATTTGCAGCTGCCGATGGGCTGATGAGCAAGCCTTCCTCCCGAGCTACTTTTCTTAGGAGCCCATACACCTCCTCCGACTGTACTTCAAGCCGTTCATCTGCCACCGAGGACTTGTAGATCGAGGGCACATCAGCCGATTCCAAATGCTTCCAGCCTTCCAGACCATGTAAGGAAGTTTGCGGCTGTAATTCAATGGCTTTGATCGATGGATTTAGCTCTTTCAATTTCTTGCTCGTGCCTACAAAAGTGCCGGTCGTTCCCAGGCCTGCCACAAAATGACTGATCTCCCCTTTGGTCTGCTGCCAGAGCTCGTAGGCCGTCCCCTGATAATGGGCCAACCAATTGTTTTTGTTGGAGTATTGATCGGCATAGAAGTACTTATCAGGAGAATCTGAAGCGAGCTTTTTTGCCAGAACTCGTGCCCCTTCGGTCGATTCCAAAGGGGAGCTAAACACGATACTTGCCCCAAGGCTTCGCAAGATTCGAAGTCGATCCGCACTGATGTTTTCTGGCACTACCAAAGTCACCGGGATGCCTAGTCTGGCACCAAGGCTTGCATAGGCAATGCCAGTATTACCGCTTGTTGCGTCCAGCAGTGCCTTTCCGCCTCCGAGTTCACCGCTTTTGAGTGCAGCGCAGATGATGTTGAATGCGGCCCGTGCCTTGACGCTTCCGCCCAGCTGTTGCCATTCTAATTTGGCAAAAATCTTGACCTTCTCACTTTTCCAGATCTTAGTGATCGGATACAATGGTGTATTGCCGACGAAACCTTCTACGGTGTCTAAATCCCTTTGGAAGGCCGATTGTTCTTGTCTGAACTTTGTTGCTACTGCAGTTGCCATGTCTGTCTATTTATAGGATTATGTATTATTTCTAAATGTGGGAGGAAGCGGAAGTCCTGAACCAATCCCCATTGCCCAAGACTCCCAAACCTTATAAGAGGTTCCTGTTGTTCCCAAAAGAAAAGCCTCTCTTGCGTAGGCAAGAGAGGCTTTATTTCAATATATGTGTATATACAGTTGTGCTCTTACCTGGAGGGTGATCCGGTACAGCAACAACATGCTAGCATATTCACGATAATATTCTTGTTATTGACTTTCATTTCGATCCAAATAAAAAAGGGCCTTCCCGAGTGGAAAGGCCCTTTCAATGTTTATTATTTCACATAACCTCTCCTATCTGCTTAGAAAGCAGCAACAACATGCATCGTTATTTGTTAGAAAGTTGGTCATGATTTTTTTTGTCCTGCTCCAAATATAATTGCTCTCTTTATGCTTTGCAAATGAATATTCACTTAATTTTGAAAAGCAAACGAAAGGCTCACCCAAAATTCGCTGCATGGTTCCCCAGATCCCAAAGCCTCTGCTAGCATTGCTGGCCATACTATTCTTATGCCCATTAGGCTTGTCTGCGCAATGCCCAGACAACCAAACGCCATTCAAGGTGGAATTTAGCCCGGACGAGTATCCTGAGGAAATCACCTGGGAACTGAGTCTGCTTGCGGGCTTCGTGCTTCAGCAGGGGGGGATTTTGGGATTTGATGGATGTGTTCCATCCAACACTTGCATGACTCTAAGCATCTACGATTCCTCCTCTGACGGACTCAATCCAAAGCAAGGAGGCGGCTTTCAGGTCTACTATGATGATGAATTATTGGTGGATAGTCCCGGTTTTACTTCGGAATTTTCCATTTCTATGGGCTGTCCACTGGGATTGACCTGCACATCAGCAGAGGAAATCGAAACCGGCCAACACAATATTTGGGGCCCCGAATACTGGTACAAATTTCAAGCAAGCCAACAGGGTGCTTATAAAATCAGCACTTGCCAGTTTGGAAATGATTGCCCCCTTAGCATATGGGTATATGATAATTGCTCCAGTTGGGATGGGGCATTTAGCCAGGAGGGCACGATCAACTTTGGCACAGGCACCTGCACAGATGGTCAGGCGGAAGTGTCGCAAATGATGGCGGAGGATCAATGGTACTACATAAGAATCGGGACTGCAGGGGCAGCCTGTAGTGATTATCCAATAGTGTGGAACCTCAGCTATCAGGGAGAGATTGAAGGCTGTACCGATCCAGAGGCATGCAATTACAACCCTTTAGCTACAGTCAGTATCCCGGAAGATTGCTATTACGAGGGAGCACCTGAATGTTCCGGCCCTGATCTACTGGTCAATCAAGAGATCTTGCGCAATACACTTTCGATGGATACCTTGAACAACATCGACCAGTGCATGATTCAGGAAGGTTGCTTAAATGGTTATGGCGATCGTGTCATCATACGCTTCACCACCAATATTGCCAATGAGGGCGAGCAAGACTATTACATTGGGTACTCTCCTACTAATATCAACGATGGAAATGAGTTATATGAATGGGACCCATGTCATAATCATTGGCATTATAGCAATTACGCAGAATATATTGTGTATGATGAACTAGGGCAGAGTTTGCCACTAGGATTCAAAATGGGAATGTGTGTCTTAGACCTATTCTGCCCAGGTGGTGCTGAGCCAAAATATGATTGCGCTAACATGGGTATCACTGCAGGCTGCTGGGACCAATACCCTGCAAGTTTAGACTGCCAATGGATAGATGTAACTGACCTCACACCCGGAATCTATACACTTGTGGTACGAGTCAATTGGTCACAATCACCAGATGCTGTTGGACGTGTTGAGACTGATTACCTGAACAACTGGGCCCAGGTCTGCATTCAATTGACTGGAGACGATTCTATTACTGGCTTCGAAGTACTTGACGACTGCGAGTTATACGTTGATTGTGAGGGGACTGTGCTTGGAGACGCTCAAATGGATTGCATGGGGGAATGTGCCGGCCCCGCCTTGCATGGTGATCTCAACGGCGATGGAGTAATTGGGACTAATGATGCAATCAACTATATCTACCAAGGGATATTTGACGACCAATTGGCTCCTTCTACATGTACCGACCTGAACGGCGATGGGGAGATTAGTATCACAGATCCTGTGCTATTGCTGGGTTGTTCGTCACATGAAGATGGCGAGCATAGTCACCCAGACGGTACAAATACGAATCATTCTCACTGTGAGTTTCCTTTTACTGTGACCAATCCCAATCAAACTTGTCTCTTTTACCTAACGGAGGCTGAACCAGAGCAGACCTACTTTGACATAAGTATCCAAAATACTGACCACTTTGT
>JAHDDV010000005.1:0-40089 GCA_020629205.1 Chitinophagales bacterium | reverse complement strand
GGGTCTGGCAGCCGTGGCTTGCATTGGTGATCCTCAGGTAGCCAATCTGGGTAGTCCGGAAGATGGGTCAGGACACAGTCTGCAGATAAGCCCCAATCCTATTGGATTGAATTCTAATTTGCAGATTAGTTTTGGAGATGGTGACTGGGATACAGTAATTGTGTATTCACTGGAAGGCAAAGTAAAAGGTCGCATCGACAATGTTACAGGAACACAGTCCCTGAAATGGATGGGATTGTCTTCTGGATTGTACATAATTGATGCCATTGACCAAAAGAATAGACAGCGCGCTAAATTGGTCATATACTGATTTAATGCGCAAAAATGGCGATAAACGCCACAAATTGATGTACTAATGTGCTATATTAGCCTAATACGTAAAGATGGCAGGGAAATTGTATCTTATTGGCAGAGACGCCAATATTGACTTTACCAGGAATATTAAACCATGCCACTGAGCTGAAGTCTAATAGCGCAGCTTGTACACTGCAAGAAACATCTGGAGAAATCGATTTTTATCTGAAGTAAACTATTATTCATGAAACTCATTCATTACTTAGGTCTATTGCTTTTAGGAGGTGCTGTGGCTATAATAGGTCTTGGTATCGGTGTCAACTTTAAGTTTGGCAAATGGTTCAAAAAGAAAAAGAAACATAAGACTACTGTTTCAGCCCAAAGCAACCCTCAGCAAAAAACGTCTGAGGAATTTTCATTTGTCTCTGGTGTAGAAGATCCTTGTGAGGATAATCCACCAAGTTTCAATATTTCCTACGACTGTCATGTAAATACAGCTGGTTTCAACAGCGGGACTGCAACACTAAATCTGCAGGTTACCAATTCCAATGGAGCCATGGCATTTTACAATTCCCAAACAGGTTATCCAGTTCAGGATGGATTGACAATGAGTCATGGAGACGCTTTGTCAGTTTATGGTTTAGATGAGTTGGGCTGTAAAGCATTCTCACAAAGTATAGAAGTATTTTGCCCTACTCCCTGTGAGGCAGCACCAGCATCATTTAGCATTAGCTATGATTGCAATGCCGCAGCCGATGGGACAGCTAGTCTCGTCTTGAATCAGCTAAGCGGAACCGGAACTTTGACTTACTATAATTCCCTAACGGGCTACCCGGTACAGAATGGAATGCAGCTTAGCAATGGTAATGAGTATCATGTATATGCACTGGATGAGGCTGGCTGTAAGGCTTTGACTCAAACCATCAATGTTGCTTGTGTTGACAATAACCCATGCGCATTGAATCCACCGGACTTTGATATGTTGTATTTCTGTGATTTGGATGCAGACGGAAGCTTCACTGGAGCAGCGACCCTTTCCTTACAGCAGTTGGGAGGCAACGGCGAGTTGAACTACTACGATGAATTGACAGGCATGCAATTGAGTCATGGAATGTCTATTTCTACCGGTCAGAATTTGGCTGTCTATGCAATTGATGCTTCAAACTGCCAATCTGATGTCTTACTGATGTCTGTAAACTGTACACCACCAACAGGCGGTGGACCAGTGGACGGCGATCCATGTGATGCCGCTCCTGCTGCCTTCAACATTTCCTACACATGTCAGGAAGGTGCAGAGGGTTTCAATACAGGTGTTGCGACTCTACACCTATCAAAGGTATCCGGAGCAGGTACTTTGAATTACTATGATTCGGTTACCGGCTATCCTGTGCACGATGGCATGGCTCTGGCCGATGGAACAATTCAATCTGTATACGCACTTGACGAAAATGGATGTAAAGCTCTTACACAGACGATTTCAGTGGATTGTGAAGTGCCTTGTAACGGAAACCCCTCGTCATTTGCTATCTCCTACAACTGTGATGTAAACGCTGATGGCCAACTCACCGGGACAGCAACGCTAGTTTTGGAGCAGTTGAGCGGAACTGGTATAATGACCTATTACAATTCTGAAACGGGATATCCTGTGCCGAACGGAATGACATTGACTAATGGACAAGTGGTGAATGTATATGGACTTGATGAAGCTTGGTGTAAAGCCCTGACTCAAACCATTACTGTGGCTTGCGAGGGAACGGTTACCGACCCATGTATTTTCAATCCTGTAGACTTTAATGCCAGTCATATTTGTCTAACAGATGGTGAAGGCGATCTTACTGGTGAAGCAACCATATATCTGGAGAAGATTTCCGGGAACGGCACCTTGTCTTACTTCGACATGGATAACAATTCAATTGTAAGTGGCACGGCTGCTGCAAGTGGAGACACCTTCACCATATACGCACGAGATGAGCAAGGATGTACATCAGCTCCACGTACGATTGCTGTTGCCTGTGAAGCTCCACAGGACAATTGTGATGAAGCTCCTGCAGCATTTGACATATCATACAATTGCCACCTTGACGCAAATGGCTATAATGCAGGAACGGCAACAGTAAACCTGTCCAAAGTTGCAGGGACTGGCGATTTGACTTATTACAATTCTGAAACTGGCTATCCCGTGCTGAATGGCATTACCCTTAATCACGGTGATATTCTTCATGTGTACGCTTTGGATGAGAACTGGTGTAAGGCACTGACCCAAACCATCGAGGTCAATTGTCCAATTCCTTGCGAGGCTAACCCAGCTGCTTTCTCGATTAACTACGTTTGTGATACAGACGTAGACGGGAACCCCACCGGCACAGCTACACTACAATTGGCACAATTAGGTGGAACAGGAGATATGGCCTTCTACAACTCAGAAACAGGATACCCTGTTCCTAACGGGATGCAGTTGGCAGAAGGAGAGATTCTAAGTGTCTATGGTTTGGATGATGCTTGGTGTAAAGCATACACACAGACAATCGAAGTGATGTGCGATGATCCAGATGGTAAAATCTTCAATGGTGGCTTTAGTACAGACTTGGAGCTGGTTGGTCAACTGATGGAAACGGGAAATCTTCTAAGCTTTACTGGTAATGGAAATGATCAGGCTTACATCGTTCAGAAATCAATGAATGGGGAACAGTTCAGCACCATTACTGAGGTGCAACCAGGTAGTGCTGCATTTGCACATTACCAATACTCGGATGATGGGCTAGGAGCTGGAACCTTCTACTACAGATTGCTGCAAAGCGATGATGAAGGACGAATGAAGATGTCAAACACCGTAGTGATCCATAGGGGAGCTCTGCAGCTGACTTTGAATTACGTTGCTCCAATGCCGGTCACAGACATGACCGAGCTATCGTTCACAAGTGCAACCGCTTCAGAAGTGACAATAGTACTCTATGATCTAACAGGTCGAGTGATGATTGAGCAAGCTATGGAAGTTCAAGCTGGCCCGAGCAAAGTGACTTTGGACATGCAAGGTATGAGTCAAGGCTCTTACCTGCTAAACATCCACGACGGCGAGAACTACATCAGTCAAGTGGTTCTTAAGCAGTAGAGCTTGAATAACAGAACTAAAAAAGCCCGTCAGGAATTACTTCCTGACGGGCTTTCTCTTTTGGTACAAGGACTAGAAGAAGTACAATTTGAAATCTTGTTTTGCCTGCCCCTCGTGAAAGAAGCAAATACCCAGATGAAACAAATCCAAACTTAATCTTACAGAGGGATGATTCTTTATCTTTGTCCAAGCTCGCATCATTCCTTCGGACCAATAGATATCATCAAAAACAAAAATGCTGCCTTCGTGGGCAAATTCTAAACAAGTCTCAAAATAGGAGAGTGTAGCATCTTCTTGATGATTGCCGTCAAAAAACACCAAGTCGACTTCACCTATCTCCTTAAGACAAGGCAATAAGCAGCGCCCAAAAGGCCCTACCACCTGGCGTACATTATCGATGTCCATTAGCTGAAAATGCTCTTGTGCACGCTTTGCAAGCCTCTCTGCACCCTCGATCGTCCACACTTCGCCTGCACAGGCTTTGGCCAAATAGCAAGTACCTACGCCCAGGCAAGTCCCTAGTTCAAGAATCTTTTGACACTGGTATCGATCGACCAATCTAAAGAGCAATTTCCCGTCTCGGTCAGGGGTGGACACTTTACGATTTAGGTCTCGTATACTCCGTCTGGTAGTGGTATTGAATGCCGAGCCAGCACCGAGGTCTTTGATCTCAATTTCAGATTTATCCTGCTCCAGCCGAGACCTCAAGCCAATGATATCAGAAAAAGCATAGAACCACCTGCGATCACTTAGCACAGTCTCACAGAAGTCGTAAACAAAAGGGGAGTGCACATAGTACTTTGTTTGTGCAGTACTCAAAAAACGAAGGTACCGGGCGGCAATCTTTACATTGTTCACAGATAGTAGATATCTAGTGTTTCTAAAACTAAGGTCGTGACTCCTATGAGGGCTGCTATTTCTGTTAGCTTCACAACCACTAGGCTGGCAACCGAGACTATGATGGCTGATCCACCAAAAACAGCTTGCGTAAATATGGGTTCAAAAACGTCCCTTGCGGATCCAGTAGAGAACGAATCTCCTGAAAGTCATCCCAGCGTGGGTACAGCTCTCGAAGCTCCTGACCACTCAGAAAGTGCATCTTGCCCCAATGCGGCCTTCCCTGATGATTCTTAAAAATGCTTTGTAATGCATCGAAGTATGGGCGATACTCCTTGCCTTTGTATACATGAGCTGCGATGTAAGCTGAATCACGCTCATATGCCGGGCTCATGTAGATATCATCTCCCTTTACAAATCTATTCTCAGTAGGAAAGTGAATCTTGAATTTCTTTTCCTCCAACATTTCGCGAATCTCTTGAAACGCCTCCTTAAAATTGGCCAAAGGAATATTGTATTCACATTCATTGAACTTCACCCATCTGGGAGAAGCATAAACTTTATGACTCCAATTTAACTTTTCCCCGGTCGAGACTGCAGCACCAGAAATCTTCGCGATGGCTTTGCTGGACTTAGGCACCAAGCGACCGAATTTGGCCATTCCGTCAAAGATCACATTCTCCAGCAAAATATCGTTGATAACATAGTTGACGACCGAGTTATCCCGAACTGGCTTATCAGTCTCGTTGCTGATCTTGAGTTGGCACACGTCTGTATATGGAAACCAATAAAACTCATAGTTCCGATTTCCGTAAATCTGCTCATACAAGCTGTCCATGCAGGCCTCTATACCAGACTTTTTCTCGATGTAATGCAACTTGTAGGTAGGCTGGCACTTCAGCTTGTACTTGAGGATGATTCCCAGAGCTCCAAGAGACACTTGAGCAGCCTTATAGATATCTCTGTTCTCCGTTTCTGAGCATTCTATGATTTCCCCATCGGCCTTCATGAGTGTTATCCCTGATAATTGAGTGGCCAAGGTACCGAATTGGATACCAGTCCCATGCGTCCCAGTAGACATGGCACCTGCAAGGGATTGCACATCGATATCGCCAAGATTTTCCATAGCAAGACCATTCTCATGCAGCTCGGCGGTAAGGTCATGTAGCTTTGTGCCAGCATAGACAGCGACTTCACCCGTCTCGGAGTCGATAGACTCAATTCCTGCGAGCTTATCCATTGAAATCAAGAGTCCATCACTAGGGCAGAGCCGGGTCCAGGAGTGACCACTTCCAGCAACTCGTACTGTTTGCCCTTTCATCTTGGCTTTGCGCAGTTGTTTGCGGAGCTTCTCAACCGTTTTCGGAGTTTTGAAATTGGCAGGCCTGGCAGTTACATTGCCACCCCAGTTCTTCCACCGATAATTTTTCATATGCTATTTAGGCTTGTGGTTTGATTGTTCCAGCTCTCTCCGCAATCATACTTTGTTGGCTTAGGTTTTTCTCGAGATGAAACTTAAGGGTGAAAATAGTTCCTTTCGGTCGATTATCAGAAACTTTGATAGTTCCGTTATGCCATTTTGTAAGTTCATCCACGATAAAAAGACCTAGACCTGTGCCCTGAGACTTGCGTGTATCCTCATTGCCCACTCTATAGAACTTGTCAAATATCTTTCTCTTGTTTTTGTCCGATATTCCAAAGCCAGTATCTGCTACTTCAAACAATAGTACTTTTCCTTGTCTTTTGAGTCTGACACTGATGTGATCCCCAACAGCAGAGTACTTTATTGCATTTTCAATCAGATTATTGAAGATCGAAGCAATAGCCACAGGATCACCAAGCATTTGACAATTCTCTTCAATCGCAAAGTCAAAATTTCTTTGCTGCGCAAAATTGTTCTCAAATTCGCTGCAGATTCCCCGAAGAATTTCGGCTGCGTTCACCTCAATATTGCTCAGGTGGATCGATTGATTGTCTAATCTGGCAGCGGTCAAAATGTTCTCCACCAGATTTTGCAGTCGGTCAGCATCTTTCAGAGAGAAGTCCAGCAAAACTTTTTTCTTTTCCTCGGGTAAATTCTTGCGGTTCATGGTTTCTAATGCCAACTTAATCCCTGCCAGCGGAGACTTCAGTTCATGCGTGATAGATAGCAAGAAATTGCGCTGCTGCCGATTGAGTAACAACTCACGCTGAAAACCACTATGAATCCTGTAAATCCCTAAAGCAAGTATCAAAAGGAATACAATCCCTTCACCACCGATCATCCAGTTTCCACCATGATAGCGCTCCTGCAAATAGGCATACTCGGGCGAAGACAGCAGTTCCTCTTGACCCAGACCCTTTGTGTGTTGCAGTTGCTGAACTTTGAGGTCAAAAACCTGCCGGTTCTTTCTCACGTGTAAGAACGCCCACCAGGAAAATGAGGCGAAGATGTAGAACACCAGAATGTAAAACACCACCAAGGGGCGAAACCACTTGCGAAATCTTCTCAACATAGGCTTCAAGTTACAGTTTTGAGCCACCAAATTCACTTTTCAGGATGGCAGTCCACTGCCTTTTTGACATAAAATTATGCCATGTAGGTAACATAGATCCGCAAAACCTGCCTGATTTGGACCTTTTGGCACCTAAAATTGCCTTGGCATAGCTATTGACTACTTAGAAGTACGAAAAAGAAATTAAAAACTAAATCACAATAGAAAATGGGTAAAATTATTGGAATTGACCTGGGTACCACTAACTCCTGTGTTGCGGTAATGGAGGGTAATGAACCCGTCGTTATTGCCAATAACGAAGGAAGACGTACGACCCCATCAATCGTAGCATTCCTGGACAATGGCGAGAGAAAGATTGGAGATCCTGCAAAACGACAAGCGATCACCAATCCTACCAAGACCATCATGTCTATCAAGAGATTCCTAGGAAGAAGATTCTCCGAAATCGGAGGAGAAAAAGACAAGGTTTCTTACAAAGTTGTAAAAGGCGACAATGACACAGTTAGAGTTGATATCGACGGAAGACTTTATACAACACAAGAGTTGTCTGCCATGGTTTTGCAAAAGATGAAAAAGACGGCCGAAGATTACCTGGGCCAGGAAGTAACTGAAGCGGTCATCACGGTACCGGCTTACTTCAATGACTCACAACGTCAGGCAACGAAAGAAGCCGGTGAAGTAGCGGGATTGACCGTCAAGCGTATCATCAATGAGCCAACGGCTGCAGCCTTGGCCTATGGTCTTGACAAGAGAGACATTGACCAGAAGATCGCAGTGTTTGATCTTGGGGGAGGAACATTTGATATCTCTATACTCGAGTTAGGCGATGGCGTGTTCGAAGTTAAATCCACCAATGGCGATACTTTTCTTGGTGGTGATGATTTTGATCAGGTGATCATCGATTGGTTAGCTGATGCTTTCAAGAGTGATGAAAACATCGATCTGAGAAAAGACCCAATGGCTCTTCAACGTCTGAAGGAAGCTGCTGAAAAGGCCAAAATTGAACTCTCTGCCTCAAACGAGACTGAGATCAATCTTCCATATGTAACGGCTGTTGACGGAGTACCAAAGCACTTGGTTAAGAAACTAAGCCGTTCCCAGTTTGAGCAACTCTCAGACAGTCTAGTCTCCAGAACTTTGGAGCCTTGTAAAAAAGCACTTCAAGATGCTGGACTTTCTGCTTCTGACATCGACGAAGTAATTCTGGTTGGTGGATCAACGCGTATCCCGAAGATTCAGGAAGCTGTTGAGAAATTCTTCGGTAAGAAGCCATCACGCGGTGTAAATCCCGATGAAGTTGTGGCTGTTGGTGCCTCAATACAAGGTGGTGTTCTCTCCGGAGATGTGAAAGATGTTTTGCTTCTGGACGTAACTCCGCTTTCACTAGGAATCGAAACCTACGGGGGTGTTTCTACAAAATTGATTGAGTCAAACACAACCATTCCAACGAAGAAGTCCGAAACTTTCTCTACAGCAGCTGACAACCAAACCTCAGTTGAGATCAATGTCTTGCAAGGAGAGCGCTCCATGGCGAGAGACAATCGTTCTATTGGGAAATTCATCCTCGACGGAATTCCACCTGCAGGAAGAGGCGTGCCTCAGATTGAGGTGACATTTGACATCGATGCTAATGGTATCTTGAAAGTATCTGCTAAAGATAAAGGCACTGGAAAAGAGCAGAGTATTCGCATTGAGGCCTCTACCGGACTTTCGGATGATGAAATCCAAAGAATGAAAGACGAGGCGAAGGCAAACGAAGCTGCCGATGCCGCTGCCAAGGAGAACATCGAGAAAGTAAACAAGGCTGAAACCATGGTATTCCAAACAGAAAAGCAGCTTTCTGAATTTGGAGACAAGATTTCTCCTGAAAACAAGACGGCCATTGAGTCAGCCGTAGCTGATGTAAAGCAAGCACTCAACAACAAGGACGACGTCGATGCAATCGAAGCAGCTAATAATAAGCTTAACGATGCTTGGCAAAAAGCCTCAGCTGAAATCTACCAAGCACAGCAAGGACAGGAACAAGCCGGACCACAAGCCGATCAGGGTCCTTCTGAACAAGCGAACAGTAACGAACCTGAAGTGCAAGATGTTGAGTTTGAAGAAGTAGACGATACGAAAGAAGGCTAGTGCTGCAGAAACAAAGTACGTGACACTAATTTGACGCATTCTTGCTAGAATTACAAAAGGAACCCTCACCACTCGCTGGTGGGGGTTCTTTCTTTTGCTACTACTGAGTTTATGAGTAAATTCACAAAAAAAAGAGATGTCGATTCACAAAGAGGTAAAGAAGATAAAAAAGGTCACTACCCATCAGCTACAGGCGATGAAAGACCGAAAGGAGAAGATTGCCATGCTAACGGCATATGATTTTTCAATGACCAAGATTCTGGATGCGGCGGGGATCGATATTCTTTTGGTTGGAGACTCTGCTTCAAATGTCATGGCTGGACACGAAACCACGCTTCCAATAACACTGGATCAGATGATCTATCACGCAAGCTCCGTTGTACGAGCCGTAGATAGAGCTCTGGTAGTGGTAGACTTGCCCTTTGGCAGCTACCAGGGTAACTCCCTAAAGGCACTTAATTCTGCGATTAGAATTATGAAGGAATCAGGGGCACATTCCGTCAAGCTGGAAGGAGGTAAGGAAGTCAGCGACTCCATCGAACGAATCTTAAAAGCCGGAGTTCCCGTAATGGGGCACTTAGGACTTACCCCTCAATCTATCTATAAATTTGGAACCTATACCGTAAGAGCAAAGGAGGAAGCGGAAGCTGCAAGACTAAAGGATGATGCAAAGCTGCTGGAAGACTTGGGCTGCTTCGCATTGGTCCTGGAAAAAATTCCTGCCAAACTAGCCAAAGAAGTGGCAGAATCTGTCAGAATTCCAGTTATTGGCATAGGAGCGGGACCAGATGTAGATGGACAGGTTCTGGTGGTACATGACATGCTTGGCATCACCTACGAGTTTAAGCCACGCTTTTTACGACAATACCTGAATTTATACGAAGAAATCAAAGGAGCCGTTAGTCAATATATTACAGATGTCAAAGAGCAGGACTTCCCTAATGAAAAAGAACAGTACTAATATCTATAAGGGCCTGACTGCAAAATCATAGCTGCTGAGAAAGCACAATTCCTATTAGGACTGAAAAAAATTGCTCAATTTGGGCATATCGAAGTTTCTGACATAATGTCGTATATTGAACTCCGAGGAAGGGGGCTTTTGGCCCGATTTCGATATATTTGTGTAAGAACGGCATTTAAAATGCAAGATTGCGCTTGACTTTACGCAATTGCTGCAGTAACAGTGAACCTTAGACCTATTACAAATGAAGCAAACTGGTTATATTTTCGTGATGATGATGGTGATTTCATCGCTCATCTTCACTTCCTGCAACAAGGACCACACCTGTACAGATGGTGAACAAAATCAGGGTGAATTGGGCATTGATTGTGGGGGACCATGCGATGCCTGCGTGATCATTCCTCAAACTTGTAATGACAATATTCAAAATCAAACCGAAACCGGTGTCGATTGTGGGGGACCTTGTCCACCCTGCGGAATTACCGGAGGCCCTACTTGCACTGATGGAATAATGAATGGTACCGAAACAGGAGTAGATTGTGGCGGCGATGATTGCCCTGCTTGTGATCCAGTTGCTGGCAGCAATTTCAGCGCTACCATCAACGGAGAAGAATGGGAAGCACCAATGGCCGATGCTGTCGTAAACAGTGGTGTTATCCGAATTCAAGGTGCAGATGCAGCAGCAGGCAGAAGTGTTGTCCTTGCACATGACGGAGCCTTTGAAACGGGTACGTATCCTTTGCTGGCGGGTGTCACCCTTTTCAATGACAATTCACTGCAACCGACTGAAGCTGTAGTCTGCCAACTACTCGATTCAGCCAATGGCTCTATTACGTTCACAACATTTGATACTGGCAGCCAAACGGTTAGCGGAACGTTCAGTTTTACCTGTACGGATGCTAGTGGCATATTAACAGGTGACGGTATCCTTAGTGGGCAATTTTCAAACATTAGCTACTAGTTCAACTGAAAACGAAATTGGAAAGCCTCACTACGATCAGATTCGTAGTGAGGCTTTTTTGTTAACATAGATGTAACAGTAGATTGTCAGGCAATTCTGGCTTTGTCTTTAACTTTGGATTTCCTTACAGGGAGCTTTGATTACTCTCTAAAAATCTAAACTAACTAAAGACAGTTTAATGAATTGCCTCCAGACATTTTCAACACCGCAGTTGCAAAAGCTACACTCAGGAAAAGTGAGAGATAGCTACAAAATCGATGAGGAAAGAAGACTCATCGTCGTAACGGATAGAATCTCTGCGTTCAACAAGAATTCGAAAACACCAATCCCTCACAAAGGCGCTGTACTCAATAGCCTGGCAAATTTCTGGTTCAAAAAAACGGAGCATATAGTGCCAAATCATGTCATCAAGGCAATCGACCCAAACATGACGCTGGTACATGAAGCGCAAGCAATCAAAGTGGAGATGATCGTAAGAGGCTTTCTCACTGGATCCATGTGGAGAGGCTACGAAAAAGGAGAAAGGAGCATTTGCGGACTTTCCATTCCCGATGGAATGCAAAAGAATCAGGCATTCGACAGTCCAATTCTCACACCAACCACAAAAGATGAAGACGACACTAACATCAGCCCTGAAGCTATCGTCGCAAACGGTCTTGTATCTCAAGACACTTACGATAAGATGGCAGCAATTGCCCTTCAACTCTTCGACTTAGGTAGTAAGCACGCTGCTGAACGTGGACTAATCCTCGTTGACACAAAATATGAGTTTGGAATTCTCAATGGCGACTTGATCTTAATTGATGAAATTCATACTCCGGACTCTTCAAGATTCTGGCGAGCAAGCGAATACCAAGAAGATCCAAGAACAAGCACTGAAGTATCCAAAGAGTACGTAAGGCAGTGGCTTCTGGAAAACAAACAGGAAGGAAAGGTACCAGACAGATTACCTGAAAATGTAGTGCAAGAAACATCCAGATTATACCAGGAAATCTACGAGATCCTAACGGATGAAAAGCTACCAAACCTATCAAACGAAGATATTAATGATCGTTTGTCTAGAAACCTGGTGAATGAAGGCTTCATTCGCGAAGGATACGTAGCCATAATCATGGGTAGCCCATCCGACCTTGAACACTGCCAGAAGATCCATCGATACCTTCAAAGCTTCCCTCAAGTAGCTACTGAGTTTCGAGTGATCTCTGCACATAAAAATGGAGAGGAAATCCTCAAAGCTGCACACACTTACAACAATTCAGTTGAGCCGGGTGCTGTAATCGCTGTTGCAGGAAGATCCAATGGTCTCGGGGGAGCTCTTGCCGCAAACCTAAACCTGCCAGTAATAAATTGTCCTCCATTCAAAGACTCAGTCGATCTTCAGACCAATGTAAATTCAAGCTTGGTCATGCCATCCAAAACACCAGCTACAACAGCGGTGCATCCTGACAATGCTGCCTATGCAGCCTTGAGGAGTCTAAACATACCTTCTGTTCGTCGCCAAATGTCTGAAATGATTAGGAACATAAAACAACAGTTGAAAGAAGCTGATCAGCGCATTCGTGAAGAACAATGGATCAAGGAACAACATGGCCTCAAAGCACTGAAAAAAGAAGCATAGATATATCGATCTTCACTGGAAAACAACAGCAAGCCATATGACTCCAATGGACCGAGATTGCATTTCACCACTTGATGGCCGATACGCATCAAAGCTTCGGGAACTTCCATACTATTTTTCTGAAAAAGCGCTCATGCGCTCAAGATGCAAAGTCGAGCTAAAATACTTGCTGGCCTTAAACAAGACAGGACTCTTCGATAGCTTTGCTGAAGAAGAACTCCATGCCATCGAAGCCAGCCTGCAGACCTTTACAGATCAAGATTTCCAAGCCATCAAAGAAATTGAACAAACCACTCGTCACGATGTGAAGGCATGTGAGATATTTCTTCGAACAAAACTGAATCTGCGTAACGAGAACCTAATCCACTTCGCCCTCACATCGGAAGATGTCAACAACCTCGCTCATAGCCTGCTGCTGGAAGAATACCGGACCGAATCGCAAGCCAAATTGCATCAAAGACTGCTGATGAGAATCTGCAGTCTGGCTAGTCAGTGGATGGATAAGCCATTTCCAGCCTTCACCCACGGACAAAAAGCAAGCCCTACGACTGCCGGCAAAGAACTAGCTGTATTTGCAAACCGGCTGCTAAGAATCATGAAGCTGATTCATTCCTTTCGCTTCGCAGGAAAACTCAATGGAGCTGTAGGAAACTTCTCTGCCATGAAAGCCGCCTTTCCAGATTACGACTGGATGGAGTTCTCCTACAAGATGATCCGGGAACTAGGCCTGGAACCAAACATTGCCACAACTCAAATCGAGGACCATGACACCTGGGCTCAGTACTTCAATCTCTGTCGCCAAATCAACAACATTGTCATGGATTTAGATTTGGACTGCTGGCAATACATCTCACGCGACCTTTTCTTTGAGCGTAGCAAGCCCGGTGAGGTCGGCTCTTCTACCATGCCACACAAAGTCAATCCAATCAACTTTGAAAACAGCGAAGGCAACCTAAGCCTCTCCAATGCCTTACTCTCGAAAATGTCAAATCGACTGTGTAGATCTCGCATGCAACGAGATCTCTCAGATAGTACGGTCAGCCGAAATGTGGGCACTGCACTCTCCTATGCACATCTCGCCATCTCCGAGACCATTCGGGGACTGGATAAGCTGCAACTAAATGAACAAAACTGCATAGCCCACCTTGAAGATAGTCCAGAGCTGCTGGCAGAACCAGTGCAAACAATTCTCAAGATCCACGGGTTAGAAGACCCATACAACCTACTGAAAGCTCACACCCGTGGTAAGAAAATCAGCCTGCAGGAGTTACATGAATTCATAGATAGTCTGGATGTCAATGCAAAAGTAAAAGAAGAATTAAAAAACCTAAGAACCCGAGACTACATCGGAGACGCAGTACGTATTGGAAACACGGTCATTGCCCAAGCAGAGGAGTTTCTCCAGAACCAAATGAAACAAGCCCATGCAGAGCAACAAAGCTAAGATTCTCGTTTTGGGTTCGGGAGGACGAGAGCACGCAATTGCCTGGAAGCTTGAGCAATCTCCTTTGGTTGCAAAAGTATTTGTGGCCCCTGGCAATGGCGGCACGGACCACAATGTTGATCTCGATTTGCTCGACTTCCCCGCCATCAAATCCTTTTGCAAAAAACAAAGCATAGAGCTAATTGTAGTGGGGCCTGAATTACCTTTGACAGAAGGTATTGTCAACTACTTCGAAGGCACTGAAATTCAAGTCTTCGGACCCAATATGTTTGCTGCCCAATTAGAAGGCTCGAAGACTTTCGCCAAGGAATTCATGCAACGCAACAAGGTAAAAACCGCTGAGTTCTGGAGCTTCTCGCATATCGACCAAGCTACAGAATGCATCAAGCTACTCGATGGTAAATTAGTCATCAAATACGATGGACTGGCCGGAGGGAAAGGAGTCTACGTATGCAAGACACATCGACAAGCATTCGAAGCACTCTCAGAATTAGAAGCCATTCATGGAAGCGAATTCCCCTTCCTAATTGAGCGCAGATTACAAGGAGTCGAACTCTCCATCATAGGGTTTACAGATGGACAACATATACGAATCTTGTCCCCCTCCCAAGATCACAAACAACTTCTGGAAGACGATAAAGGACCTAATACCGGCGGCATGGGGGCCTTCTGTCCTCTCCCCTTTCTGGGCATTGAGCAGTTGCGTAAAATTTACCGCGACATCATCAACCCAACTATGTTTGGATTAGTAAAAGAACAAATAACATACAAGGGTATACTGTACTTTGGCATCATGATAACCGAAGAGGGTCCCAGGCTTCTTGAATACAATGTACGATTGGGTGACCCAGAAACTGAAGTCATTCTGCCTGCCTTGAAATCTGATCTATACGAGCTTATACAAGCTTGCCTGAACGAGACGCTGTCGCAAATTAAACTCGACTTTCACGATGGTTACTTTGTAGACGTGGTGCTCGTTTCAAGCGGATACCCATACAAATATGAAAAAGGGTTTCCGATCCTCGTTTCCGAAAATCTCGATCATGGTTCTATGATTTTTCATGCCGGAACACAAAGAGATAAGGGTACAATTAGCACGAATGGTGGAAGGGTACTCAATGTGGTGGCACATGCGAAGACGCTGGAATCGGCCATCCAAAAGGTCTATTCCGAAGTGGACAAGATTCAGTTTGAAAACAAAACTTACAGAAAGGACATCGGATTACGTAGAAACGTTCTCCCTATCCAATCATAGCATCGCTAATGAAAAAACGTATTGCCATCTTCATCTCCGGTCGGGGCAGCAACATGCTTGCCATCGCCAAACAATGCGAGGATGGAGCGCTTGGCGATGTTTGCGAAATTGTAGTCGTTTTTAGCAATACGCCCAAGGCAGCAGGATTGAAGGCAGCAGCTAATCTCGGACTGAATACTATGTGGATCAAGAGCAAGGGGAGTTCCCGCGAATCCTTTGACCAACAGATCATTGATAAGCTGGAGCCTCTCAATCTCGACTACATTGTTCTGGCTGGCTATATGCGCATTATTTCTGAACCTTTTCTCAAGAAATTCCCGAACCGAATTATCAACATTCACCCGGCAGACACGCAAGCCTTCAAAGGTCTTGGAGCCTACGAATGGGCACACGAAAACAAACTAGATCACACCTACATCACAGTACATCTGGTCGACAAGGGTGTAGACACTGGTAAGGTCTTGGACAAAAGAAAGGTCGACCTAAGAAGGGCAGAAAACTTACAAGAAGTCGTAAAACGTGGGCTGGAAGTTGAACACAAATTCTATTCTGAAGTACTCTATCAGCTTTTTAAAAACAAGGCATAAACCCCAAACAACATGTGTGGAATTCTTGGATTTGCAGGAAATCAAAAAGTCGTCTATGATCTGGTATCCGGCCTCACGGCCCTGCAACATCGTGGTCAGGATGCGGCTGGTATCACTACTTTCGAAAACAACTTTCACACAAAGAAAGGGCTCGGCTTAGTCAACAATGTTTTTGAATCCAAACACCTCAAACGACTGAAGGGAAACATGGGGCTAGGGCATGTACGATACACCACTCAAGGCTCCAATGAACTGGTCAATGCGCAGCCCTTTTCTGTGACTTATCCCTTCGGTATATCCATGGTACACAACGGCAATATCATCAACTTCAACCAACTCCGAAAAAGCCTTTACGAAGATTACCATATACTTCCCCAAACTTCCAATGACCTCGAACTCATTCTCTATACCTTCGCTACTGAATTAGCGAATAGCAAAGACCTAAAAAAGCTGAAAGTAGCCGACATCTTCAATGCAGTCATCTCGCTGCAGGAGAAAGTGAAAGGGGCTTACTCCTCCATCGCACTCATCGCTAATCACGGTCTGCTCGCCTTCTCCGATCCTAACGGCATTCGACCGCTCTTGCTAGGACAAAAGACCACAGAAAAAGGAATCACATATGGCTTCTCCTCTGAAAGCACCTGCTTCGACTATCTAGGCTATGAACTACTTTGTGATCTCGAACCTGGACAGGCTGTCTTCATCGACACTGAAGGCAAGATGCACGTTAAAGATTGCAGAACAAGTGATAGAAAATTTTGCATATTTGAATACATTTACTTCGCCAGAGAAGATTCCGTACTTCATAAAAAGCTAGTTGCTAGCGAGCGTGTAAAGATGGGCAAGATGCTCGCGCGAAAGGTCAAAACCAGTGGCCTTCAGCCTGATATCGTGATCGATGTCCCTTCATCTGCCTACTTCTTTGCCTCAGCAATGGCTGAAGAGCTGCAGGTTCCTTATCGTCGTGGACTCGTCAAAAACAACCATGTCGGTCGAAGTTTTATTGCTCCCACACAAGAGCAGCGCGAGAAAATGGTGCGACATAAACTGAATCCCATTCGAGATGTTGTAGCAGGCAAGAAGGTGGCAGTTGTTGATGATTCTATCGTGAGGGGAACCACTTCCCAGCGCATTGTCCAGATCATTAGAGATGCCGGTGCCACTGAAGTCTATTTCATATCGGCCGCCCCGCCGATCAAACATCCATGCGTATACGGAATCGATATGGCCATCAGTACAGAGCTGATAGCGGCTAGTAAAGACCTGGAAGAAATTCGAAAATTCATGAATGCAGATGCCGTCATCTACCAATCACTGGAAGACATGATTCAGTTGTACAACGGACATTATTGCATGGCTTGCTTCTCCGGTAAATATCCTATCGAAGGCTCAAAAGCATACTTAAATACAGTGGAACAAGAGCGCCTTCTCGCAAAAAAAGAAGCGGAAATTTTTTAGGAGCAAAACAGCATTCGATCTAGTGTCGTCCGTCTCGCTCTCCACTATTATGAGGGCCACAGCAGCCTGCTCCAGCTTCAGCTCTAGCGTCTCTCCGCCTTCGCTTCGAGCCACTATAGCTGAGCTTCCGCCACGGCTGCAGCGGCCCTCATAGCCGTTGCGATCGAGGCTATTGATGACCGACCGTTCTTCGTAGCTCTATAACCCGATCCTCTTTCTTAGCAAAGAGAAGCATTATGCCGAAACAAAAAAAGGGGCAATCTTTCGATTGCCCCTTCCGCTAACTTAACTTATATGCTATCGTCCGATACTTAGGAGACCGCTGTAATGCACATTTTTCCCATTACCTAGCGTGTAAGCATACATTCCGCTATTAAGCGTAATGCCCCCTACTCTACCGTCCCAAAGTAAAATCCCCCAGATTTGTTCTTCCATTAGCATTCTTCCATTCAGGTCGAATACCCGTACATATAGATCATCTTCCTCAGGCAGATTATCAACCAGCCAGTAATCATTGAATCCATCCCCATTGGGCGAGAAGAAGTTCGGAATCATGAGAGACTCTCCTTCAGGACTCTTACCCTCTTCAAGATTGTCACAATCCTCCACCACATTTACAATAACCACGACTGTCTCACAGTTTCCGTCTGAATCACAACCCGTGATCTCTAACTCTTCCTCTCCAATGAAGGCAGGTAAACCAGTATATTGCACACATGTTCCTCCTAGCAGATTGATACTGCAATCAAATAGTGTATGAACGTCTTGAATTGTCACATCTGAATTGTCGATGGTGCAGAAATTAGCGCACACCTCTGTCGGCGTGATAGGCTCTGTACAAATGGCAGGATTGTCGCAAGCCACATCAGCTGTGATCGTAACATTTACCGTCCCAAAAGTACAGTTACCTTCTGTATCACAGATTTCGTATGTAAACATGTCCGTTCCTACATAATCTGTATTTGGCGTGTACAATAAAGTACTGCCTCCTTGGACAACATTTCCATTTGATGGTTGAGTATAGCTACTGATAAAGAAACTATCTCCGTCTGGGTCCGAATCATTTGTCAATACATCAACACCTGCAATCTCGTTTTGTAAAATAGAAACCGCATCTTCCTGGGCAAACGGAGGATTATTCCCCTCTCCTCCGACAACTGTAATGCTTACAATGGCTGTAGCGCAAGCTCCTTCCGGATCACAAACAGTATAACCAAAAAAGTCCGTACCTGTAAAGCCAGCTGCAGGTGTATAGATGAGATCATACCCATCTTGAACAACCGTTCCGTTCGCGGCATCACCAACGGCAGCAATCGTCAACTCATCATCATCTGGATCACTGTCATTTGAAAGCGGCGAAATCGTGATCGAGCCTTCACTAACAGTTGACCCTAAATCATCTTGTGCGATAGGTGTGCTATTAGGATCCGGATCGGTCCCCTCACAGTTCCCAACGGAAATATCAGCATAATGTGTTTCACAGTTTCCATCAGCATCACAATAGGAAATTACTATTTGATCCTCGCCAAGATATTCTGGCAGCGGTGTGTATGTAAAACAGATATCGGAAGTAACACTCAAACTACAATTGTAAGTCGTTGTCAGGTCTGTGATAAATCCACCAGATACCTCGCAGGGTAGTATACAGATCGTCACTGGAGTTAATGGTTCTGTACAGAAAGCACCGGCATACTCGCAGTCGCTTGGGGTATATACAATATCTACGGTCACGATCGCGGTATCACAACTTCCTTCTGAATTACAAACAGTATAAGTAAATACATCTGTTCCTGTATACCCCTCATCTGGCTGATACACCAGCGCATCATCAACTGGCACCACCGTTCCATTGGCTGGCTGCGTAACAGCCGTAAAGAAGAGATCTCCACCTCCTGGATTGAGATCATTGTTCATTGGAGATATCATCAACTCCGTGTTCATCTCTGTGCTGTAGTCATCATCAACAGCCGTCACGACGTCGTTGTTTGGATCACAGTCTTCAAAAGTAATGACGATCTCATCTGACACCGTAGGGCAATTGCAGTTCTCAACTGACCACACAAAAGTATAGGTACCATAATCTGGCACTGTAACAGTAGCTGCAGGATTTGCCGTGCTGCTAAATTCTCCCTCGCCAAGCCAGAAGCCCAATCCTACATCTGGAATCTCTGCCTGAAATGTGTAGGATAAACCACAAACCGAGTCATCCGGACCAGCATTTACTATAGTAGGTTGTGTCCCAAACTCCACCTGTACTTGATCCGTCGAAGTACCACAAGGAGACGCTACATGCCAAGTGAAGATGTAGACTCCATATGCACCCACTGTCACCATTGTAGTAGGACTATTCGCATCGGCAAATTCACCAATACCTGTCCAATAACCCGTGGCATTTGCATTTAGCTGAGCACTCAATTCAAAAGTCAACCCGCATTGTTGATCATCAGGTCCGGCATCCGCAGTGATGGCATCAGATCCACCAAGGTCAAGCACTACCTGATCGGTATCACTGTTGCAGCCTTCTTGTTCCAGATTCCAGGTCAAAGTATAAATCCCTGCTTCAGCTGCGGTAACCGTGGCAGAAGGATCATCCATCGCGCTAAAGCTCAAACCATCTACGGCAGACCAGTAGCCAGTCGCTCCTTCTGGTGCATTCGATGCATTCAGCACATAGTCAAGATCACAATTGACCCCATCAGCACCGGCATTGGCATTTAGGGGCTCGATGTAAGTGATCTCCACTTCATCGCTGCCATCTCCACAGGAAGTACCGCTCACTGTCCAGGTAAAGGTGAAAGTACCAGGATCAAGAACAGCAACCGTTGTGTTCGGATCACTGGCATTGGCAAAAGTACCAGCTCCTGACCACATTCCGCTAGCACCTTCCGGCAAGCTCGCTTCGAGCGCGTAAAGGAAAATACCACAAGTGGTCGCATCAGGCCCTGCATCCGCGGCAATGCCTTCAGTAAATGTCACCGACACCTGATCAGACGATTGTGGACAATCACCGATTGCGGAAGTTGTCCAGGTGTAAGTATAAGTACCGGGAGCAACTACTGTAACACTGCTGTTTGCGCTATTCGCATCGGAAAAAATTCCATTGCCTGACCAGGTACCAGACTGACCCTCCGTGGTATATATTGCATTCAGATCATAAGTCAAGCCGCAGGTACTGCCATCTGCGCCAGCGTCTGCTGCTGGCGACGTTTCAAAGGCGACCATTACCATATCGCTGGCTTGACCACAATCACTGTCGACAGTCCATGTAAAGGTATATGTACCGGGAGCCGGAACAGTGACACTGCTAGAGGCATTATTTACATCAGTAAAGACTACTCCTGCATCTCCAGACCATGTACCGCCGATCGCGGCCGTAGCTGAAAGCGTATGTGAGAGGCCACAAACCGCAGCATCCTCACCCGCATCAGCAGTTGCTGATCCTTCTTCAAAGGAGATGATCATTAGATCCATCGAAGAATCACATTCATTTTCTATCGTCCAGGCAAATGTATAATCGCCTGTTTCCGGTACTGTAACTATGGCAGCGGGATCATTAACGTCAGAGAAGCTTCCTGCACCCGACCAGGTACCCGTTCCAACACTAGGAACGTTTCCAGTCAATTGGTAAGACAATCCACAAATAGTTTCGTTTTCACCTACAGCTGCCGTCGTTGGGTTTGGATCATTAAAATTGATGACCACCTCATCGCTAGAGGTTCCACAATCACTGCTGCTCGTCCAAACAAAGGTGGCAGGCCCAAAAGAGGTAACTGTTACAGTGGTATTCGGATCGTTCGCATCCGCAAATTCTCCAGGACCCGACCATGTTCCAAAAGCCGGATTTGCCGAAAGAGTATAAATCTCTCCACAGGTAGCACTGTCCGCGCCTGCATTCGCGGCGGCAGTATCCTCAATAAACGTTACGGATACATTAGCGGAGCTATTCACTGCACAATCACCATCGATCGTCCAGGTAAAGGTATACGTTCCTGGGGCAACAACGGATACAGTGGTGCTGGCACTATTCGCATCGGCGAAGTTGCCGTTACCTGTCCAGGTACCGGAACCGGACGCGTTGAGATCAAAGCTCAGACCACAAATGTCTCCACCCGTACCTGCATTCGCCGTTTCTCCTTCGACGAAACTAATGATAACCAAGTCCATGTCTGAGCCACAATCATTTTCTATTTCCCAACTGAAAGTGTAATCACCATAGTCTTCTACCGTGACCGTACTATTCGCAAGATTAGCATTACTGAAAGTCCCTGCTCCTGACCACGTACCTACCCCAATCGCAGGCAGATTCCCATCAAGTGTATAACTGAGTCCACAAACCTGCATGTTTTCTCCAGCATCCGCAAGACTAGGTGATTGACCAAACACCACTTCCACCTGATCACTTGAAGTACCGCAATCATCAGAAGCTGTCCAGGTAAATAGATAGGTTCCTGGACTCGTAACAGTCACTGTGGCATTTGCGTCATTGCTATCAAAGATTCCATCACCAGTCCAGACACCTGAACCCGTTGCCGCCATAACCGTGGAAAGACTACAAACAGATTGGTCTGGTCCGGCATTGGCAATATCTGCACCCTCTTCAAAGGTCACTGTCACTTCATCACTTGAAGTACCGCAGGTATTACTTACTGTATAGGTGAAGGTATAAACTCCAGGTGCTACTACAGTCACAGAAGTATTGCCTTCATTCGGATTTGAGAAGCTACCATTGCCAGTCCATTGACCGCCCATTAGCGGTGTTCCGCTGAGCAAAGCCACTAAGCCACAGGTACTTTGATCAGCTCCTGCATAGGCTAGTTCTGGATCTTCACCAAACGTTATCGTTACAGCATCACTAGAAGTGCCACAATCACTTGTAAGCGTCCATGTAAACATGGAGGGGCCACCAGCTGCAACTTGTACAATGGTATTTGGGTCGTTAGCGTCAGTGAAGGTTCCTGGACCTGTCCATTGACCGCTGGTCCCGGCAGGCTGCTCAGCACTTAGTGCAAAACTTAGCCCACAGACAAATTGATCAGTTCCTGCATTGGCGCTCACGGAGCCCGCATCGAAGCTTACCATAACTTCATCACTGCTGGAGCCACATTCGCTGCTAACTGTCCAGGTAAATGTGCTGGTTCCAGCTGCTGCCACCGCAACAACTGTGTTAGGGTTGGATGGATCAGTAAATGTTCCAGGCCCAGACCACTGCCCTGTTGCTCCCGGAGGCAATACGGCATTAAGACTGGTACCTAATCCACAGACTTCCTGATCAACCCCTGCATTTGCCGGTGATGCACTACCCCCAAAGTTGATATTGACCTGATCGCTGCTAGAACCACATTCACTTGTCACTGTCCATGTAAATGTCTGGGTTCCCGTCGCAGCTACTTGCACTACTGAATTCGGATTTGCCGGATCGGTGAAGCTGCCGGGCCCGGACCATTGTCCAGTGGCACCAGCAGGAAGGATGGCACTTAAGGCAGCGCTCAAACCACAAGCATCTTGATCCGCACCTGCATCAGCAATGAGACCTCCCTCGCCAAATGTAATGGTCACTTCGTCTGTTACCAGTGGACAGTTACAATTGCTGACTGTCCAGGTGAAGGTATATGTTCCAGGCGATGCAACTTGAACTGTAGTAACTGGCTCATTAGCATCCCCAAATAGTCCAGGACCTTGCCAAGTGCCAATTCCAATATCCGGAACAGCCGCAGAAAGGTTGTAGTTCAGCCCACAAGTGGTGCCATCAGGACCGGCATTAACCACCGTTGGTGGAAGACCGAATTCAACGACCGCATAATCGACACCGGAGCCACAAGTACCGGTTACACTCCAGGCTACCTGATAGATACCAGGTTGATCGACAGAGATCACGGAGTTGGGATCACCAGGGTTTGCGAAGGTCGCTGTACCTGACCAAGTACCTGTTGCACCTGATGGCAGCAGCCCAGACATTTGACCTGAAAGACCACAAACCTGAATATCCGGACCGGCATTGGCTGTAGCAGAGCCGTTGTTAAAGTTTATGGAAACCTGATCTGAAGAACTGCCACACTCGTTTGAACTTGTCCAGGTAAATGTGTAGTTCCCAGCTGCAGCCACAGAAACAGCACTATTGGGATTGTTTGGGTTCGAAAACACTCCATTACCAGACCATGTTCCACTGCCCGTTGCCCCTAGTGCGGTAGATAGGCTACAAAGCGTTTGATCAGGTCCTGCATTGGCTGTAGGAGCAGTGCCACCAAAGGTGATCGTTACTTGATCACTGATGATAGGACATACACAGTTTTCTACTACCCACGTGAAGGTATATGTACCTGCTGAAGGAACTGTTACCGTCGCATTGGCTTGACTCGGGTCGCTAAACAATCCTGGTCCCACCCAGGTTCCTTCTCCTACTGTAGGAATAGCCGCGGACATCACATAGCTCAAGCCGCATACATCCACATCAGGACCCGCCTCAACAAACACAGGTTGTTCGCCAAAGATAATCTGCACCGAATCGGAGCTGTCCCCGCAAGATCCACCGGCAGATGTCCAGGTAAAGTCATAGGTACCGTAGTTTGAGACGGTCACCGTCGTGTTTTGACTATTTGCATTTGCAAATACTCCATTGCCCGACCAAAATCCAGAACCACCAGAAGCAGATAGGTTGTGTGTTAGTCCACAAACCTCCATATCCAGACCCGCATTGGCGGTTGCCTGATTAGAGAAAGTCACTTGCACCTCATCACTGCTTGTCCCACATTGACCGCTAACCGTCCAGTAGAACGTATAGGTACCTGGGCTTATGACGGACACATTTGTAATCGTTGAATTCGCATTAGCAAACAGCCCCGGTCCAGACCAGGAGCCAGTACCAGTATTGGGAGCCAGCGCAGCAAGATTAGCGTTCAGACCACAAACACTTTGATCGGGACCAGCATTAGCTGTCAGCGTTCCAAGGAAGGTAACATTTACTTGATCCGAACTGCTGCCACAACTATTGCTATTGGTCCAGGTGTAGGTGTAGGTCCCTGCACTTGGCACGTTCACTAAAGAGTTCGCCAAGCCCGGGTTATTGATTCCTTGACCATTTGTCCAGCTACCTGTTCCATTTGCAGGAAGCACAGCGTTTAGGTTAGTACTTAAGCCACATACGGCAAAGTCTTCTCCCGCATTTGAAGGAGCTGGCGGTTCACCAAATGTAATCGTCACCTGATCACTTGAAGATCCACATTGACTGTTTCCTGTCCAGGTAAAAGTATAAGATCCAGGAGTGCTCACCGTAACAGAACTATTCGGCAGAGAGGCATCACTAAAGACACCAGCACCTGACCAGGATCCTGCACCTCCTGAGGCGGCTAATGTATAGCTCAAGCTGCAGATACTTGCGTCTGTCCCAGCATTTACTGCTGGTGCATCACCAAGGAAGGTAACATTAATCGCATCACTCATACTACCGCAGGAGTTACTAACTGTCCAGGTATAGGTATAAGTCCCAGGACCTGGAGCAGTTACATTTGTGCTACTCGAAGTCGGATTCGAGATAGCAGTACTACCAGTCCAGCTCCCAGTAGTATTGGCCGGCAATATGGCGTTGATCGTTGCATTCAAACCGCAAATAGCGAAATCGTCACCAGCTTGCGCTGCACCAGGTGCTTGCCCGAAAGTAATTGTAACCTCATCGCTATTAATGCCACATTGATCATCACCAGTCCAGGTAAATGTATAAATGCCCGGAGCGGCTACACTAACTGCACTGTTTGGTGAATTGGCATCAGTGAAAGTTCCTGGTCCAGACCAAGATCCCGAGCCACCGGAGGCAGCTAATACGTAGTCAAGGCTACAGACCGAAGCATCCGTTCCTGCATTTACTTCCGGCGCGCTACCGAGGAATGTCACACTTACTGCATCACTTGTACTTGCACAAGCATTGCTTATTGTCCATGTATAGGTATATGTTCCAGGAGATGGGGCAGTTACCAAAGTAGCTGCATTTGTTGGACTATCAATAGAAGTTGTTCCAGTCCAGAACCCGGTTGTTCCACTTGGAAGAATACCATTTAATTGGGCCGTCAAGCCGCAGATAGCAAAATCTTCTCCTGCCTGTGCTTGCTCTGGAGCCTCTCCAAAAGTGACAGTAACGGAGTCGGATGTAGAACCACAGTTGTTGGTACTTGTATAGGTATAGGTGTATGTTCCAGGAGCGGCGACTGTAACGATACTACTTTGTGAACCCGCATTACTGAAAGTTCCATTACCTGTCCAGTTTCCATTTCCTCCTGAGCCCCCTGTTGCAATTAGATTGTAAGACAAGGTGCAGGTCGAGACATCCTGACCAGCATTTACCGGATTCGGGCCATCTATGAAAGTAATCTCTACTTGATCAGATGCAGAACCACAATCATTGGAGCTGATCCAGTTAAAACTATAGGTTCCTGCAGCCGCTACTGTAACGGTACTGTTAGCATCATTAGGATTGCTAAAGACGCCATCTCCAAACCAGGTTCCGGAACCAGTTCCTTGAAGCTGATATGTGTGTCCACACGCAGAAGCATCTGCTCCGGCATAGGGTACGGCAGGCGCTTGATTGAGACTTATCACAACTTGGTCACTATTGTCATAGCATACATTTGAAGTGACCCAGGTAAGTGTATAGGTTCCAGCTGTACTTGCTGTAATGACGGCATTTTCATCGTTGATATTACTAATACTGATCCCAGCTGGGACCGACCAATATCCACCTGTAGCTGGAACAGCAGCAAGAGTCGCTGACAAGCTACAGTAGCTAGCATCCGGTCCAGCAATGGCTGGGTCGGGTGCTGAAGTAAAGGTCACGTTTACGTAATCTTCCACAGGAGCACAAACACTATTGCTCACTGTGTAGGTAAAGGTGTAAGTTCCGGGACCACTCACTTGAACATTTGTATTCGGGCTATTTGCATTTGAGAATACTCCTGGGCCAGACCATTGTCCCGTTCCACCTATCGGATTGCTGGCTGTCAAATTGTACACGAGGGAACAACTACTTCCATCAGGTCCTGCATTTACAGTTGTAGGCTGCTCAGCAAAAACCACCTGCATCACATCGGAGGCAGATCCACAAGTCCCGTTGCTCACAGTCCATGTAAAATTGTAGGTACCATAGCCACTAACGGTCACTGTAGCATTTGGATCATTGACATTGCTAAAGCTACCGTTTCCAGTCCAGCTCCCAACACCTTGCGATGCTGCAGAAGCGGCTAGCACATGGCTTAGTTGATTGCAATAACTTGCGTCAGGCCCAGCATTAACATCGGGATCATTTTGTGTAAAGGTGATGCTCACTTGATCACTGTTAGAGGGACAAGCGGAATTTCCTATCGTCGTCCACACAAAGTTGTAAGTTCCAATAGCTGGTACTGTTACCGTCGAGGCTGGATTGTTAGGATCAGAAAATACCCCTGGGCCAGTCCAATAGCCTATACCTGCTGCGGGTGACTGTGCATTTAGTCCATAGGTCAAGCCACAAATGTTGTCATCACTTCCTGCATGAGCGGCTGGAGCATCTCCAAGGAAAAGAACATGTACATCGTCACTTTGACTTCCGCAATCTGTACTTACGGTCCAATTGAAAGTATAATTACCAGCACTTGCTACCGTGACAAGAGAGGTCGGGCTCGAAGCATTTGTGAATACTCCATTTCCCGTCCACTGCCCTGTGCCTGTGCTTGGTGTATTAGCAGCTAGCTGAAAAGTATATCCACAAGCCGAGGCATCATCACCCGCATGAGGTGGAGCACCTGCACTACTAAATGTCACCACTACAGCGTCCGAAACTGGCGCACAACAGCAATTAGCCACTGTCCAGTAAAAAGTATAGGTACCGGGTCCTGCGACCGTGGCCACCGTTCCAGGATTCAGAGGGTCCTCAAATGTTGCGGGTCCTGACCAATATCCTTCTAAGCCAGGAGCCACTGCAGTAGCAGATAGTACCACACTATTTCCGCAAACGTTCATGTCAGATCCAGCACCGTTGTTTTGTGGTGCTTGTGTAAACTCTACATAGGTACTTGAAGAGGCAGTACCACAGACCCCGGCGTCTACTGTCCATGTGAAATTGTAGGTACCCGGTCCAGCAACGGAAACGGTCGTATTGGGATCAGTAGGATTGCTAAATGTACCATTGCCAGTCCAGGTGCCGGTCATACCTGCGGCTGGAGCATTTGCAGATAGAACATAGGCCAGCCCACAAGTCTGTCCTGCGGGACCTGCCTGAGAAGTTGGGGTCTCTGTCCCAAAATAGATATTGACATAATCATCCACAGGTGGACAGGTGCAATTTGTGACCGTCCAATAGAAGCTGTAATTGCCAGGTGAGGCAACTGTAACTGTAGCATTTGGATCACTCACATCTGAAAATACACCTGGGCCTGTCCAATGCCCCTCTCCCACTGCCGGAGTCTCAGCTTGCAACATGTAACTCAATGAACAGGTATTGTCATCCGGCCCCGCATTGGCACTAGTGGGTGCTTCTCCAAAGACAACAACAACATTATCAGAAACAAAACCACAAATCGGATCATTGACAGTCCATATCAAATTGTACGCTCCATAAGTATCTACAGAGACATAGGTATTTGGATCATTTGGATTGCTAAAATTAGCGGAACCAGACCAGGTTCCCGTCCCTGAAGTGTTTACCTGAGCACTCAGGTAAGTGGATAATCCGCAAGTTTCAATGTCTTCACCAGCGTTTACTTCCACTGTACAGGGGTCAAAAGTCACTGTAACTGAATCCGAAGAACTTGCGCAGCCATCATTGATCGTCCAGGTGAACACATATGTTCCCGGCCCTGGAACTGTTACAACAGTGTTTGCAGCGTTCACATTTGCAAAGTTGCCATTTCCAGACCAGGTTCCAGTGGTTCCTGCCGGCAATGTAGCACCTAAAGTATAGGATAAACTGTGGACAGTTACATCGGCACCGGCAAAGGCTGAATTACCCGAGTGTGTAAAACTCACTGTAACCGCATCGCTCGTTGTGCCGCAATCATTGGTGGCATTCCAGTAGAAGACATAAGTCCCTTGCCCTGCAACAGTTACAGTACTGCTTGGGCTGTTAATATCAGAAAATATTCCTGGGCCAGACCAATAACCAGTTGACCCAGAGCTGCTGGCGTTGAGATTATGTGATAATCCGCATACTTCAGCATCGGGACCCGCATCCACAGTTAGGGAAGCTAAGAAGGTCAGGCTGACTGCATCCGTACTTAACTCACAATCACAATTGCTAGTTGTCCACACTGCTGTATAGTTACCGTGCGCGGGAGCAGTGACCAAACTGCCTGGGTCATAGATGTTCGCAAAGTCCAGGCCCGTACCTGACCAAACGCCAGATCCGATGGCAGGGGCGAAACCATGCATGGCTGTACTGAGACCACAAACGGTGATATCAGCTCCCCCGTTCGCCTCACTAGGCGGAGGATCAAAAATCACGGTCACAAAATCTGTGAAAGGAGGACAATCGGGGTTGGTAATTGTCCAGGAAAATAGGTGTGCTCCATAATCGGCGACCGTCACTGAAGTTGTGCCGGAATTTGGATCTGAAAACACCCCGGGACCAGCCCATTCACCATTTCCATAGTAAGGGACACCTGCTTGTAATGTGGCAGTGAGACCACAAACATTTGCATCTGCTCCTGCATCGAAGACGCCGAAGTTGCAATCTGCCATAAGGCCAGCATTGACCAAAAATAACAGAACAAGAATATTGCTTAATAGTGTGAGAACTTTTTTCATTGTTGCACATATTTTTTTTGACGCCTGTCTCAGGATTGATTGGGCAAAATCCCTGAATCTGGCACGAAAACAAAAAGTGCAAATATTGTACCATCAGCGGCATATAGGCCATCAATAAACAGCTATAGGGATAGGTGAATTTGGATAAACGAATCGCGTAAGGGGCAGGCCTTGTGAGGAATTACGCCACTAACAAAAATACCAGTGAGAATAGCGACATCCGAAGCTGGAAAAACCAACAATGTTAGAGGTATGACTGTTGTTATGAGCACAAGAGTTTAGGCTGCAATATTGCTGAAAAAGGAAAAAATCATGACTTGCAACCAAGGCGGAGACTCAGACACTTAGCCGAATGTCATCCAATTGTCTTTAAGTGTGAAAGCGGCCTAAAAAAACCACGCTTAATCTCTAGAGATTGTGACCAGGAATTTGATTCGAATATCTCCTGTCTCCCAATAAGCGGCATCAATGAGGAGCTTGGCAGCAGGCGAACTGCAAGGCGTGACTTTCTGACCATTTTGTCAAAAAATGTCGTTTGAAATTAGCTGTTTTGACAAGACCTATCGAGGAAATTGACGTCTTTCTGCGTCAACCTGTCACTAAGGATTTCATCATCAGCACCGAGACCATGAGCTAAATATCAATAACAATCAGATCAAAGTTGTCCGAAAATCACTGTCATTGAGGTTCCAAAAGAGAGAGAAGACTTTAATTTTGTCTTAAGTCTGGGGGAAATGACCGTGTATTTTGGGTAAGGAATGATACCTTCACGGCACGCAATTAAGCAGTACAGTCAACAAAGGAGATGGAAGGTAGAAAGATTCGAATATTGGTGGTAGACGACGAACGGGATATCGTGGAGTTTCTTCGATACAATCTTGAAAAGGAAGGCTATGAGACCATTGCTGCTTTCAATGGCAAAGACGCAATCTCTGAAACCGAACGCGTAGAACCTGACTTGATATTGTTAGACGTTATGATGCCTGAAATGGATGGCTTTGAAGTCTGCAGGAGAATTCGATCCAAGGCAGCGTTTGAAGACACCAAGATCTTGTTCCTCACCGCGAAGAACAATGATCTGGCTCAAATTGAAGGTTTTGATACTGGAGCTGATGATTTCATTTCCAAACCAATCAAACTCGCTATTCTTGTCAGTCGCATAAAAGCAGTTCTCCGACGCTTTCCTAAAGAACCAGCGGTCAACAAACTGGTGGAGAGAAACATAGAGATCGACATGGAAAAATTTGAAGTCAGACAGGACGGTCGGCTCATCTATCTGCCAAAGAAGGAGTTTGAACTTCTAACACTCTTGATCTCGAAACCGGGTAAAGTCTTCAAGCGCTCAGAAATCTTCAATACCGTTTGGGGGCCCGATGTTATTGTTACCGATCGGACAATTGATGTACACATCAGAAAGCTAAGAGAAAAAATAGGTAATCACTACATCAAGACTGTGAAGGGTATCGGCTACAAGTTTAGCGAGTCAGATTCAGAATAGGCTGCTCTAAAGAGTCAGCTCCTTGCTCCAAAATTGGTCACCGGACATTATGGATAGCCAATCCTTGCCAGTATTCGATTTTCTGAGGCATTGGTCGGAATTTTCACTAATTTTACGGCATCTTAAAGACCATTTATGCCAAAGATATTAGTTACCGGAGGAGCAGGATTTGTGGCAGGTTCACTAGCCCGTCGATTGGTACAGGATCCCAACAATTATGTCGTTATCATTGATAATCTCCTAACAGGGAATCGTTCAAGATTGCCATCCAGAGAATACAGCAATTGGAAATTCATAAAGGGGGATGTTAACAATTTCAAGGATATCAGTTCAATCATGATCTCCTACTCCTTTGATTATGTATTTCACTACGCTGCAGTAGTTGGTGTCCAGAGAACTCTGGAGGAACCTGTAATGGTACTTCAGGATATTGACGGAATAAAAAACATACTACATCTAGCTAAGAATACGGGTGTTAAAAGAGTGTTATATGCCTCTTCTTCAGAGGTTTATGGTGAGTCAGTTAGCTTCCCACAAGATGAGCATAACACTCCACTAAATTCTCGCTTGCCTTATGCTGTGGTCAAAAATGTGGGGGAAGCATTCTGCAAATCCTATCAACAAGAATACGGTTTGGATTGTACGGTTTTCAGGTTTTTCAATACCTACGGGCCGATGCAAAGCAGTGATTTTGTTGTTTCCCGCTTTATCAAGAAAGCGCTTCGCAACGAAGACATATCTATATATGGCGACGGCCTCCAAAGTCGCACCTTCTGCTATATCGATGACAACATCGACACCACTCTTGCTTGCCTCTACGAAGAGAAGTACATCAATGATGTGCTAAATATTGGAAGCGCAGTCGAAACCTCTGTCCTTGACCTTGCTCAAAAGATCATCAAGGTGACCGGATCCAAATCTGTTTTGAAACATGTTCCGGCATTGGAAGAGGGAGATATGAAACGAAGAATGCCCGATAATGCTCGCATGAAGGAAATTCTTCAGAGACCGCTGGTCTCGCTTGAAGAGGGCTTGAAAAGAGTAGTAGAAGCCAAGACCCTTCAATTGAAGAACAGTTAATCCACTAGATCTAGCTTTCCCCTTAGTCTTCAATGCCATGTGACGACAGCTTGGCCACCCTTTGCCATTAGTGAACCGAATTTTGATTATGTTTGGATGCTAGCAGACTGTATTACTGAGAAGCTAGAATATTCTGGTCATCATAGACCTTAGGAGCACTATTGGTCGTTAATGATTATACGGCCTTTTAAGAAGGCGGATCTAAATAAATCCAAAGGAATGCTGAAGTTCAACTTACTCACTATAGCCACATTGGCCAGTCTCGCGTTTTTCTCTTGTGACAATAGCCAAACCGGAGCGCCGGTAAAACCGGTTGTCAAGGAAATGACCTCGGTTAACGAAGCCAAGATTGCCGATACAGGAGCCAGTACAAGCAAGGAGACTTCAAAGAACACTGCCCGCTTCGCCTTCTACAATGTTGAGAACTTATTCGACACCAAGGACAATCCTGATAGAAAGGACGAGCAATTCCTACCTACATCAGAAAAAGAGTGGACAGTAGAAAGATATCAAAAGAAGCTGGAAAATATCTATCAGGTTTTGGAAGCTATGGGTGATGGTGATGTTCCCGCCATCATTGGCGTTTCAGAAGTAGAGAATAAGCAAGTGATGTTGGATCTGATTGAGAAGACGCCCATGCGTAACATGGCCTACTCAGTTGTACATGAAGACAGCAAAGACGTGAGAGGAATTGATGTTGGACTTATGTATAACACCAAGCTCTTCAAACATCTAAACCACAAAGCGATTTTTGTCGAGCTGCCTGAGCGATTTCAAGATGAACCAAGCCGTGACATCCTATACACCAGAGGTAAGTGGCTACCAACTGATGAAATTCTTCACATTTTTATAAACCATTGGTCAAGTCGTAGAAAAGGTCAAGAGCTGACAGAGCCCAAGCGAATGGCCTGTGCAAGAACGGCCAGAAAGGAAATTGACAAAATTCTCGAAAAAGACAAAGATGCCAAAATCATCCTGATGGGTGATTTCAATGATGAGCCTCGTAACAATAGTCTTGTCAAGGGCTTGCAGGCAAGCTTACATCCAGAAAAGCCTGAGCCAAGCAAGCTGTACAACCTCTCCTTTGATCACGAAAAGGCGGGCAGAGGGACTTACAACTTTAGAGGGGATTGGAATATGCTTGATCAAGTTGTTGTGTCCTCTTCTCTGTTGACAGATCGTGATGGCCTACATACCAGTAATGAAGACGATGGTATCTTCAAAGCAGACTTCATGATCTACATGGACAAGAAGTACGGTGAGAAGCCCAGCAAAACCTATGGTGGTCCTCGGTATTTTGGTGGATATAGCGATCATTATCCTGTGTATGTAGATGTACACTTCTAGGCCAGAATCCCTTCTGCAAAAAAACAATTTAAGCGCTTTGACTTATCTTTGCGCAAAGATCATTTATGAGACTAGCCGTATACCGGAAAGCCACCTTTAATGCTGCTCACCGACTCCATAATCCAACATGGTCGGATGAAAAGAATCAAAAGGTCTTTGGGCTCTGCAACAACCCCAATTTCCATGGTCATAACTATCAGCTGGAACTTAAGGTCGTAGGAGAAGTTGATCCGGAAACCGGTTATGTGATTGATCTTAAGATTGTCAGCGATCTTATCAAGGAGTTGATTACAGATCGATTTGATCATCGAAATCTCAATTTGGATGTCAAGGAGTTTCAGCATTTGAATCCTACCGTTGAGAACATTGCCATTGTGATCTATGACCTGCTTAGGGAGCGATTTGATCCCAAGTATGAATTGCAGGTTAGGCTTTACGAGACTCCTCGTAACTTTGTGGACTACCCAGCTTAAGCCCAGCTCATAAACCCTACCGTTTTAGCCTCATAATTGTCAATTATCGCTTTATGCCCTTTAGAAATGTACTGGCACAATCGGCCATCAAATCTCGACTAATTCAATCTGCCAACAGCGGGCGAATCGCTCATGCAGTCTTGTTTAGTGGCCCTGAAGGGGCGGGAAAACTTGCCTTGGCGCTGGCATATGCCCAATACCTAAACTGTGAGGACCGTCAGGAAGAGGATAGTTGTGGAAAGTGTCGATCTTGCTTTATGGCACAAAAGTATGCCCATCCCGACATTCACTATTCCTATCCCGTCATCGGCACTGGAGCCATTAGTACGGAATTTGTGACAGAATGGCGAGAGAAACTCGCAAAGAGCAATTATTTCAGTATCTATCAATGGTTGCAGCATATCAATGCAGAAAACAAACAGGGCAATATCAATGTACAGGAATGCAACAGTATCATCAAGCGGCTCAGTCTCAAATCCTATGACTCCCCCTATACAGTAATGATCATTTGGAGAGCAGAGTACCTCGGAGATCAGGGAAACAGGCTTTTGAAGCTGATAGAGGAACCGCCAGAGGATACTGTACTGATTCTAATAGCTGAGGAGGAAGAACAAGTACTGAACACCATCCTATCTCGTACACAAAAGTATGCTATACCAAGGTTAAGCGATCAGGAAATCAGCCAAGGACTACAGGATTCCTTTCAAGTGAACGAAGTCAAATCGCTGAAACTGAGTGCACTTGCGGAAGGAAATGTAGTGAAGGCTCTTGAACTAAACCTTGAAGAAGAAAATGTAAACTCAGAGGTAATTATCAAGTGGATGAGTCTCTGCATTAAAAAGAATCAGGAAGCGCAACTCATCAAGTGGATCGACAAACGAGCCAAAGATGGACGCGAGTCACTGAAGCATTTCATGCAGTACTGCCTGTACTTCACCAGACAAACCCTAAGGTTGCGCTATCACCCTGAAGGGGACTGTCTGTTGAACCAAGAAGAGAAAAAGGTGGCTTCATGGCTTTCAGGACGCTGCGGTATCCTTCAGCTGGAGTCCATGTACCAACTCTTCAACAGAGCCAGTCACCATATTGGTCGCAATGCAAACGCTAAGATTGTCCTACTAAACCTGTCGATCAAATTCAAACATATTGTAATGCAAGGCTAGTGCCTCCGGATCTAATTCCTGAATAGTTTGAATGGCTTCTCTTTCCGCCATCTATCGTTGCTCGTCGCTCATGTAGCTGTGCTTTAATCCCTCCTCACGCCTCAGCTGGCTAAAAGATAAGCTCATGCAAAATACCCAGCAATTGGGCCCCAAGGTACCAGTACTCTGGGACCGGAATTTGACAGCAATAAACCTAAAAATAATTTCGCTATCTTGCGTATGCGCCATATAATGTGGCCATTAAGCAAATTCATATCCTCTGCTGTTCTGCTATTTTTGGCAATACTTGGTCCAGCCTGGGATATTCAACATAAAACCAAGGAAGTATGGGATGTGGCGGAAGCTGCGGGACTTGCGGGACTGGAGGTGGCGGTTGCAGCAGCGGATCCTGTTCAACAGGTGGATGTAACCGACTCAATGTGTTCGACTGGCTTTCGGACCTCAGTTATTCTCCGGAGCAAGAACGCTTCGACGTCATTGAAGTTAGCTTCAAGAATGGCGCAAGAAAGAGCTACTATCGTAACAGCAACCATGTAGATGTCGTGACAGGCGATCAAGTTGTTGTGGAGTCTAAAACCTCTGGGCACGACATCGGAACGGTCAGTCTGCAAGGCGAGCTTGTCAAGCTGCAACTTAAGAAAAAACGAATCAGAAAAGACGGCATTCAAAAGGTGCTTCGTCGTCCTACAGAGCGCGACATGGAGCGCTACCAACAAGCCAAGCAACTGGAGTACAGCACCATGACCAGAGCTAGAGTAATTGCTCGTCATTTGGGCTTGAAGATGAAAATTGGCGATGTAGAATTTCAGGCCGACAATCGAAAAGCTACTTTCTATTATACCGCGGATGGACGGGTAGATTTCCGAGAGCTTATTCGCGAATTTGCCCGAGAGTTTCGCATCAAAGTAGAAATGCGGCAGATTGGATCTCGTCAGGAAGCAGGAAGAATCGGAGGAATCGGCTCTTGTGGGAGAGAATTGTGTTGTTCGACCTGGCTTACCCATTTCAAATCCGTATCCACTACTGCTGCTCGATATCAAAATCTGGCCATCAATCAAGCGAAGCTCTCCGGTCAATGCGGAAGGCTCAAGTGCTGCCTCAACTATGAGTTGGAAATCTATCTCGATGCATTGACCGAGTTCCCAAAGAACCTCGATTCACTGGAAACTGAAAAAGGGAGAGCAAGATTGGTTAAGACCGATATATTCAAAAGAAAGCTCTGGTATGTACTGCCAGACAATAATCTCTTCATTCCTGTATCACTGGATTTGGTCAAAGAGATTCTGGAAATGAATGCCAGAGGAGAAAAACCAAAAGACCTAAAGGGAAGCATTTTCTATAGTTATGATACCGGACATGAAGAGCCGGAGGAAGATCCAGACATGATTGTTGGCTCCACTTCGCTCGAAGTGATTGGAGGACATGAACCACGACGCAAGAAGCGAAGAAAAAAGAAGCCAGGCAATCGAGCCAAAGGCAGAAGAGGAAAGGGACCGGGAGATGCAAAAGGTAGGGCCAGCTCTAAAGAGAGCGGCGAAAAGCAAGGTGGTAACAAGCAAGGAGGAGCCAAACAGGGCAGTGACAAGTCAGGCTCAAAGAGTGGGCAACCAAGATCAGAAGGAGGAAAAAGGAACAAAGATCGTTCTGGCTCCAAGCCAGCTAATCGAGACCATCGATCTGGTGGAAAGAGAAGAAGCGATCGAGATGGACAGAGTAGAACTGAAGGAAGGCCCAAAAGAAGTGATAAAGGAAAACCAGAAAATCGAAACAATCGAGATAATAGAGATAGTAGAGATAGTAGAGAAAACCCAAAGAAACAATCTGGCGACAAGAGAAAGGACAATGCTCCAAACAAAAGCGGAGATGTCGATAAGAAGAAAAGCTCAAACAGAAGAAGACCAAATCGGGGCCCTAAGAAAGCCAAAGATGGAAAGCAAGGGGGAGATCCGAAATCAGGACCAAAGAAAGATGGAGACAATAAGAAGACCGACTAGTATCAGCAAACAGCTTGCTGGAATCTTGCTGCTATTCCTGATGATGCTAAATCTATCCTGCAATGACAATATCATCTTCGAAGAGCATAAAGTCTTTGAACAGCAGGTTTGGAAAAAGAGTGATATTGTCAAGCTAGAGCCAGAAATCACAGATACCCTTCAGCCTTACAATATCATTTTCAATGTGCGACATAGCAACCAGTATTACAACAATAATCTCTGGGTGCGAATTGAGACCATTTACCCTTCCGGCAGATCACAGGAAGATGTAGTAGACATCCCCATGGCCAACAAGGAAGGAAGATGGTATGGATCTGGCTCCGGCAACGTCATCAATAATGAAGTACAAATTCAGGAGAGAGCACTTTTCCCCGAGAAAGGGAAGTATACCCTGCTCATTGAGCAATATATGCGGATGGAAAGTCTGCCAGAAATCATGAATGTTGGAATTCGGCTGGAAAAAGCCACGAACTAGTGCTGCGTAAACAAAGTACGTGGCACCTTTAAGGAGCTTATCTTTTTGTCAGCCGAGACGCGAGGAGGAAGCATAGCCATAGCTACGCGACCGACGAGCAACGAAGGATGACAGAAATAGAAGCCCTTAAAGGTGTTGCGAACTTGGTTTGCGTAGCACTAGGGCTGCTACGAGCAACAGACGGTGAGAAATAGCCCCGATGGAAGTGAAAATGCAGGTAGCAGGCAGGAACTGAGTCGCCCACTAGTGGGGGCTGTGAGGAACGAGCAGACCACAATAGTGGTGCAGCGAAGTCCTGGATGATGCCTGCATTGCAACGGACAGCGGGACGGGTATCGCCACGAGTCATTCTGCTGTGCTCCAAAAGAACAAAAGAAGCATTCTGATTTTCTCAATCAGGTTCACGATATTACATATATACATTATGAAATACGAAAAATACCCCTTTGGTCCGGAGATCAAGCGCAACCTTGCACGGATGGGTTTCAACAAAACAACCGACATTCAATTCAAGTCTATCCCGGCGGTCTTGAAAGGCGAGGATGTTTTGGCCATCGCTCAGACGGGCACGGGGAAAACTGCGGCTTTCGCATTGCCAGTGATTCATCTGCTACAAGAACGCAAGCTGCGACAGAATCGCCCGGATGGGATCAAGTGTGTGGTGATGGCTCCGACCCGAGAATTAGTGCTCCAATTGACCGAGGTCTTTGAAGAATTTGCTCGTGGTACTCGTGTCAGGGTAATGAGCATTGTGGGAGGTGTAGACCAAAATCCCCAGATCAAAAAGCTGCAAGATGGTGTGGATATTATCGTCGTGACACCGGGGCGCATGTTTGATCTGGTGAGTCAGGGGCATATTCGATTACATCGAGTCGAGTTTGTGATCCTGGATGAAGCAGATCATATGCTGGATTTAGGATTTATTAAAGACATTCAGGATCTTCTGCGATTTCTACCAAAAAATCGACAGACGCTCTTTTTCTCTGCGACAATTAACCCAAAAATAAAGAAGCTGGCCAACTCGCTGGTCAACAATCCGATTCGCATAACACTGTCGCCAAAAGATCCGGTGAGCAAGAATGTCGTGCACTCGGTTGCCTATGTCGAAATGGATGACAAGCGCTTCTTCCTCGAACGTCTGTTGTCTGAACATCCAGAGAAAAAAGTCCTTGTCTTTGTGCGCACCCGTGTCCGGGCCGAACGCGTAAAAAAAGCCATGGCAAGGGTCGATATCGAAGCCATTACAATTCATGGGGAGAAGGAACAGAGCGACCGAAATCAGGTCATGAAAAAGTTTAGATCAGGGGAGGTTAAAGTATTGATAGCCACTGATGTAACGGCTCGTGGAATAGACATTCCTTCTGTAGAGTATGTGGTCAATTATGATCTTCCAGAGCAGCCTGAAAACTATGTGCATCGCGTCGGAAGAACGGGGCGTGGCAGGGATAAAGGACGGGCGATTTCCTTTTGTAGTGATGCAGAAAGGGAGATTCTGGACAATATCGAGGGCTTCCTTGGAAATAAGATAAACGTCACCGAAATCTCTTCAAAAGAGTACATGAAAACGGTCGATCTTACGGCTGAGCCAAGCAATGATTGGAAGTCGGTAATGAAGGAAATTGAGGATTGGGAACAGGGACCTAAAAAGAAATCCAAGAAGAAGAAGAAAGGCAAATAATCATAAACTGTCAGGGAGCAACATAGCTTGGGATTTGTTGGGAAGATGCTTTTGAGTATCTTGAAGTGGCTTTTCGCTATTTAGTGTTCCCAATCCTAACTCAAATGTAAATCTATGAAGTCTTTGTATTCGATCCTCATCGGCCTGATGCTGCTTTCCTGTCTTTGGCAGACTGCAGAGGCAATTGACAACGATATTTGTGCAGATGCTATTCCGATCAGTACAAATTATGGATACTGTTATTCACCAATCGACGGTGCCGATCTCGCCGAAGCAGCACATGAAGGTGTTGGTGAATGCACCATAGGGAGCGGAAATACATCGCCGGATAGCTGGTATGTGGCTACCATCCCTTCAAGTGGTACGCTTAGTATTGAGACCTTTGGACCAATGGATTCTACGATGGAGGCCTTTGAAGGTGACTGTGACAATCTAGTAGCCATTGACTGTAATGATGACGATGGAGTGGATGGTGCTTCCTCCCTCATACAACTTAATAACAGGGAGCCGGGTGAGCAAATTTATCTGCGTGTATGGGCTTATAGCAACAATGTCAATGATTGGACTATTTGCGCATATGATCCTAGTGCAACTTGTACAACAGGCGCCGATCTAGAGGTCAATACCAGCTGCCTGGACGAAGAAACTTTCGAAGTTATCCTCAGTGTCGATGGACTGGAAGAGGGAGCGACTTATACCCTTTTAGATAGTCAAGGACAAACAATCGATGCTGGATTGAGTGATGCTGAATACTCTTTTGGGCCCTATGACAATGCGGTTCCTGTTAACTTTTCCATACTTATTCTCACAGAAGGAGCTGAATGTGGCGAGGCTTTCACAAATGTCACGACCAACTGCTCCCCTCCCCCATCCAATGACGATTGTGTCGATGCGATTGAGGTGACTGTAGATATAGGCGGGGCATGCTATAATCCGGTAGAAGGTAGCTTCATTGCCAGTGCCACTCAGGAGGCGGGACTGGGATTCTGCTCTGCAGGGGAAGGTGATCCTGTAGACGTCTGGTACAAGGCCATTGTTCCGGAAACAGGACTTGTCAACATCCAAACGCAAGGCCAGATGTTGACTGGTATGGAAGTGATGACTGGCGAGGATTGCAGTAGCCTGAGCAATGTAGATTGCGATGCTCCGGGCTGGACTCAGGCCTCTGTACAATTGGATGGGCTGACTCCCGGCGACTGGCTTTATGTGCGTGTTTGGGATTACGATTTGCTAAGTCTCAATACCTGGCAGATTTGCTTTTACGATCCTACCTTGACTTGTACTCCTGCTACTTTTACCAGTGGAACTCAGTGCGATGAGTCAAGCTTTTCCATCCTTGTGGAAGTTACAGATTTGGACGGCGAAGAGAGCTATGTGATTGTTGATGATCAAGGTACCGATCCTTCAGAGAGCTTTAGCGAGCCGGGAATCTATGAATACGGCAACTATGCTCCCGAAACAAATGTGCA
>JAHDDV010000229.1 GCA_020629205.1 Chitinophagales bacterium | reverse complement strand
AAAGATATTATCGACGAGATTCAGGAAGCCAGAAGATCGATCGAGTCGCTCAAGCATGAAGCCGACCAGGCAGAGCGGGCAAATGACTACGCAAAGGTAGCAGAGCTGAGATACGGGAAGATCAAGGAAACAGAAAATCAGATATTGACCTTGGAGGCCAAACTGGCCACCATGGATAATGCCAGCAGGATGGTCAAGGAAGAAATTGATGCAGAGGACATTGCCTCCATCGTATCTAAATGGACCTCCATTCCTGTGAGCAGAATGTTGGAAGGAGAGAGAGAGAAATTATTGAAACTCGAAGAGGAATTACACAAGCGAGTGGTGGGACAAGAAGATGCCATAGTAGCCGTTTCGGATGCAATTCGGCGAAGTCGATCCGGATTGCAGGATCCGAAGAAGCCCATTGGTTCCTTTGTGTTCCTGGGGACAACAGGAGTGGGTAAAACCGAGTTGGCCAAGGCACTTGCAGAGTATCTTTTCAACGATGAAAACGCCATCACCCGGATTGATATGTCGGAGTTTCAGGAAGCACATGCCGTGTCCCGACTGGTAGGAGCTCCTCCTGGCTACATCGGCTATGATGAGGGCGGTCAATTGACGGAGGCGGTGCGACGCAAGCCTTACTCTGTGGTACTGCTTGATGAGATCGAAAAGGCGCATCCCGATGTCTTCAATATTCTACTACAAGTATTGGATGAAGGAAGGCTTACAGATAACAAGGGCCGAACTGCCAATTTCCGAAACTCGATCATTATCATGACATCGAATCTTGGTGCTGATATTATCCAGAAGAATTTCGAAGGAGTCGGAGAAGAGGACTTGATGGCTGTGTATGAGACAACGAAGTTGGAGGTCATGGAGCGATTGAAAGCAACGCTGCGTCCTGAATTCTACAATCGAATCGATGAGATCATCACCTTCCAGCCTTTAAATGCTGGACAGATGAGCGAAATTGTGCGGATACAGTTGGGGCAGGTGCAATCCTTAATGAAATCCAATGAATTTGACATGAGCTTTACTGATGAGGCCGTAAATTGGTTAAGTCGACAGGGATTCGATCCCCAGTATGGAGCGCGACCAGTCAAGCGGGTGATTCAGAAACAGCTGATCAACGAGTTATCTAAGAAGATTCTCAGCGGTGAGATTAGCAAGGAGTATCCGGTCATTATTGACTCCTTCGAAGGTGAACTAGTGATGTACAATGAGAAGAAGCAAAGAGAGCTTCTGGAGCAAAGCAGCGATAAGTGATTGATAAATAAGTGATAATAAAGCAGCTCTTTTTCAGTGCAAAAGGGGCTGCTTTTTTTGTCGGGAATTGTGTTTCCTAAAGCTGGAATTTAACACTTTCAAAGTCATATTATCGTATCTTTACTACCGTTCACACCCTAAACCAAATCATATGATGGCCATCAAGAATTTCCATCGTTTTGCCCTCTTGTTCCTGCTTTGCCTCGGACTTGGCAATCAATCACTTGAAGCACAGCAGAGTGCTGAACTCACGGGCATTATAGTAGATGCAGAAAGCGGTGAATCCCTCATCGGGGTCTCCGTGGTTTTGCCGGACGGACGAGGAGCAACAACCGATTTTGACGGCTATTTTCAGCTACAAACCCTTTTTGGACAGCAGTTGCTTAGTTTCAGTTATATCGGCTTTGAAACACAAACCCTACTTGTGAATGTATCCCAGCCCAGCCAGGATATTGGTAGAATATATCTAGAGGCGACTGCAACTGCATTGGATGAAGTTGTTGTATCCGTTTCCAAGTTTGATAAGAAACTAGAGCAAGAGACTATGTCGGTTGATGTCATTCAGCCTTCTATCATTGAAAACAACAATGCCATTGGCTTGACGGAGATCGTGGAAAAAGTGCCCGGAGTTCAGGTATTGGATGGACAGGCGAGCATCCGTGGAGGTAGTGGCTATGCTTATGGAGCCGGTAGTCGAGTGATGTTGGTGGTTGATGGCCAGCCTTTACTTTCTGCAGATCGCGGCGATGTGAAGTGGAATTATGTCCCTGTGGAAAATATTGCTCAAATTGAGGTCTTGAAAGGGTCAGCAAGTCTGTTGTATGGTGCATCAGCCCTGAACGGAGTGATTCACATCAAGACGGTGGACGCAACAGCAAAGCCAGTTTCGAAAATTAGTACATATACCAGCATGGTAGATCGGCCACGGGCAAGAGAAACGCAATGGTGGGGAGATACTACATCGGCTCCCTTCTCGGTTGGAACTCACTTCTCACATCGACAAAAATTTAAGAAGATGGACCTGGTGCTGGGAGGAAACCTGCACCATGAAAAGAGCTTCCGCCGTACAGAAGATGATACCTGGGGGCGACTAAATTTTAAGACCAGATTCCGATCTGATAAGCACGAGAACCTGACCTATGGGGTGAATGGTGCTGGAATGCTCAGTAAGGAAGGCTTGTTTGTGCTATGGCAGAATGGCTACGAAGGGGTTATGTTGCCAGTGACTGAACGAAGCTACAAATACCTTTGGTACAATATCGATCCATGGATGACCACTTTTGATCGGGCTGGAAATCGCCATGGCCTCAAGAACAGATATTATAGTGTCAGACTGGTGCGACCAGGTGTGGACCAGCATGCACATATTCTTTCCACAGATTATCAATTTGGGAAGGAGTTTGAAAGTACCGGTACAGACATGATTTTAGGAGCCTACGCCAGTGCTTTGATTGTAAGGGACACAGACATCGGAAAGCGAAATGGGTCCATCAGTGCACTCTATGCTCAGGCAGATCAGGATTTTGGTCGTTTGTCTCTTAGTGGTGGTTTTCGAGCAGAATTGCTGCACCTTGAAGACTTCCTCAAGGTCATTCCTTCGATTCGTGTTGGATCGAATTATCAGTTGTCAGGAAACACATTTCTTCGAGCGAGCTTTGGACAAGGATATCGGATGCCTATGATGGTTGAGCGTTTTCTAGACTATGAATTCAGTGGTTTGATCAATATTTTTTCGAACCCTGACATACGTCCAGAAACAGGTTGGACCAGCGAGCTGGGAGTCAAACGTAAAGTTAGGTTGAGTGATTGGACAGGATTCCTTGATGCAGCACTTTTTTGGAGCGAGTACAAGGATATGGTGGAGTTTAGCTTTGCAGAGCATGATCCCGAAGCAGAAGATCCTATGAAGCGAATCGGATTCAAATCTATCAATTTGCCGGAAGTACGAATTGCGGGATATGAGTTGGGATTAACTGGTAACGGAGAGATCGGTAATATTCCGATTCGAACTTTTGCAGGGTATACCTATACCTACCCAGTGAATCTTCGAGTTGATACAGCACTAAATGAAGTAAACAATTATCTCGATGCCGCTTTGGGGAACTACAGCACCCAGGATCCCGAAACACAGGGTTCGGTCCTGAAGTACCGTTTCCGTCATACTGCCTCTGCCGACATAGAAGCCGATATTCGAAAGCTTACTGCTGGCTTTGCCGTGAGGCATTATAGCGTAATGGAAAACGTAGACACCATTTTTGGCATTCTGGAAGGCTTTACGGACTTCCGTGAGCGGCACAATGGACCTAAGCAGATATACGATGCACGTATTGCTTACAGCTTTAGCGACTCACCTTTGCGAGTAAGCTTTATAGTCAAGAACTTCCTAAATGAAGAGTATGCCTTGCGGCCCGGGCTCTTGAATTCCCCTAGAAATTTCACTCTGCAACTTAGATACACTATGGAGCATGAACCTAAGTTGACAGAGCAAGATTTCAGGAGAAAACAGGAGAATGATCCCCTGCAATAGGTGGCGGCACGAAAAAGTATTAGAAATGGTAGCGTTGTTTCTGAGAATTCAAACGCTCCGCTGAGGCCTTGCTTAGGCTTTTTGTAAATCGACGAGTTTATAGCCTTTGCCGTGTATATTGATGATCTTGACTTGTTCGTCCTTCTTTAGATACTTTCGCAGTTTGGCGATGAACACATCCATGCTACGTGCAGTGAAGTAGCTGTCTTCTCCCCAAATTGTTTTTAGAGTGTACTCTCGCTCCAGAACCTTGTTTTTGTGTTGTGCAAGCATCTTGAGTAAAGCGGCCTCCTTGGTTGTCAGCTTAGTATCACCATTTGGGTGTCGCAGCATTTGTTCCACAAAGTTGAAGTGGTAGGTGCCGATGTCAAACTCGTTTACATTGTTGTCGAAGACATCATTGAAATGAGATCTTCTCAAGATCGCGTCGACTCTCAAGGATAGCTCCTCCATACTGAAAGGCTTGGTCATATAATCATCTCCACCGTTCTTGAATCCTTGAATTCGGTCTTCGGGTAGGGACTTGGCTGTCAGGAAGATGATAGGGATGTCCTTGTCAACCCCACGGATCTTTTTGGCCAATGTGAATCCATCCATGAAAGGAAGCATTACATCCAGTATGCAGATATCGAAGGGTTGTTTGTTGTAGGTTTCAAATCCCTCTTCACCATGTCGGCACAGCGTAGGCTCATAGCCCTTTAGGTCAAGATATTCCTTAAGGATATTGCCCAGGTTCGGATCGTCTTCTACGACCATTATTTTAGCACCCATAGTATTACAATTTAAGATTTTATGTTGTCTCCAACTGAATTGGTTTTGCAGGCAGGAAGAAGGAAATCTTGCTGCCTTTACCTATCTGACTCTCTGCGTCCACATGACCCCCATGTGCATCGACCATTAATTTTACATAACTAAGTCCAAGCCCAAAGCCCTTTACATTATGAATGTTGCCTGTTGGTACCCTGTAAAACTTGTCAAAAATACGTTTTACCGTCTCCTTTGACATGCCAATACCGTTATCCTTTACGGTCACTTCTATGCCTTCCACTCGATTGCGAGTAGATATCTCAATCTTCGGTTCTTCTTTGGCGTATTTGATACTGTTGTCTATCAAGTTAGAGATGATGTTCTGCAAGTGCAAAGGATCAGCCATCAATTCGGTACTAGTTGCGCTTAGATTACAGCTTATACTGCCATTCAGTTTAGCCACCTGCAAAGCAAAACTTTCCTTCAAGTCCAGAATCATCTGATGCATATCAACCGATTCAATATTGAGTTTGATGCTTCCTTTCTCCATTCTGGCAAACTGCAGTACTTTCTCCACATGATTCTGTAGTCGCTCGTTTTCATCTTTAATGATACCTGCGAATCGCAAACGGCTCTTGTCATCATGACTGATGCCGGGATCCACCAGCATCTCTGTAGCAAGTTTGATGGTGGATATTGGGGTCTTGAGCTCATGCGTCATATTGTTGATGAAATCCGTCTTCATTTCTGAGAGCTTCTTTTGTCTGAAGATCGAATAGATGGTATACACAAAACTCAAAATGATGATCAAATTAAGCAAGATGCTACTACCAAGCATAGCTGAAGAGGAGCTAAGTAGAAATTTTTGACGTTGAGGGAAGTCGAGAAAAAGTCTTCCGTGTTCAGAAAACAGGTCATTAGTCATCAATGCCTTACTGTACTGCACTTTCGGATGTTTTTCAAAATAGCCATAGTCCGTCGCTGCCACTACCTCATGATTGTCTGAGACCAACAAGTATTGGTACTCGGTATTTAGACCTGCATCATCGAGGGTAGTCGCAATCACCTTTTCAGCAAGACAGGGGTCTATTCGCTCGTAGAAGGCCTTTGAAGTCGTAGCTTCAACCAACATTTGTGAAAACTTGCCAAGTCTAGCCCGAATGGCATGACCCTGCAGTGGACTTGTTTCCACGTTGATCACCATGGTCGAAGGGCCCAATTGGGCCTCAAAGAACATAGATTCCTGACATTCGTCTTCCGGCGCATTGCTAAATTGCCGCACCAACTCGTCTAGTTCCCGCTTCTCTGATTCATTCAACCAATCAAGATGACCATTATGCATGACCGGGACCGGTTGTCCGGCATAGGAGACGGATGGATCCTTGGCAAATACCTGTGTAAATTGATTGGCCATTTCCAACTTCTCCAATCGATCAGCTATTACGGTCATCGCTACTTGCACATTTTGATCAAAACGCTGATCTTTTATTTGCAAAGAATCCTTGATCCACTGATATTGCATCAGGATCAACCCAGATAGTGCAAAGGTCATCAAGGCTACAATTGTATATATCTGCTTGTTGTTCATCCGCAATAAATCTAACACAGTTGAGCGCCAGAAGGCTCAGGCTTAACAAGATTTAACACTCATTAACCCCCCATTAACCCTACATCCAGTCCTCCGGCCCTACATTTGTTGTGCAAGGAATCGGAAGCAGGAATTAAACTTTTTCTTAGATTATTCAAATCGGGTCTTTAGGCCGCCAAACAATTAAGTGATCAATAAAAAAAACAGCGTTTATGAAAATTTTGAGCCAATTAACTTTTGTATTCGCACTATGCCTTTTATCGGTATCGAGCTTCGCCCAGAACAACGAGACCGAAGAATTCAAAGCCGTCATTAATATCAACGGTGAAACCAGAGAATTTACAGACCCTGCAGCTTTTGAACGCGCCATGGAGGAAATGGACGTGGGTACAGATATTGAACTGGATATTGAACAAGGTGCAGAGGAAAATGTACGGATTTGGATCAATACGCTTGAATCCGGTTCAGAAGACGACGTCCTAAAGCAATTGAATATCAACCTTGATGATATTGATGTCAATATGGATGAAATCGAAGAGATGATGGAGGGCTTGAAGCAACACATCGATATCGACATTGATACTGATGATTCTAATATCAAGATATTCCGCTTCGACACGGAGGGTATGGAAGAGCAAATGAACCAACTCTTTCAATCCGAGGGAAATGGGGAAAAGTTGATGTTCAAGCAATATTGCCACAAGTCTGCCAATAAGGCATTTCTAGGCGTTTTTCCTGATTACTGTTGCAATTGCACAGAGGAAGGTGTGAAGATTAAGCGAGTTGTCGAAAGCAGTGCTGCTGAGAAAGCAGGCTTGCTAGCCGATGATGTGCTTATTAGTATCGATGGAAAGCAGCTGGGAAAGGAAATGAGCCTTCACCATAGCCTGGCAGAGTACGAAGTCGGGGACGAGGTGACAATAGTATATAAGCGTGGGGATGTAGTAAATACTATCAACGTCGCGCTTGGCAAGCATGAAGATACCTCACAAATGTTCAAGTCACATTGTGAGGACTTCCAAAGCAAGCGCTACCACCATAATCGACTTGATTACAACAAGTTCTCTGCAGAAATGCAGGACAAGCCTTTGCTGGGCGTTTATCTGGGTGAGACCCTTGAGCCCGGGGTGCTGGTCACAGGTATTGTAGAAGGCAGTGCTGCAGAGACAGCTGAGCTAATGGAAAATGATCGCATCCTTTCCATTGATGCTGTCCCCACTGAGACGCCGCAAGAACTTTCTGCTGAAATAAAGTCCAAGGAGATTGGAGATATCGTAGAAGTGAAATATGTCCGAGATGGCAAGACTTCTACTAAGTCTGTGGTACTAGGAAAGAAAGAGCACCGTAGTGCCTGGTATGGTGGATGTGGTAAGCCACTTGGTGTGATCGAGAAAGAAACTGAGCAGAAGAAGGAACAGAAGATCTTGTTTAGAGATAAGCAGGGAAATCTGCAGGAATTGGAGATGGATGAAGACGTGGAAGTGATCATCATCGACGGAGAAGCAGGCAATGTCAGTATTGATAAGATCATTGACGAAAATGGTACGACTAAAGTTGTGAAGCTGAAAGTGTTGGTCGATGAGGCTAATGAAGCGGAAAAGCAAATTCTTCGTTCGATCGATAGTAAGGCTGGTACCATGGAGCTTCCGAGAAGAGAAGAGTTGAAGGTAGAGCAATTTGATTTCTACCCAAATCCGAACAATGGCAAGTTCACCATTGATTTTGATCTGATCGACCGAGGTTCCATGATTGTGAGAATCGTAGATCTAGCCGGTCAGGAAGTATATCGAGATGTGCAACCCGACTTCACTGGAAAGTACAGAAATACGATTGATATCACAGATTCTGCCTCTGGTACCTATCTAATCCAGGTCCAACAAAACGGAAAAGAGATGACCAAAAAGGTCGTTATTCAATAATACTGGGTGAAGCACTGCATAGTGCTTTGAGGCCGGCCACTTTCGAGTTGCCGGCCTTTTTTTATTTACATTCCCAAAAAGCAATACCTTTACACTAAACAGCGCCTTCTGTATCCATGTCATCAGTCATCAGTCATCCGTAATCAGTAATCCAACATCCAACATCAATCAAAAATACTATTACTAGAGCCCTTCTATGGAGGCTCCCATAAACAATGGGCGGATGGGCTCATGAAGCACAGTCGCCATGATTTTACTTTGCTCTCCCTAAAGGATCAACACTGGAAGTGGCGAATGCATGGTGCAGCTGTTACAATGGCAAGGCGATATAAAGATCTAGGACTTCAACCGGATCTCATTTTGGCGACTGATATGCTGGATGTGAGTACTTTCTTAGCCTTGACCAGAAGCAGCACAGCCAGTATCCCAGTTGCTACTTATTTCCACGAAAATCAACTCACTTATCCCTGGTCCCCTACGGACAGCGATCCTCAGCACAAGCGAGACTTGCACTACAGTTTCATCAATTTTACTGCGGCGCTATGCAGCGACAAGGTACTTTTCAATTCGGAATACCACATGCGTGCCTATCTAGAGGAGTTACCAAAGTTCTTGTCTATCTATCCCGACCATAACGAGCTAAATGCAGTACAGACAATCGCCGATCGTTCGGAAGTCTTGCATCTTGGCCTTGATCTACAGCGCTTTGATCGCTATGACCCAGGAAAAGCATCAGAGCAGAATCGTGCGGTGATCTTGTGGAACAATCGTTGGGAGTACGATAAAAACCCTGAAGGTTTTTTTCAGGCCCTGTTCGAACTAAAAGATAGGGGAGTAGAATTCAAACTTATTGTTCTCGGTGCCAAGACACAAAAATATCCGGCAATTTTTGATGAAGCCAAAGAGCGTTTGAAAGACTTTATTCTGCACTTTGGATATGCGGATTCTCAGGCAGAATATGCTCGGCTACTTTTTGAGGCTGATCTTGTGCCGGTGACCTCCTTTCAGGAGAATTTTGGGGCAAGTGTCGTTGAGGCTTTGTATTGCAATTGCAAACCGCTGCTGCCTAAACGGCTGGCCTATCCCGAGCACTTGCCCAAAGCTTATGAGCAGAGCTTCTTTTACGATGATGAGCGGGACTTTGTGAATCGTCTCCAGCGGCAAATCATGAATGTATCGATTCTGCGAAAGCAGAAAGTACGGCAGTTTGTGGAGCAGTATGATTGGTCTGAGATGGTGCCGAGCTATGATGATTTGTTTGCCTCCATGATTGACAAAGCCTA
>JAHDDV010000228.1 GCA_020629205.1 Chitinophagales bacterium | reverse complement strand
AATACACAATACACAATACACAATACACAATACACAATACACAATACACAAATCAAAGCCGATACACAACCCCCAAATGCCCCCTCGTATTGTAACCAAAAACAAACAAGACATGATACTGAGTTACACCACCACGAATTGTTAGCCGCTCCGTAGGCTTGAAGCTAAGACCAAGCTGGTGCAAAGTGAGTGGATCATAATCGAATCGGCCAGTGTATTCTAGAGAAGGAACATCCTGCACAGTATTGTAATCATAGCGCCAGGCATTCAAAAGTCCCGCTCCCATATGAAAGCCAAACTTGTTTGGACAACGTTCCCAGAGCAAGACAGTAGGCATGTAGAAGTGCATGACTTTGTGCTTATCGACTCGCAATGAGACCCCTTGAGTCAACCAAAGTTCAGACTTCTCGTAGGTCTTCAATTGATACTGGGCATCGAGCGTGTACAAGTATCCTTTGCCAAAGAGTTCGGCTTCAATAGCGAATCTACTCTGAGCATGGCAATTTTGGAAACCCAGGAGCAGAAATAGTAGAGGCAAAATCAGTTTGAAGAAATCCATGTGTTGGGTTCTGGAGTAAAAAATGATAATATGTGCTGAAGCTTGTTCAATATAGCAAAGATCGTTCTTTCGGCACTGAGCAGGAAGCAGTTAACAATTAACAATCAATAATCCACAATCAACAAACAATCGCAGAAAAGCTGATCAAAAATCAGACTGGATCTACTATGAGCATCCAGATCGGTCAGTCTCCAATTATCAAAGGGCGGTTAAAAAACGTTAAAAGGGGCTAATTCTGAGGCAGATATCCGCAGGAATGACGCCAGTTTTTCCTTAAGTGTAGGACAATATAGTTACCTTCCCACAAATTAATTGCTGACTAAAAATTAGTGCTTTGAAAAGAAGGAAATTTCTCCAAAATGCCGGAATGGGCATAGGAGGTACCATACTGGGTGTACCTTTGATTGGCTCTGCTGTGGATCCCGCAGTACTGCTGACCCCAATTATGGATGCAGCGGCCAAGAAGGTGTTATCTGATGTTGCGCTTAATACTGCGACATCAGGTGGTGCTACTTATGCAGATGTGCGCATCGGAAGGTACCTAAACCAGTTTATATACGCCCGAGAGGATAAGGTCCAAAATATTGAAAACAGAGAATCATTTGGGGTCGGTATTCGCGTGATTGTGAATGGAACCTGGGGTTTTGCAGCCACCAGCGATGTCAATGAGGAAGGGATTGCCGCCGCCGCAAAGCAGGCTGTTGCTATCGCTAAGGCGAATTCCAGCCTCCAGACAGAACCAGTTCGTTTGGCACCTACCAAAGGCGTAGGGGAAGTGACATGGGCGACTCCGATTGAGAAGAATGCCTTCGAGGTGCCAATCAGCGAGAAGGTCGACCTGATGCTGAATGCCAATGCTATTGCCTTGAAAAGCGGTGCAAGCTATATAGATTCAGCGCTGTTTTTGGTAAATGAGAAGAAGTATTTCGCCTCTACAGATGGTAGCTACATCGATCAGGATGTACATCGAATTTGGCCAAACTTCTCCGTGACCGCCATTGATGAAGAGACAGGTAAGTTCCGCTCTCGTCAAGCATTGAGCTCACCGATGGGAATGGGTTACGAATACCTCGATCCCAGAGCTGAAGGAAAAGTAGAATGTCCAGGAGGATGCATTGGCTACAGCCATCACTATGATCTGCTCGAAGATGCAGAGATGGCGGGGAAGCAAGTAAAAGCAAAACTGAAAGCAAAGTCAGTGGTTGCCGGAAAGTACGACTTGGTCTTGGATCCAAATCACCTAGGTTTGACCATCCATGAAGCCGTTGGTCATCCGCTGGAGCTGGATAGAGTATTGGGCTATGAAGCCAACTACGCCGGTACCAGCTTTGCCACCTTAGACAAATGGAAGACCGGCACTTTCAAATACGGAAATGAAAAGGTAAACCTCTACGCAGACAAAACCATGCAGTACTCATTGGGTGCAGTAGGCTATGATGATGAGGGAGTAGCCACCAAGAAATGGGACTTGGTCAAGAAAGGAATTCTGGTAAACTATCAAGCTATTCGAGATCAAATCCACATGATCGATCAGAAGGAATCTCATGGTTGTTGCTATGCGGATTCCTGGAGTTCGGTGCAGTTCCAAAGAATGCCAAATGTCAATTTGGCACCGGGAGAGGAACCACTAACACCACAGGAGATGGTGAAGGATGTAGAGAAAGGAATCTACATTGCCGGTCGTGGATCTTATTCCATCGATCAGCAGCGATACAACTTCCAGTTTGGTGGTACACTGTTTTATGAAATCAAGAATGGAGAGATTGTTGGCGAGTTGGAAGACGTAGCTTATCAATCCAATACCCAGGAGTTTTGGAATTCCTGCGCAGCCATTTGTGACAAGCGGGACTTTAGATTCTGGGGCTCTTTCTTCGATGGAAAGGGACAGCCGGGACAAGTAAGCGCCGTATCTCATGGAAGCAGTACCACTCGATTTAATGGAGTGAACGTGATCAACACCGCCCGTAAACTGTAGGTCGGCATTTTCAATTCTAATTCAATTTTAAAATGGCAATACTTAGTAAAGAAGACGCGAAAGCGATTTTAGATAAAGTGATGGCTATGTCAAAAGCAGAAATGGCTTTTGCTGACTTATCTGGAGATGACGGGGGCAATATTCGTTATGCCAGAAATACAGTGACGACAAGTGGATCACAAAAGAACATAAGCCTGGAAGTCTCTTCTGCTTTTGGCAAGAAGGAAGGAACATCAACGATCAACGAGTTTGATGATGCCTCACTGGAAAAAGTAGTGAGAAGATCTGAAGAGCTGGCACAATTGGCTCCGGAGAACCCGGAATTTATGCCCTATTTGGGTCCACAAACCTATGATAAAGCAATCACGGCCGATCCAGGCAGCATGATCGTTGATCCTGCCAAGAGAGCCCAGTGGGCAGCCAAGAGCATCGGTGTCTGCAAACGAGGCGGATTGACAGCAGCTGGATTCATTGAGGACTATCATGGCTTCACAGCCCTGGCCAGCACCAATGGGCTTTTCGCCTACAATGAATACACCGGACTTGACTTTTCTGTTACCGTCAGAACAGATGATGGAACTGGTTCAGGCTATGCACTTCGTGATTACAACGATATCAATAAGCTTGATGCAGATAGAGCAACAGGTGTAGCTGCAGAGAAGGCCTTTAATTCGAAAGGAGCGAAAGCTATAGAGCCGGGCAAGTACACGGTAATACTTGAGCCAGCTGCTTCCATCGGTCTGCTTCGGACCATGTTTTGGAACATGGGCGCAAGAAGTGCAGATGAAGGTAGAAGCTATCTATCAAAAGCAGGTGGTGGAAACAAACAAGGAGAGCAACTATTGGATGATCGAGTGACCATCTACACGGATCCGTTGCACAAGGAAGTGCCAAATGCTACTTTTGATTGGTCAGGAAATCCAAGAAAGAAGACCTATTTCTATAATAAAGGCAAGGTGGAAAACCTAGTCTATGATCGTTACTGGGCCAAGGAGAAGAACATGCCGGTATGCCCATATCCATCCAACTTGATTATGGAAGGTGGATCAGCCAGCAGAGAAGATTTGATCAAGGATACCAAGAAGGGAATCCTGCTTACCCGTACGTGGTATATTCGAGCAGTAGATCCTCAGACATTGCTATATACGGGCTTGACTCGTGATGGTACTTTCTATATCGAAGACGGAAAGATCAAGCATCCGATCAAGAACCTGCGTTTTAATGAGAGTCCGATCATTATGCTAAACAACTTGGAAGCATTGGGACGTCCGGAACGCATCAACGGACACCTTATCCCTCCAATGAAAGTCAGAGACTTCACCTTCACTAGTTTGTCAGACGCCATTTAGAGGCGACAAGACTAGCGAGGATTTACTGGAAGAAAGCTATGAAGTTTTTCTTTACCAGAATACAATACGAATCAGGAGATTGGGACACCGACCAAAGGATGCCTTCCAATCTCCTGAATTCTTTGGTAGAATACACCAGTTTGGAAATCGACCTGGAAGAGCACATCGTGCCCTTGTCCAGCCCAGAAATTTTTGAATGTCCCTTCTGCTATTTAAGCGGACATAAACTGGTGCAGTTTACCGATAAGGAAAATGAACATTTCGTAAAGTATGTCAACAATGGTGGGTTTGTCTTTGTAGATGATTGCAACCACGACATTGACGGCTTGTTTGCCAAGTCATTTGAGCAGCAAATGGAGCGTAGCTTCGGTCCGGATCGATTGCAAAAAATCTCGAACCAACATGAAATCTATCGTTCCTTTTTCGAGTTTGAAGATGGACCACCACCAAGCTCAGTGGAGCTAAATGGTTGGGGAGATGATATGGTCCATGACTACCTGAAAGCTATCGAAGTGGACGGTCGGATCGGAGTACTGTACAGCAATAAAGACTACGGCTGCGAATGGGACTACGATTTTCGCAACAAGCGTTGGTTGGCAGAAGACAATACAAAATTTGCGGTCAATATTGTGATGTACGCTTTGACAGCTTAGTCGTGTTCGGGCTATTGTCCGAGCAAGAATTCGCCATCCGTAGATCAGTATCAATGCCGCGCACTAAGAGCAAAGGGGAATCATGCAGGAAGTACAACAACAGGTGGAGCAGCTCTTGAGCGATACAGGAAGGCTCAAGAGCGAAATTGCCAAGGTTATTGTGGGGCAGGAAGAGGTGATCGAGCAGGTGCTGATCACCGCTATAGCAGGTGGGCATGCCCTTTTGGAAGGAGTGCCGGGTTTGGCAAAGACCCTGCTCATAAAGACCCTCTCACAAGCCCTAGACCTCTCTTTTAAACGCATACAGTTTACCCCCGACCTCATGCCTAGTGATGTAGTGGGTACTGAGATCCTACGAACCAGAAACGGAGAGCAGGAATTCCAATTCAACAAAGGACCCGTATTTGCCAATATGCTACTGGCAGATGAGATCAATCGAACGCCGCCAAAGACACAGGCAGCGCTCTTGGAAGCCATGCAGGAAGGTGGTGTGACCTTCAATGGACAATACCATGCCCTACCAGATCCATTTATACTCTTAGCAACACAAAATCCTATTGAGCAGGGTGGTACCTACCCGCTACCAGAAGCGCAGCTCGATCGCTTCTTGCTCTATATCAAAATGGACTATCCCAGTGAGCAAGAAGAGTTTCAGGTGCTGGAACAAACCACTACTTTTTCAGCTCCCAAAGTGGAGCCGGTGATGACAGCAGCAGCTCTATTAGAGCTACGCGATTACTGTAGACAAGTTGCCATCAGTCCGGACTTGATCAATTTGGTCAATCTACTGATACGTGAAAGTCGTCCAGCGATTACTAGCGTACAGGAAGTCAAAACATGGGTAGATTGGGGAGCAGGTACCAGAGCAGGACAGGCCATGATTCTCGGTGCCAAGGCTCGGGCCTTGCTTCAAGGACGATTTGCAGTATTGCAAGAAGACCTGTTGGCCGTGACAAAGCCAGTCTTGAGACATAGAATCATAACCAATTACAAGGCCGAATCAGAAGGTGTTTTATCTGAGGATGTTATTGACTTTTTGGTGGAGGGGCTTTGGTCCTGATCTATACCCTCTTGCTAAAGCTGTAGGCATGCAGAAAAAACAGTTCCCGAAATATCGACTTGGCCATCTGGAGATTAGCGCTCGACGGAGCTCGCAAGGACATCGCAGTGGATGGCATGCTAGTAAGCAGCTTGGAGCTGGGACAGATTTTAGCCAGTTTCGCAGCTACCAGCCGGGAGATGACCTCCGTCGACTAGACTGGAAACTGCTGGCCCGATCGGGCAGACATTACATCCGGGAAGCGGAGATTGAACGACAAATCAAAGTCGCAATTTTGCTGGATTGTAGTGCCTCCATGGCGCATGAAGAAAACGGATTAGAAAAACTAGATCAGGCCAAAGAACTGGTGGCGGGATTGGCACAAATATGTCAACAGCAAGGAGATCAGTTTGGTCTACTTGCAGTCAATGAGCACCAGCTTGTGGCATTGCGACCCGGGCTCGGCAGCCGTCAGCTGCGTCGACTGTATCAAATGCTCTTAGATCTTGAAGCAGAGGGGACCTCAGGTGTGAATCTAATGGATCAAATATCGGCCTATCCGCTTGGAACTATCGATTTTTTCTTTGTGATTTCTGACTTCTACGAAGCAAATACCGAGTGGACTCAATTATCCAAATCTCTAAGACCGGGCAAGGAAGTGATACATATGCACTTGCTAGGAGAGCAAGAAAAAACATTACCACAAAAGGGCTGGATTGAAGCTAGAGACCTCGAAACAGGGGAGCGATTGCAGATTGATGCGGAGGCAGCGAGAGCAGCCTATCAATCCAACCTTCAAGCGCATTGCGCCAATTTATCGGAGCAGCTAAGTGCCGATTTCGCTCATTATGTGCAAGTTAGTTTGCAAGACACAGTGGAGGAAAGTCTGTCTATTGTCTTAGGAAAGAAGGGGGCTTAAGCTGATGAGTTTACTATCACCATATTATATCGTGGGTCTGTTGGCCTTGCTGATTCCATTGCTCATTCATCTTTGGAATCGTCCCAAGCCCATACTGGTAGATTTTGGTAGTGTACAGCTTTTGAAGTCCACAGAGGCCAAGCGTCGAAAACGCATCTTCCTATGGAATTGGCCCCTGCTACTTTTGCGTTGTTTACTATTGGCTTTGGCTTGTATCTTTTTGGCAAAACCCTTTTGGAAAGAGCAGCTAGAAATGGAGGCTGAGGATCGTCTCTACTATGTGGCTCGGGACTTGCTGGAAGGTCTGAGGAGTCCAACGGTGATGGCTTTCATGGACAGCATTGATACCACCAAGCTTCGACCCTTCCGCATGCCGGGTGTTGATCCTGGGGATCAAAGCCCTCCTGAGGCTAGTCATTGGGAGGTATTGAAGGCTTTGGAAGGAGGGGAGAAGCAAAGCGATTTGATCGTTTTACTCGATCGCCAAGCATCGAATTATAGGGGAACCAAGCCATGTTTGGAAGAGCGCATTGAGGTCCACTTTGCAGACACAGAATCGCAAACTTCCTCGAAAGGAATGGAGGAAGCAACACTGCAAACGGAGCTAAGTATCTACTTTGATCAAAGGAGAAAGGCAGATGTTAGATATGTCAAAGCTGCTGCTGAAGCAGTGCTAAAAACACAAAAGAAAAGTGGCAATATTAAGCAAGTGGAGATCAATCAACGGAAGGACTACGAGTACAGTCCGCTCTGTTTTTACTTGTCTGAAGCAAAGCGCCCAGAACTGCTAAGAAAGCACTGCGGAACAATTGTAGAAGATGCAGCCGGGCCGCTACAAGATTGCCAGGACTTTGCAAGTGCTACAACTTTAGGACAATTTCAAAATTTTGATCTCTATCAGATATCTAGATTGGATTGTAAAGGGGAAGCACTGATGCAAAGTGCGGAGCATGGGCCTTTATTGTGTAGAGAGAGCAAGGGCGAGAGTTGCACCTTCTCCTTTGCCAGTCGCTTCAGCCCCGAAGCAAACGAATGGGTAGAGTTGTCGTCTTTTCCCGACTTTGTTCAGGACTTGATGTACGGGCAATTATGTGCTTCGGCACCAGAATTTAACTTGCTATTAAGCGAAGAACAGGCAAGACCATGTGCTAAGGCCAATCTGGTTTACGCAGCGGCAAGCAGGACGGAAAACAGAGACCTCAAGTGGTATTTGTGGTTCGCCTTGTGCTTTCTTTTTGCTTCGGAAAGACTGCTGGCTAACTCAAAATCAAAGAAATCAAAATAGCCATCCAAAATCAAGGTAGACATATCATTCGAAAATTGCTGAGAGCATTGCAGTGGAAGCTCGGCTTGATCGCTTTGGGTCTGGGACTACTATGCTTTGCCTTGTGCTATTCCATCACCCAGCAAGTGTTGATGTTGCAGTGGGTGCCATCAGTCATCATTTCCGGAATCTTTGCTTTCCTTGCTACGGCACTTAGCCTCGAAGCCTTCGAGTTTCGTTTGATCGATGAAAGTAAAGTCAGGCAGCGACTAAGCGCGGCTCATCCTGAACTTGAGCACAGCCTCTTTCTCTTCTACAAGCAGGAAGCAGACTTGCCTCCATTGCAGCAATTGCAGCGTCATCAAACATTGCAGCAGCTCAAAGCACTAGATAGCCAGGGCTTGAAACTCGATTTCAAAGCATCCTGGCTTCTTCCGCTTATAGCCTTCTTAATCTGTAGTACCCTGCTCGCGCATTTCCTAGCCCGAGCAGAGCAGAGCCTGCAGGAATCTATGTTATCCAATGATCCTATACAGCAGGTAGATGTAGAAACAAGTGATCCAGCCAGGAATCTTGAGCCGGCAAAGATCTCATCGATTAGAATGCAGGTCATCCCGCCGGCTTACACCGGTTTGTCCACTTATCAAAGTACAGAGAAGCAAGTCACGATACCGGAAGGAAGTCGTATCAAGTGGACCATTGCTTTAGACCGATCGGTTGATCGGGCACTGGCAATGCTCGCAGGAAAAGCAGCGCAAAAAATCGATCGTAACCGAGAGGGCCAATATGTCTTCGAAGGACGGTTCTTAGAAAACAGCCTAATGCAGTTTAGCTTCGAAAACGAAGCTGGAGTAACTTTGAGTGAATTGTATAGCCTTCAAATACTGCCAGACCAGAAGCCGCAGCTTAGCATTCAAGAACCGAGGCAATATGTGGTACGGGATTGGGACCAAATGCAGCCAATCGAACTAAAGGCCAAAGCCATTGATGATTACAAGATTGAACAGGCAGCACTTGTATTGACTGTTTCCAGAGGAGAAGGGGAGTCGGTGAAGTTTCGGGAGCAACGCATGGAGCTTCGCACACAAAAGGAATCCGTGTCGCAATGGGCATTAAGTCAATCCATAGATCTTGGTGCACTGGAAATGGAGCCGGGTGACGAACTCTACTACTACCTCGAAGCCTTGGACAATAAACAACCAAAAGCACAGAAGGGACGCTCTGATGTCTATTTTATCTCGATCAATGATACCACGGATATTGCCGAGGCAGAAATCGATGGCATGTCAATCAAAGGCATGCCCGCCTACTTCCGCTCTCAACGTCAAATCATCAATGATACAGAAGAGCTGATTGCTGCAGGGAGAGGAGCCGACTTTGCAAAACTTTGCAAGGGATTGGCTGAGGACCAAAAGATATTGCGGCTTCGTTATGGTAAATTTTTGGGGGAAGAATATGAATCAGTGATTGGTCATGCACATGCTTCGGGACATAAAGATAAATTGAAAGACTCCACAGAAGATTCTAAGCAGCCAGGCCACGATCACGCAGACCACGATCGCGCAGACCACGATCA
>JAHDDV010000227.1 GCA_020629205.1 Chitinophagales bacterium | reverse complement strand
CTATCGACATTGATATGTCGATGAACCCAACAAGTAGATTGATTGCACTAGGAGAAAGGCTTGGACTTAAACCGAATCATTACCAGCAAAGCAGGCACCAGTAAGGCCAACGGGACCGTACGGTAACGTACAATCGCACCCAGATTATCTACCGTTAGACCGATGATGATGTAGTAGGACAGAGCGTAGAATATGCAGGCCAGAAGAAAGGAGCGATTCTCTCGCAGGACCTTGCGGTGAAATAAGGCCGTGATGATGATCAAACAAAAAATAAGCAAAGTCTCTACAGCTGCCACGGCGGCCAACTCATTATGGATGTCGAGAAAATGTGGACGAAGCAGGGTATTGTACAAAGCTCTTGGCATATCAGTGAGAAATCCCCAAAGGCTGGCTTCCATTGGCGGCATTGGAAGATCGGATCCGCCATAATGATAATAGAGAAAAGCATGTCGGACCGAGGCAAGTTTTGCGAAGAAATTGAAGCGCATGCTGAGCAAGGACAAGATCGCTAAGGCGGTCAAACCTGCGATGTAGGTGCCGAGGTATTTGGCGAGCACCTTGTACTCATTGCCTCGGGTCCAGTAATAGGCAATCGCAGCAGGAACAGCCAGCAATAAGGCGTGTGGACGGATCAACAACAGAAAAAAAGCAGAGATTATCCACAAAATAGTGTGGATAAGTGTCTTGTTTTTGTGGATAACCTGCTTTGTCGCCCACAAGAGTCCACCGATACAGCAAAAGCAGATAGCTGCTTTATGTAGGCCGGAACCCCAAAAGAGCAAGGATGGTGTAAAGAATATCCCTGCTATCAGCCATTTTCGACAGTGCGGAAATCGCTGAGCGAAGGCGTCGTAAATCCAGAGGAGTCCCAGCGTCGAGAAGAAATTCCAAATGACGACATGTACATTGTAATAGCCTCCGGATATCAGGTGCAATAGGGCATTGAATCTCAACATTAGGTAACGCGGTTCGTCAGCCCAGACAAAAAGATCGGAAGCGATTTGCTTGAGGTGAGGGGGCGGAATGGGATTGTTTGGCCAAAAGACCAATTGCAGATAGCGCATGGGATCGAGCCACAGCTGCTCGTAAATCATGCGACTGGAATTAAAGTAAAACCAGGTATCGACGCCACCGTAGTAATGTAGATGCAGCCAACCGTACAGGAAGCCCACTAGTACCTTGGTCCCATAGAGGCCACCCAACAAAGGCAAGGCTATGTTGTTTTCTTGTACCACGGCAGTCCTGCTGAGTACAAAAAAACACGTGGCCGAAAATATGGCAACCAATATAAACTCCAATTCAGTATTTTGCTCAAAAGTACGACTAATTCAATGGATGCTGGCAGGAATAGATGCTGCGGCTTAAGGAAGATCAATTATGAAATTTGGAAAACTACAAGACCTTTCTGAGGTGGATTTCAGCCTGCCCAAGGATCATTTCTGCATCAGAGCTGACATAGAGCTTAGAGAAAAAGAGGAGCCATTTCGATTGTATGTGGGCGCGCCGAGTTGGGCAAACAAAAGCTGGCTGGGAAAGGTGTATCCTAAGAAGACCCCACAACGAGAATACCTAAAGCGATATGCCGGGCAGTTTAACTCCATTGAGCTTAACTCCGTTTTTTACGGGACGCCAAAGCCAGAGCAGATTCAAAAGTGGCGATCCATGACTCCGGCTCATTTTCGCTTTGTGCCGAAGCTATCACGATATATAAGTCACGTTCGGAAGCTTAAGGATTGCGAAGTTTCCTTTCAAAATTTTCTGCATGCCATGGCTCCATTTGAGGATCGACTTGGTCCTTTCTTTATGACGATGCCGGAGACTTATGGACTGGAAGGCCTGGAGGATTTGAATGCTTTTCTTGGGGCGGTCATTCAGCAGTGGCCACTGGCGATTGAGCTACGATCGGAAGAGTGGTTTAGTGAAGCGCAGTTGCCAAAGACCCGCGCTTTGTACGAAAAGTATCAGCTGGTGCCCTTGTTAACTGATGTGTCAGGTCGACGGGATTTGTTGCATATGTGTATCAGTAATCCAGTAGTAATCATCCGTTTTGTTGGAAATGAATTGCATGCTACAGACTACAGTCGCATCGATGAATGGGCGGAGCGGCTTGCTGAATGGAAGCAATCCGGGCTGCGGGAGGTGTATTTCTTTTTGCATCAGCCGGAAGAGGAACTGGTGCCAGAATTGACCAATTACCTGATTGAAAAAGTCAATTTAGCTTGTGGCAGCAATTTTCCTTCTGTGCGTCTCTTGGATAAGGAGCCGGAACAAGGTACTTTGTTTTAGGGATAGAGAATCAATTATTGTCCATTTTGACTTGCTAGAAATGATTTATCCATCGTTATTTTTCTCCACCAGCCAACAAGGATGCTGTCAAAAAATGCCTTGTCTAAATCATTTCCAGCGGCGTCAAAATCAGACAGTTATTGATTCCCAATCCCTTGAGATGAATCAAATCGCATTTTTCACAGAAGGCCAATCGGGCTACTGCAAGATTGTATTTCCGCTCCTCTTCCTACTATTGCTGTTTGGCTGTCAGGACAAAGAAGCTGATGTCTATCAGGAGCTGGTCTACGCAGATGCCGGCCCTGGGACTATTAGCATTGATGCGCTTGTTGTGACAGAAGACATTGTCTGGACAGATCAAGCGGATGAGGCGATTGATTATGTGGTGGATGGCATTCTGAGCATTCGCAATGGAGCTGTGCTATCCATCGAAGCCGGTACTGTAATATCCTTTGCTGAACATGCCGCCATCGTTTTGGAAGATGGCAAACTGATCACAGCAGGTACATCCGATCTTCCTGTTTACCTGGTAGGAAGGCAGGCGAGCAGCGGATGGTGGAATGGTCTTTTTGCCAGGTCTGACAGTGCCAGCATCGAGCTCAGTCATACTGAGATCAGGGATACAGGTAGCAGCTATTTGCTGGCTCCCGGACCCAATGCCGAGGAGCAAGGGCCATCGAGTGTTTGGATGGAGAAAGGTAGGCTCCATCTAAATGATTGTGGGCTTTACAATAGTGATGGTTTGGGTATTTACTTGCACCCTAATAGTCGCTTTGATTGTATACGAACAAGCATCAGCAGTCATGAAGGAAAAGCGCTTGACCTAAGTGCTCATCATCTGGGCTTTATCGACAAAGCCTCCAGCTTTGCAGGAAATCTTAGGAACGAAATAAAAGTTACAGGCAGCGAGGTATCAGAAGACGCAATATGGCACCGACGTGAAGCGCCTTATCGATTTACAAGCAGCACCCAAATTGAAGCCGAGGTGGTGATCGAAGCCGGCACGCAATTCATCATGAGTGGCGCTTCGGCCATTGTTGTCAATGAAGGTTTTTTAAAGGCAGTTGGCAGCGCTGATGAGCCCATTACTTTTCGTGGCTTTTCGGAATCAGCTGGACATTGGAAAGGCATCTTCTATAGCACACCAAGCGAAGAAAATCGCCTTGAGCATGTAGAGATCAAACATGCGGGTAATGGTAGTACGCAGGTACGGGGTGGCAATCCCGGATTTCGGGGACCATGCAGTCTTTGTCTCAACAGCGGAAAGCTATCCGTTAAGAACAGCAAGGTCACTGATGGGGCAAGTGCCGGATTCAAAGCCTACACTGGTGATGTTGCTGGACTCGAATGGGCCGCTAATGAGCTAAGTGCTCATGAGGGCTATGCTGCGGAGGTTCGAGTGGATTTGCTTTCGGGCTTGACTGCCACTTCCAGTTTTGCGGGCAATGGAACCGATGCCATATTGGTTCGTCCGGGTTCTGTGCAGCAGGGGGATCATCTCTGGGAGGACCTGGGTGTACCTTACCACTTTCGAGACAACAATACGGTAGAGACTTCCTTGACGATAGCAGAAGGGGCCCGACTTTATTTTGCACAGGAGAAGGGGCTGCTCTTTGAGGCAGGTAGCCTACAGGCTACGGGCAGCAGTGGAAGACCGATCTTGTTCAGTCGACTGGAAGAGGGCAATTGGCTGGGACTGGCGTTTAGCACGATGGATGCGCCAAGTTTGCTTCGGCATTGCATCCTTCGCAATGCGGGTCTCGGGGAAACGTATGTAGGTGGTATTAACAGCGGCTATCAAGGTGGAGCCAATTTACTTCTGAACGCAGGAAGTCTGAGTCTTCAAGATTGTACAGTCAGCAATAGTCATGACTGTGGCATCAAGGTGAAGCCGGGTGCATTTCTGGACTTGAGCAATGTCAGCTTTGAGGGCAATCAGGGCGAAGATGTGTGTGAGTGATTCTTGCGACAATAATAAAAAAAGGGTGCTTCATTCTCTGAAGCACCCTCTTATCTCCTTTCTACTAAATCTATTGCTATGGGAACAGCCGCCCATAGGAACGCGGAAACGGTATCGTCTCCCGAATATGGTGCACACCAGTCAGCCACATAATCAAACGCTCGAAACCTAATCCAAATCCAGCATGCGGTACCGAGCCGTACTTACGCAGATCCAGATACCACTCAAATGCTTCCAGTGGTAGTTCGTGATGCTTGATGGCCGCAAGCAGCACATCATAATTGTCTTCCCGCTCTGCACCACCAACAATTTCTCCGAATCCTTCCGGTGCCAGCAAATCGACTCCTTTCACAAATTCCGGATCGTCTTCATAGGTTTTCATATAGAATGCCTTGATCGCCTTTGGCCATTTGTATACAAAGACCGGCGTACCAAACATTCTGGTCAACACAGTTTCGTCGGAGCCACCGAAGTCCTCTCCCGGAGGAAAATTGATCGCCGATTCCAACCACTGTGGGATGTTTCTTTCCTTTTCTTCTTCCTCTTTCAGTTCGTTCTTGAGCTTGTCCACTTTGCTGCGCATCCAGTTGAGCTTACCTTTCTTGATGCCACCTGCGGCCATCTCTGCTTCAGTCTTGCTGATCTCTGCATTGATTTCTGCAATCCTAACTTTCACCGCGGCCAAATCTGACTCCAGAATCTCTTTGGTCGTCTTTCCATTCACTTCCTGTTCACCACGGAGGATACGCACCGCATCGCTATGTGTGATACGAGGGAAGGTCGATTTCATATTTTCAAAGAGGCTCATGTCCCTTTCAAGGACGGTGAGTTCTTCCGTACATTTTTCCGCTATATCGGCAGCCACGTACTTAATAAACTCCTCAATGAGGTCCATGTTCATATCCAGATCATAATAAGCCATTTCCGGCTCTATCATCCAAAACTCACTCAAGTGACGACGCGTCTTCGACTTTTCTGCGCGAAAGGTAGGGCCAAAGGTGTAGATCTTACCAAGTGCCATAGCCATGGCTTCTCCGTACAGCTGCCCGGATTGGGATAGATAGGCGGTCTCCCCATAAAAGTCTGTTTCAAACAAAGTCGTGGTGCCTTCACAGGCATTGCCAGTGAAAAAGGGGGCATCCATTTGGATAAATCCTCTTTCCTGAAAGAAGGTATGGATAGCATATTTGGCCCGGTTGCGAATACGCATTATTGCCCATTGCTTTTTGGATCGTAGCCAGAGGTGCCGGTTATTACCAAGAAACTCCACTCCGTGGGCTTTCTTGCCCAGAGGGTAATCTTCAGCAGGCTGCTGCACAATCTGCAGCGCATCCACAACTAATTCGCATCCACCGACCTGACGTTCATCTTTCACCACGGTACCGCTAAGAATCACGGAGGTTTCCAGAGATAGTGACTTGGCCAGATCAAATGCTTCCTGACCCGCATCATCCAAAGAAACGACGGCTTGCACAAAGCCGCTACCGTCGCGTACTTCTACAAAGATAATTGCCTTGCTATCTCTCTTATTTCGAACCCAGCCGCGAACGACTACTTTTTCGTCCATGGATTCTGCCAGCTTGTCGAGGCTGACTGTCTTAATTTGTGTTGTATCAACCATCATAATCTAATGCAATTATGAATTTTAGTATTTAGTTCCATTTTGCCCTTAGGGAGGCTCAATGTTCGCAGCAATGGGCTGCAGAAGGCCTTAAAGCCTTGCAAAGGTCATCATTTTTTTCAAATCCACCATGCTCGTCAAAGGCACAGTCATAACACTGTAGAACACAGTGACCAAACTAACTGCATAGTATAAGTCTACTTTGCCAGTGATTGGTATACAAAAAGCAGACCGAGCGCAGCCCAACTCACATGTACATAGTTTTCAATATAAATCTCACTGTTATAGGACAAGGGCTTCAGGGCAATGTCGGCATCTTACATTCTGGCACAGTGGGTGCCTAAACTTGACATTTGTGTACTAATTAGGAGAAAAAATAGCACAGTTTATTGGGTGAATTGCGCAGCTTAGACGATGTTTACAGCAGGGCAGTAAAGATTTGGCATGAAAATGAAAAATCAAGTCAGATCAGACAATAGCCTACAAACCTGCATCTTACACATATAATTCGAACATCCTGACTGAATATAACCATTTCAGATCGGTTTTCCATAGGATGTAAACAGAATTTCGAATAATTTGCACTTAAAGCCCAAATCGCTATTTTTGGCACAGGTTTTGTATTATTCAAGCTGTTCACGAAAAGAATCTCTCCTTTTAGTGAGCCGAAGAAACGAAAATTCAGTGATTCCCGATTGCATTTCGAGACAGCGCTAAATTTTCAATCGTTCTTAAATTGACTTGATAGATTAGATTTTCCAAAACTGTTGCGCAGCCAACCCCAGACACAGGCTTCGTGACGTAATAGACGAATTATGCTGAAGCAAAAACTCTCGACAAAACTACTCCAGAAGCTCTCCCCTCAGCAAATACAGCTCATGAAGCTGTTGCAAGTTCCTACAGCTTCCTTAGAAGAAAGAATAAAAGAAGAGCTGGAAGAAAACCCCGCTCTCGAAGAACTCGATGAAAAAAACATTGAAGATGAGATCGACTACATGCAGACAGAACAGCCCGAAGATGAGGCGCCTGCATTGAAAGAAGACGAACTCGACCTTGCCCAATATCTTGACGATGACGATGAGATAGCCTCCTACAAACTTAGAGGTGAGCGATACACCGATCCCGATGAGGCCAAGACCATTCCAATAGCTGTGATAGAGACCTTTCACGAGCGTCTGATTGAGCAGGTGGGAATGATGAAGATTCCGGAGCGTCAGATCAAGATCGCCAAACAAATCATCGGAAGTCTGGATGACGATGGTTACCTCAGAAGAGAACTAAGAGCCATTTCAAATGATCTTGCTTTTACGCAAAACATATCTGCAACAGAAGAAGAACTGGAACAAGTACTTCACATCGTTCAGTCTTTCGACCCCGCTGGAGTGGGTTGTCGCAATCTGCAGGAATGTTTGCTACTTCAGATCAGCCGTAAGTCGGGTCCCGATCAGAAGTACATCGAAATCGCAGAAGAGATTCTGGACAATCACTTTGAAGAATTCTCAAAGAAACACTACGAGAAGCTCATCAAGTCCATGTCTATCAGTCGCGAAGACCTACGCATGGCCAATGAGGAAATCCTTAAACTAAATCCAAAGCCAGGCGGTAGCTTCAATATTTCTACTACAGTAGAAAACTACATCGTACCTGACTTCATCATCGAAAACGAAAACGGAAAGCTTGCATTAAGACTACACCAAAGAAATGCTCCGGATCTTCGCATCAGCGACAACTACAAGAGCATGCTCAAAGACTTTGACAAGTCCAACAGAAAGGACAAGCGTCAGCGCGATACCATCATGTTCATCAAGCAGAAGATCGACTCTGCAAAATGGTTCATCGATGCCATCAAGCAGCGTCAGCAAACCATGCTCAAAGTGATGAAAGCCATTCAAAAGTACCAGTACGAGTACTTCCTGACTGGCGACGAAGTGAAGCTACGTCCGATGATCCTCAAAGACATCGCCGAAGTAACCAAGCTCGACATCTCCACGGTATCCCGTGTATCCAATAGCAAGTATGTGCAAACAGAGTTTGGCACATTCCAGCTGAAGTCCTTCTTCTCAGAGTCCCTGCAAACAGACACAGGAGAAGAGGTATCCACACGTGAGGTAAAGAAGATCCTTAGCAACCTGATCAACAATGAAGATAAGCGTAAGCCGCTATCAGACCAGAAGCTTACAGACTGCCTGATCGATCGCGGATACAATATCGCGAGACGTACGGTAGCCAAGTATCGGGAACAATTGTCTATTCCGGTAGCAAGACTCCGCAGAGAACTATAAAATCAGACCGCAATAAGAGCGGTTATCACACGAATATTCGTAAATTGCCTGTCCACTACGCTTAACTATAATGAAGCTACTGGCCAGGCTTTTTACGTATATTTTTCACCCACTACTTGTACCCAGCATCTGTGTTTACTACCTGCTGCTGTCCAATCCCTACAAGTTCGTCAACGAGTCCTCCACCCTGATGCTCTTCATGGTGATCAATACCGTTTTCTTCCCAGTAGTCTGCCTATCCCTGATGCGTCTGCTAGGCTTCATAGACAGTTTTGATGTCAAGGATCGTCGCAAGCGGGTCCTCCCCTACATGGCCGTTTCCTTCTTCTTCATCTGGAGCTACTTCGCCCTCCGCACGGAGTTTAGGCACGAGATCCTCAGCGACATCATGCTAGGCGCCTCGATCGCCGTCAATGTCTCCCTATTTGTCAATGTACTCTTCTACAAAATTAGCCTACACACCGTAGGAATGGGCGGCATGGTCGCTCTGCTGATCTTCAGCATCATGGCTCGAGTGCCCATATTCGATGCCAGCTACTTCCTATACGCAGGCATCCTGGCTGCCGGTTTGGTAGGCAGTTCACGGCTCATCCTCAATGCCCATACGCCAAGGGAGATTTTTGGTGGTTACAGCGTTGGTTTCTTCTGCATGTTTTTGGCTTTTTTGTTGTAGGGCGAGAGCAGAAAGGCTTTGGGAATGCGGAAAGGCTGTAGCCTTTCCCTACGACTATTTTGTTCATTGCTCTGCGCAACCTGGGGCGAGCACAAGCCATCGACCCTACAGTAATCCCAATTCGCCATCTGTAATTCGCCATCTGTAAAACGCCTTGCTCCTTGATCCTTGAGCCTTGAACCTTCCTTGCTCCTTGATCCTTGCTCCTTGATCCGAAATCTTTGATCCAATTTGGAGCTCAACAGAGTCGGTCGTCGCACCGGTCTACCCGCTGTCCGTTCCAATGCAGGCACCAGCAAGCGGCTTCGTGTATCCACTGGCGAGGTCTCTCCGCCTGCGCTGCGAGCCCTCGCCAGTGGCACACTTAGTCCGCTTTCTGGCACCTGCATTTCCTCTTCCATCGGGGCTAGGTGGGTACTGCATTGCTCGTGGGGATAATGCTCGATTGGGTTGTTTGTCTCTTTTCTACTGTTTGAATCGCGGATTTGAGAGGATGCTTGAACCGCCCTTACTTAACAATTTAATT
>JAHDDV010000570.1 GCA_020629205.1 Chitinophagales bacterium | reverse complement strand
TTGCTAAATGAGATTCAATTGTTTGATTTGCAAGGTCGTCTCTTGTTGGCTCAGTCGGGGCAGCAAAACAGTCTGGATCTATCGACTTTCGAGGCCGGCGCATATATCCTGAAGCTTCAGGATCAGCAGGGGGCAGTAGCGGTGAAGAGAGTGATCAAGAAATAGCCTTCACTTTTTTACTAGCAAAAAAAGAGGAGCGGTGAGCCTATTGCTCACCGCTCCAACCGCTAGCTTAGGGACATCATAAATCTGTTAATGGATTAGCAAGTCAAAATGGACAGTTATTGATTCTCTATCCCTAAATGGCCTCGACCTTTATCTTAGCCGTCATTTTAAAGTCCGAACATTCCACACTGTAATTGTGTACTCCTTGATTGCTTAAGAAACTGGTGCTGGATAGATCAAAAGTACCGACAGCCCATTCGTTGTCTCCTGTAGAGTCGTAATCTCTAGCCGATACCTCAAACTGAAGATATGCCTGATCAAAATCGTGATTCTGTGTATCGAATCGATATTGTGGAATCCAACGATTGCCTTCCTGAGCATAGATGAAATCTCCTTCTCCCACTTCGTAGCCATCGCCGCTAGTGCTGTAATTATAGGCATAGGTCAGAGGCTGAAAAAATACATCCGTTGATGGCCAGCCGCTCGGATAGGGGACAAGACTGGTAATTTCTTCAGCGGGAGCTCCGGGGCCTGTGCGCTCCAGGGCTTTGACTCGCACGTATAGACGATCGATGTCTACATCATTGTCGGTGCCTTCATCATCTGTCCAATTGAAAAAGAAATCTTGTACGATCACTCTGTACAGAGAACCAGTCGGTACCACATTATTGATGGTATACTCTGAGGTCAATGCCACCTGCGCAAGCGTATGGTCCTTCAAGTGACGGAAGCTGTAGACCATCGGCACTGCACCAGAATCGCTATTAGAATTAAACTGAGTGGAGGCGCTGATGTATTGGAAAAACTCATCCAGATTCAATTGGGTAAACTGAGCTGCCCCACTTGTTGAGCCACCGTACACAACGATGTTTACTGAAGAGTTTTCAAGCACTTCCTTGGCCGTCAGTTCTGAGGTGATATCAACATCTGTACTTAGTGTACTTACGGATACATCCAGGGCGGCATTCACTTCCTGTTCAGAGTAGTCTGATTCGATAAACATCATAGCCATGGCACCGTAAGATACGCCTGAGACATAAACTGGTTGCGAGCCGGCAGGCATTGCGGTTACTGCCTGTTCCGTGGTTACGCTCGGTGCAAACCAATCTCCTGTGGAATTAGGTTGGTCCACATTGATAGTGTAATAGATCTGCTTGTACTTGGCAACAATTCTGGTCTTGGAACTAGAACTGTTGAAATTGAAGTTTGCTGCAACATCCACGGCACCATGGCTGACATCTGCTCCTATGGCGATATCCAGATGTGATTCGCTGTAGACACGGGTCTTTTGTAGTTCAACTTTAGCGGGGATATTGACCCCTGAGCCTACGGAAGATTCGATGAG
>JAHDDV010000226.1:7082-9392 GCA_020629205.1 Chitinophagales bacterium | reverse complement strand
CAGCCGGGGTCGATTGGTGGAACACCAGATGCACATTCGCAACCAGTCCAGACCTCTACACCATTTTCACAAATGCCATCATCGCAGCCGGGGTCGACTGGAGCAATACCAGGTATACAGTTGCAACCGCTCCAAATCTCTTCACCATTTTCACAGATGCCATCATCACAGCCAGGGTCTTCGGGAGGAGTACCCGGCTCACAGTCACATCCATTCCAGGTTTCAAGACCATTTTCGCAGACACCATCGTCGCAGCCTGGATCTGTGGGAATGCTTAGCAAGGCTGTAGTAGATGTGCAATCGTTGCTTAGAGTTACTTGCTCAAACATCAAGTCGCCTTGTTCAATGATTTCTGATGACTGTTCCACCTCAGGGCAGTCTATGATCAATACTGAGCCACAACCAGCGTCTTCCACCGAATAGGCTATTTCATCAGGAATCACTTCAATCTCAAAGCTGTCACTGTATAACAAATCCCCGGTCTCCCAACAGATCACCTCCAATGATACCAACTGCATCTCTGGGCAAGTTGCGTCGGTTGATGTTTCATAATACAGCGTTTCACCATTTTGATAGCTACCATCAGGCAAATACCAGTCTATAAGGGCACCCCAGGGATCATCTATTAGAAGTTCTATTGTCAATGTGCTTCCTGTACAGAGAATATCAGTGTTCTGCTCCACTCCCAGCACCACTGGGCAGAAACACGGGCAGTCAACAGTAATACTGCCTTCAAACACACCACATTCATGTTCAACCGTGACAAGACCAGTACCATAATCACAAGGAGAAGCCTCAAAATATCCCCCGGAACCCCATCCGTCTCCCGACCAGCTCACTTGCCAAGCAGGATCTAAATTGTCAATATATGCAAAACAGCCCTGTTCTACAATCCATATCTCTGGAGGAGGCGGATAGGAGATGGGAATGTCAGGACAGGGCGGCAATGGTGGCGGAGGAGGTGGTGGCGGAGGTGGAAAGCTAATAGACACCGCTCCACATGAGACACATTCATCCATGTTACCAGGGATTATCTGCATATCGAAAATGTAATAATACTTAGTGATTTCCTCGTAGATGGGGGTCCAGGAATAATTCACATCTCCAGCAGCAGCTTGCTCAACCAACTCCCCGTTCACCTCGGTTAAATGAACAAAGTTCGCCACCACAGGAGAGTATTCATATTCATTCGGATCGAAGTTTACATAATAGGTGCTGTCCTCAGGATAGGGAGTTACATAAGTCCAATGATGATCGACTACCACATAGTCTATATAGGCCACCGAGTCAACCAAAACCATAACCACACTATCTGGTGTACACTCTTGATCAAAGGGGTTTTCCCCTATAAGACCAGCAATTTCAGATAAAGCAGCATCTAAGAAACCACTTCCACCGGAAGCAAAGTCCAGGTCCAGAATCTCCTCTGCATCCTGTTCCTGATAGATGATCTGTTCCGCTTCACAGCCATTTAATCCGATTACTTCTACGATCGGCATTCCTCCTGAGCTGGTAAATCCCATTTCTGCTGAGCCCATTAGACTCGCAGAAGGTGGTTCTGCCCCTGAGATCAAGCCCCCACTGCAGTCTGCCTCTCCGTCTGGACATTCTCCTTCATCTATTATCCATTCATAATCGTAATCTATTACGACAGCAGAGATAGAGGAAGGACTCACCATAAAGCCGAGCAGGACAGTATCCGATGCCAGACAAACATTAGCTTGTTCCTTATAGGCGATGAACTGATACAGGCCTCCGGCACTCACCGAAATCAGGGTCTCCCCTGCTGCTTGTGTTTCGATAGCAGCTACACCAGTCGCCAGTTCACAGTCCAATCGCCATTGCAAGCCTTCTTCGTGCTGAAGTAGTGCTTGCAAACCGCAATATAGGCTGTCTGTACCGGCATCTACTGTCATGGGCATTGCAGGTATCTCGATGGAGGCCGTTTCACTACAGCCATCACTTTCGGCAGTCACCGTGTAGGTGCCCGTTTCACAGACAGTACGTTGGCTTCCTGTGCTTCCGTCTGACCAACTTAGCGTCACCTCCTCAGAGCTACTTACCAACAGCTGTACACAGTTTTCCAGGCAGATGGCTTCAATGCTTGGTGCGCAATCTTGTGCAAGCAGCGACGGAGAGAGGAAACATAAATAAATCGCAAGTATAACCTTTTTCATAGTTAGCCCTTAAATCGTGATTGTTGCGACCTAACAATCCGATTTCTTGGCCAGCAACGTAGAAAAGACCCGATTGTTCTTTGAATAGCTGCTTGCTAAGAATATGATTTGCCAAAAATATGACATGTATACG
>JAHDDV010000226.1:0-6982 GCA_020629205.1 Chitinophagales bacterium | reverse complement strand
GTACCTCCGACACACGTACTCTTGTAGCTTGAAGTCTCGACGAGACGTCGAGCTTCGCAAAGGTGGAATCCCGAGGGCAAGGCACCGCTAAACACTAGACACTAAGCACTAGAAACTAAAGAAACGGGACAAGGTCGGTGATGAATAGCCGGGGGCGCAGCGGAATGAGGTGCTGTGGTAGCGTCGTGAATGCCGGAGCCGGACAGGCTCGAAGCAAAGCGGAGAGACTGGCTGGCCCGTGCATGAACAGCTAGCGCAGTGCCGAATATTAGCGGAGCACCCGTAGATAGGTCCCGCGCTCTAATGCTGCTGGGCTCCAGAAAAAGAACGCATCAACAAGCCTGCGTTAAGCCTGATTTGTCGGAGTCTTGGAAACCAAATCGTATTGCGATAAATAGGCCGGATAGCAGAGGTAATACTTGGTGACTGGGGCAGTCAATGCACGAATATTGAGATTGTCGGAGGCAGTGGCTATGTCGAGCACGTCGCCATTTTTCTGTAGGATATTGATATTGTCGGAACGTTCGGAGTAGGCATAATTTGTTGTAGAATCGGAGAAGACGAAGAACTCTGCTTCCTCTTCTGTCAGTCCCTTCTTCTTCATGCACATCTGCTGTAGGTATCTGATCTCCTCTATGAGGAAAGGCTCGGATTGGATTCTGATCTTGAGCAAATCGCGCTCAACGATACGGCGGCAGAGACCGGACAAGACCTGATCATCGCAATCTTTCCAAACTTTGATACTGGCCATCACATCTACATCATCAATAGAGGCAAAGAGCTTTAGCAGCTCGGCCGGATTTTCTTTGAGTGCCTTTTGGTCGACCTTGTGGTACAGAAAGTGATGCAGGGCAGGAGTGGCAAAAAGTTCAACACCGCTATTGGCGAGCAGCTTTGCACGTTGGAGGATTTTGACCAGCATCATCTCTGCACTAAGTACTGTCTTATGCAGATAGACCTGCCAGTACATGATGCGCCGAGCGATTAGGAATTTTTCGATGGAATAAATGCCTTTGGCTTGCACAACCAGCTCATCATTGCGAACGTCGAGCATGTGGATGATACGATCATAGCTCACTACGCCTTCGGCGACACCAGTGAAGAAACTATCTCTGGTAAGGTAATCCAATCGATCCATATCCAACTGAGAAGATACGAGTTGGTGAAGGAAGCGTTTGTGATAGGTATTTTTGAATATTTCGATGGTCAGGGACAGCTGACCATCGAATTCTTCATTGAATAGCTCCATGAAAGCCAGAGATAAATCTTCATGGTGAATATCGGTGACGATGCTATGTTCGAGAGCATGGGAGAATGGGCCGTGTCCGATATCATGCAGTAAAATGGCTAAGCAAACCGCTCGGGCTTCGTCCTCTGTAATTTCATTACCTTTGTAGCGCAAAGATTCTATGGCCTGGCCCATCAGATGCATGGCTCCCAGAGCATGGTGAAATCTGGTGTGAAGGGCTCCGGGATAGACATAAGAAGTTAGGCCTAGCTGCTGAATGCGACGAAGTCTCTGGAAGTAGGGATGTGCCATGAGATCGTAGACAATCTCGTGTGGAATGCGAATAAATCCATAAACAGGATCGTTGATGATCTTCTTCTTATTCAGGATCGAAAATTGCTTAAGCATGAATCGTAGTTTGTTGATGAGGCTATTGCTGCAGGGCTTTGAAAAAGGCTGGCATTAGCTACTTCATAAAAAACGTTAATGAGCAATAATTGATCGCCTGGGCACCGTTATGCAAACGTCAAAATAAAGATAAATAGATGAATAAAGTGAAAATTCTGTGGGCCGACGACGAAATTGAGTTGCTCAAGCCGCAGATTATGTTTTTGGAGCAGAAGGGCTATGAAGTCGCTACCGTCGCCAACGGCCATGATGCCATCGAACAATGCAATGCCGAGACACCAGATGTGGTCTTTCTCGACGAGTCCATGCCAGGGCTTTCTGGTCTGGAAACCTTGACGCAGATCAAGGAGGTGCATGGCTCCTTACCGATTGTGATGATTACCAAAAACGAGGCAGAGAATATCATGGAGGAGGCCATTGGTTCTCAGATAACGGATTATCTGATCAAGCCAGTGAATCCCAACCAGATTCTGCTTACCCTAAAAAAGATCATAGACAACAGCCGCCTGGTGAGTGAAAAGACCGCCTCGAGCTATCAGCAGCAGTTTAACAAGATTTTTGGTGCTATTTCGATGGGCCCCAACTATGAAGAATGGGAGGATATCTTCAAGAAGATTACCTATTGGGAATTGGAGCTGGACAATGCCAAGACCAAGGAAATGCAAGAGATCATTTCCATGCAGAAAAACGAGGCCAATAATGAGTGGTCTAAGTACGTGGTGAAGAACTACAAGAATTGGCTACAGAATGCAGGCGAAGGCCCTGTGATGTCTCATCAGTTGTTTGAAAACAAGCTGATTCCGATGATGGAAAGCGATGTGCCTAACTTCTTACTGGTGATCGATAACTTGCGTTGGGACCAATGGAAGGTCATTCAATCAGTATTTAATGAGGCATTCAAGACTGTGAAGGAGGACTCATACTGTAGTATTCTGCCGACCTCTACACAGTATAGTCGAAATGCCATTTTCGCGGGTTTGACTCCCTATGAAATCTCGAAGAAGTATCCAGACAAATGGTTGAATGATGATCAGGAAGGCGGAAAGAATATGAATGAGGAATTTTTCCTCAATGAGCAGCTTCGTCGCTTGGGTTATGATATCAAGACCAGCTATACTAAGGTGACCAATCACTACAATGCCAAGCAGATGTCTGATAACATTCACAACATGTTACAGAATCAACTGAATGTGATTGTGTACAACTTTGTGGATATGTTGAGTCATGCCCGTACGGAGATGGAGGTATTGAAAGAATTGGCCAGTGATGAGCGTGCCTATCGCTCGATTACCAAGTCCTGGTTTGAGCATTCCCCACTTTGGGAGGGTTTGAAGCGTCTATCGGAGATGCAGGAAATCAATATTGTGGTGACTACGGATCATGGGACAACGCGTGTGCAAAATCCGGTGAAAGTAGTTGGTGACAAGAATACCAGCACGAATTTGCGCTACAAGCTGGGTAAGAACCTAAAGTTCTCTGAGAAAGACGTTTTGAGCACCCGTAATCCTAAGGAAATTGGGCTTCCCAGCTCCAATGTGAGTTCGAGTTACATTTTTGCCAAGCGCGATTTGTTCTTTGTGTATCCCAACAACTACAACTATTACGTAAATTACTTCCGCAATACTTTCCAGCATGGAGGTATTAGTTTAGAGGAAATGATCATTCCGGTGGTCAAATTGCGGAACAAATAGAACAAGCCCAGCATTTTAGAAATGGAATTGGACTCAGTATTGAAAATAGAAGTGCGAGAGCTGTCGGAACTGCAGGAAGCAGCCCGACAGCTTTTGTCATTTTACCCCAAGCAGCGCATATTCACGCTGGAAGGCGACCTAGGGGCGGGAAAAACCACCTTTGTAAAGGCAATTTGTGGGGAATTGGGTGTCTCAGACGAGCCCAGTAGCCCTACTTATTCGATAGTCAATGAATATTTGGCCGATGAGCCGGTTTATCACCTGGATTTGTACCGGTTAAAAGACCTTCAAGAGGCAATGGACGCGGGCATAGAAGAATATTTGTACTCTGCTTGCTATTGTTTTATTGAGTGGCCGCAAATTGTTCTACCTTTGATAGAGGAACGAGTAGCGCTAAGCATCCAAGTCCTTGAGGACCAGCGCAGAGTCATAGACTGCCGCCTGGAGGGCTAATGTACGCAAGTCAAATATGCGGACAGGTTTTTGCTACCGTATCCTGAGTAAATAGCAAAAACCCAGACTATGTCAGATTTCAGTGCTGAATTCAGCCTTCGGCCTAAAGAAATGCTTTTGCCTGTGGGAACAGGTAGAAACAAGCTTTACATAGGTGTTCCCAAAGAGACCTCTTTTCAGGAAAAGCGAGTAGCCCTTACTCCGGAATCCGTAGCCTTATTGATCAATCATGGACATCGCGTGGTGATAATGACCAATGCTGGCGAAGATGCTGGTTTTACAGATCACGATTACAGTGAAGCAGGGGCAGACATTGCCTATGATGAGAAGAAGGTCTTTGAAGCCGACATCCTGGTGAAGGTGGCTCCTCCGAGTGAAGAGGAATTGGACATGTATCATCCCTTTCAGATCATCTTCTCTCCTATCCATCTGCCTACGATGAAGACAGAAATATTGCAGGAGTTGATGAAGAAGCGGGTCACGGCCGTGGCCTTTGAATACATTCGGGATGAGAACAATACCTATCCGGTGGTGCGGGCCCTTAGTGAAATTGCAGGCTCTGCGGCTTTGTTGATTGCAGCGGAGTTTTTGAGCAGTGCACAGGCCGGTCGCGGAATCCTCTTAGGCGGAATCGCTGGTGTACCTCCGGCGAAGGTCGTTGTATTGGGTGCAGGCGTTGTCGGTGAGTATGTTACAAAGACAGCTCTGGGCCTAGGTGCTGAAGTTCGTGTCTTTGACAACAGCATGTACAAATTGATGCGCTTACAAAACAATGTCAATTCACGTGTCTTTACTTCTGCCATCTATCCGGAAGTATTGGAAAAGGAGCTGATCGAAGCAGATGTAGCGGTAGGTGCTGTACATTCTGAACTAGGTCGCACTCCGATGATGGTTCCCGAAGAGCTGGTTAGTAAAATGAAGGATGGAGCGGTGATCGTGGATGTGAGTATTGATCAGGGTGGCTGCTTTGATACTTCTAGAATCACAACACATGATGAGCCCACATTTACCAAATTTGGAGTGGTGCATTATTGTGTGCCGAATATTGCCTCCAGATTTGCTCGCACGGCCTCTTATTCGATTAGCAATGTGCTTTCTCCGGATTTGTTGAAGATTGAGGCACATGGTGGCTTTGACAATCTGATTCAAAACTCGGCCGGTATTCGTCATGGTATCTACCTGTACAAAGGTACACTGACGAACCGTCATTTGAGCGAGCGCTTTGAATTGAAATACACCAACCTTGACCTGCTTTTGACAAGCAGTTTCTAAGCAAATTTAAGCACAGCAATGAAACAGATATTAGTGACCAATGACGACGGCATTTATGCAAATGGCATTCGTGCATTGGTAGAAGTCGCCAGCCAGTTTGGTGAAGTAACGGTAGTAGCGCCAGACCGCCCTCAGTCTGCTATGGGCCATGCAATTACGATTGGAAAGCCCTTGAGAATCACCAAGGTGGATTTGTTTGGTGATCTGGTAAAAGGTGCCTATGCCATCTCCGGCACGCCGGTAGATTGTGTTTCGATTGGCATTGATCAGCTATTTGAGGAGCCGCCTTGTCTTTGTCTGTCAGGGGTTAACCACGGTTCAAACTCCTCGATCAATGTGATTTACTCGGGTACGATGTCGGCGGCCATGCAGGCAGCTTTGGCGGGTATCGAATCGGTTGGATTTTCCAATGTGAGCTTCGATCATGATGCTGACTTTACAGAGGTAAAGGTTTATGCTAAGAAGATCGTCCAGCTTGTTTTAGACAAAGGGCTACCACCTTCAAAGCTGCTAAATGTCAATTTTCCAAACACAGAAGACGGCAAGTACCAAGGAATCAAAATCTGCCGTCAGGCAGATGCTTTGTGGACCCAGGAGTATGATGCACGTATTGATCCACAAGGTCGAAAGTACTACTGGCTCACGGGTCAGTTTATCGATCGGGACAAAGGGGAAGACACAGATCTCTATGCATTGAAAAACGGTTACATTTCGGTTGTGCCGGTGATGGCCGATTTGACTGCCCATGCGGATTTGCCACATTTTGCGGATTGGACGCTGGGGGCTTAGTGTTTAGTGCCTAGAGTTTAGTACTTAGTTTCTAGTGTCTAGTGTCGGCTTTTGATGCCGCATGTGACCTCCTGTCACTTGCAAGCAATAAAAAGCACCCGTATTGAATTCTGCAACTCAGCAGCAGTACGAAGCAAGTCTTGAGTCTTAAGTCTTAAGTCCTGAGTCTTTCAGCAATAGGCGCAGCATTCGGTCTTCCGCCGCCCGCATTTCCAATTGCTCTTGCTCCGTCTTGTCTCCTAAGCCACACAGATGCAATAGACCATGTACCATGACGCGATGAAGCTCCACGCTGCTCTTTTCGCCTAGTTGCTTGGCATTATCTCGTACGCGGTCTATGCTAATGAAGATATCCCCCTCGATCACATTGAGTTCATCACTATTATCGAATGTGATGACATCTGTGTAGTAATCGTGATCGAGATGTTGGCGATTTACTTCCAGGAGCTGCTCATCCGTCATAAAGATGTAGCTGAGACTCAACAGCTCTTTATCCATCTGTAGACAGACCCTTTCCAACCACTTTCTTAGTCTTTTCCTTTGCTGGAGAGAAAATTTGCAGGGTGCTTCGGTGTAGAACTGGATCATTTTGCGATGATATCTATCCCGAAATTGCGAAGTCGATCTTGACTCGGCGACCACATTTAGAATAATCGAGCTTATCGGAAAGCTGGCGCATAAGGAAAACACCTCTACCATTCGGGTCTTGCAGTCGCTCAGGTTTGGTAGGATCGGGTATGCTGCTAGGATCAAAACCCTTGCCTTCGTCCCCGATTTCGAATCGCAGCTTACGGGTGCTGGCTTTGAGCTTGATGGTTACATATTTCTTCGGATCGGCTCCATTTCCATGCAAGATACAGTTGTTAACTGCCTCAGTCAGCACTAGTAGCACATTGAAAAATACATCATCATTAAATAGGAAAGACTGTTGAACTTCCCGTACGAATGGCTCGATCAGACGAATATTGTCTGGCGTAGATCGTATAGATAACTCAAACCCTTTTGAATTGGCCATGAAATAGAACCTCCGTACACCTTTGCGCAGATGTGATTTACTCGATGATGATAAAATAAAAAAACAGCCGGGTGCTACATAAACAAAGTTCGCAACACCTTTAAGGGCTTCTATTTCTGTCATCCT
>JAHDDV010000225.1:7984-9425 GCA_020629205.1 Chitinophagales bacterium | reverse complement strand
CATCCGACTAATCCACAAAAGTCATTCGAATTACTTTTTTGACTTGTTTGATTTCTTCGGGTTTTAATGGCCCTTTGATCTTGTAGACTCTTCTTCGATCTATAGTCCGGATTTGGTCTATAGCAATCTGAGATTTACTTCTGCCCACCTTTACAGGTATTCTGGTAGGGTAAGGGTTCTTGGAAGAGGTAATAGGAGCGACTACCACTGTACCCAGATGGCGGTTCATTTCATCGGGAGAGACGATAACACAAGGCCTGGTCTTCCTAATCTCTTTTCCGATAGTGGGGTCGAGATTGACGATCACAATGGTGTATTGTTCTAATATCATTGCCACTCCTCAATATCTTGATCATCCAGTACATCATCGATCAACAGCTCATCATCACCCTGAGCGGCCATCTTGGCAAAGGCTTCCTCCCATCCTTCTCTTATGCGATTGACAGGTTTCAATTTGATGCCATCTTCTTCCAATATCATTTCCACCTCTTCTTCTATCTCATACTTCTTGATAATGGCCTTGGCCAGCCGAATTCCTTTGGAGTTGCCAATTTTTATAACCGAGATCTTCATTAGAATGTTGTAATTACTTTGTAGGTACAAGTTAGGTCTTTTGCGGTATAATAACAAGTTTGCCAACAACGTACCTATAGGCTCTTTCCCCAGGAGCCAAGACCGGTGCCCAATTGCCCGCCTGACTAAGGGAGCTATCTGGTCCTCATATGTCCAAAGAGTGAAATATCAGCCTTTTGTTTTCTGCGCTTACTGACTCCCACCGGACCTTTGATTTGCTTGGGATCAGTTTATGACCTTCCTGTGACAAATCATGACAAAACAATGACAATTCAACTGACTGATATCATTGTTTTTTGGAGTTCCTTTATTGTTGAATCAAAAAAAGAAGCTGTAGCGGGTCACAGTTCGAAACCTTGGCAATGTAAAGATAAGGCCAGAATCGCTTTCACTATGAGTTGGGGAACAGTAGCAGTACGAGAAAAGGATCATTCGAAGATGAAGACCGTTAATCAAGTTTTCGCCCTGGGGATCAATCATCATGAAAAACAAAGCTGGGAGGGTGTGATACGGTCCCAGGGTTTGGCTAGTGTAGAGGCAGCACTCGGCTCCGGGTTGGCTGGGGAGTTTGAATCTTTGGTCTCGCTCATCACCTGCAATAGGATTGAACTTTATGGACAAGGTTGTGTACACGCGGCCTTGAGTTTGTTCGAATCCACCTATGGCTCAGATTTGGCCTCAAGTGGAGTTTTTGTAAAACAAGGGCGCGATGCTATAGAACACCTTTTTCGGGTATCTTGTGGTCTTGACTCTCAATTGATTGGTGAAATGGAAATCGCTGGTCAATTTAGGAACGCCTTCAAAGAAGCCAAGCAAAAGGGTCGATTGAACGGCTTAATGGAGCAGCTAGGTAACCGTTGTGTTAGTT
>JAHDDV010000225.1:0-7884 GCA_020629205.1 Chitinophagales bacterium | reverse complement strand
TTGTCCCTTCTTTCGCAATACCTCCGATCAAGAAAAGAAGGCGATTGTGAATAAGAGCACCAAACAGTTTGTCCATTATTTAAAGAACCGAGCGAATCACAAGAAGGGGGACGAAAGGGTGTACAAGGCTTTTCTCCAGGGTTTGGAGCAGCGTGAGGATCAGTTGAAAGCTAAGCAATGACCACCAACAAGATTAGGATTGGCACTCGCGACAGTCAGCTTGCCATTTGGCAGGCTAATCAGGTTCACGCTTTCCTGGCAGAGCGACAGATTGACTCCGAATTGGTATTTGTGAAGAGTCATGGTGAGGCTGATTTGCAAACACCATTGTATGAAATGGGGGTTACTGGTATCTTTACCAAAACCCTCGACATGGCAGTGCTGAATGAGCAGGTCGACCTGGCTGTTCATTCCCTAAAAGATGTGCCTACCAGACTAGCAAAAGGGCTCAGGATTATCGCCATACCAGAACGTGCCTCTCCCTATGATTTGTTGATACACAAAGGAAAAATCCCCACGGCAGACGAGCCCTTCAAGCTGGCCACAGGGAGCCTCCGCCGAAAGGCGCAATGGTTGAATCGCTTTCCATCGCACCGTATTGAAAGTCTTCGCGGAAATGTCAATACTCGTCTATCCAAGCTCCACGATTCCAAAGACCTGCAGGCCACTATATTAGCGGAAGCAGGGCTCAATCGATTGCAGTTGGCGGTTCAATACAGCATTAAGTTGGCTTGGATGCTGCCAGCTCCGGGGCAGGGGGCATTGGCTGTAGTTGCTAAAGAAGAACGTGAGGACCTCCAGCATGTTTGTCAGGCTTTTAATCACAGTGAAACGGAAATAGCAGTAAAGATGGAGCGTCAGTTTTTAAGAACGCTGCAAGGTGGCTGCTCAACCCCGATTGGTGGCCATGCACTAGTGCAAGGTAGTAAGATTCGATTTAAGGGAAATGTGCTTTCTCTTGATGGCAGTCAAAGATGCGACATAGAATGGGAGTCGTCGATCGATGACTCTGCGGCAGGAAAGGAGGCAGCTGAAAAGCTATTGAGTGGAGGTGGTCAGAAGATTTTAGAACAATTTAAAGCTTGGCACTCTTGAGAGATAAGATTACAGTCCTTTCTGCCAGAGTGCTCCAAAGTGAAAACAGAAGCAAGTTTCAAGAAAGAGGCATTAATTTGCAAGAACACAATTTTCTGAACTTCAGCTATAGAGCCACTTCAGAACTGTATAGCCGAATCTCAGACACGAGGAAGCCGCTGATTCTGACCAGTCAGCATGCTTGTTTGGCTTTACAAAAGATGCAGCACCAACAGGATAATCAGGGGCTGCGGTCCAAAACAGCCTACTGTATTGCCGGCAGGACTCAGCTGCTGGCAGGACAAATTGGAATTAAGGTCATTGCTTCTGCCAGCAATAGTCTATCGCTGGCAAAGCAAATAATAAAAAATGAAGAAGATAGCCTTTTCTATTGCACAACCGAAACCAGACTAGATCACTTGGAAAGCACACTCGCAGCAGCAAATGTTTCCCTGGAAATCGACATCGTATATGATAAGATACTAAAGCCAATGGCAATGAAAGACACAGATGCGATTTTGTTTTTCAGTCCCTCGCAAATTGAAGCCTACCTCATGAAAAATGAATTGCTCAGCCGTATTCCAATTTTTTGTATTGGGCCTACAACAGCAAAGGCAGCTAGAGGATTGGGCTACACCAATATTATTGTTTCACCACAATCTACAGAGTCTTCTATTGTAGAAGAATGTGTATTATACTATCAAAATGAATAAAGAAAAGCACCTGCTCCTAAAGGCACTGGATCGAGAGGAAGTCTCGCGTCCGCCAGTTTGGATGATGCGGCAAGCAGGCCGGTATCTGCCGGAGTATATGGTCTTGCGAAGGAAATACGACTTTTTTACGAGAGTCGAGACCCCTGAGTTGGCAGCAGAAATTACCCTGCAACCGATAGATATACTAAAGCCTGACGCCGCAATTTTGTTCTCTGACATTCTAGTGATTCCCAAGGCAATGGGAATGGATGTTCAGCTGGTAGAAAAAAAGGGGCCAGTGCTGCCGCAGCCAATTAGAGATATTGCGGCTATCGATCAGCTCAATTTGAACGAAGCAGCAGATCGCCTCCAACATGTTTACGATGCTGTAAAGCTGACCAAAAGTGAGCTAAACGGACGAGTGCCCTTGATCGGTTTTGCCGGAGCGCCATGGACGATTCTTTGCTACATGATCGAAGGTCAAGGAAGCAAGACATTCTCCAAGGCCAAGAGCTTTTGTTTCACGCATCCCGAATGGGCTAAACTGCTATTGCAAAAGATTACTGATGTAAGCATCGAATATCTCCAACGTAAAGTAGCTGCAGGAGCAGAAGTAATACAGGTATTTGACAGCTGGTCCGGTATCTTGTCACACGATGATTTTGAGCGTTTCGCAAAGCCTTATCTTGTTCAAATTTCAGATGCGCTTAGCGAAGTAGTACCCGTCATACTCTTTCCCAAGGGTAGTTGGTACGCCTATTCTGAACTAGGTCAATTGAGCTGTTCCGCCATTGGTATCGATTGGACGGTGCGACCTAAATTGGCTAGGCAACTCATCGGTCCCGAAAAGACTTTACAAGGCAATTTTGATCCTTCAAAACTACTAATGCCCAGGGAGGAAATTGTTAAAGCTACCAAGCAAATGATCCAGAACTTTGGAATACAGGGCTATATTGCCAACTTGGGACACGGTATTACCCCAGAGGTGCCAGTTGACCATGCTCGTGCATTTATTGATACGGTTAAACAGTTTGGCCAAGCATGATTAAGTCATATAAGTCTGAATTCCTTGGCTTCATTGCCTCCTTGCAAGAAGACATTTGCTCAACTCTAGAAAAGGAGGACGGAGCAGCTCAGTTCCTCATAGACGAATGGAATCGCGAAGGGGGAGGAGGCGGTAGCACGAGAATTCTGGAGGGCGGTGCAATTTTTGAAAAGGCAGGTGTCAATACCTCTGCCGTCTTCGGCGAATTACCGGCTTCCTTACAAAAACAATTGAAGGTGGATCAGTCCAGGTTCTTTGCCTGCGGCTTGTCTTTGGTTATTCATCCCAATAACCCTTTCATACCCACTGTTCATGCCAATTATCGTTACTTCGAGCTCTACGATGAACAAGAGCAGATTGTAGACCAATGGTTTGGAGGTGGGTCCGACCTCACTCCCTACTATCTGTTTGAAGAGGATGTCCTGCATTTTCACAATCACCTGAAAGAAGCCTGTGATAATCATCATGCAGGGCTATACGAAAAGTATAAGAAGGCATGTGACGAGTATTTTTACAATGCACACCGCAACGAAGCCAGGGGAGTCGGTGGGCTCTTCTTTGACTACCTAAGGCCCACGGAGAAATTCGATGAGACATTTTGGTTCCAATTTGTTGTCGATATGGGACAGAGCTTCCTACCTTCGTATATGCCTATAGTGGCCAGGCGACGATTGCATACCTTCGATACACAGCACAAGCAGTGGCAGGAAATCAGAAGAGGAAGATATGTTGAGTTCAATCTGATTCATGACAAGGGGACCTTGTTTGGTCTAAGGTCCAAGGGACGGATTGAGTCAATTCTGATGAGTTTACCTTCCACAGTCCGCTGGACTTATAATCATCATCCGGAGGAGGGTTCGGAAGAGGAGAAGTTGATTAGAGTACTGAAAGAGCCACGGGAATGGGCATAGAAATAAATACCATGAAAAGACCAAGAATACTGCGACGATCAAGTGCCATTCGTTCAATGGTTGAGGAAACCCGCTTATCTGCGGCTGACTTCATTGCACCACTGTTTATCGTCGAAGGAGAAAACAAAGAAGAGGAAATTAGCGCTATACCTGGCTATTACCGCAGAAGTCTCGATAAGACCCTGGGAGAGGTAGAGACCCTTTATCAGCTGGGAATTAGATCTGTGCTGGTCTTCATCAAATGCCCTGATGGACTTAAGGACAATGCCGGTACAGAGGCAGTGAATCCAGAAGGCTTGATGCAAAGAAGCATCAGAGCGATCAAATCTGCCGTACCCAACATGTGCATTATGTCAGATGTGGCACTGGATCCCTATTCGAGTTTTGGACATGATGGGATCGTAGAAGGCAGCCGGATCGTCAACGACCCAACTGTTGAGGTCTTGGCTCGTATGGCCCTAAGTCACGCTGAAGCAGGGGTCGATTTCATTGCCCCCAGTGACATGATGGATGGACGCATTGCAGCCATTCGAAAGATTCTCGAAGAAAACCATTACCACGAAACAGGCATCATGAGCTATAGTGCTAAATACGCCTCTTGCTTTTATGGTCCTTTCCGACATGCCTTGGATTCAGCACCGGGCTTCGGAGATAAAAAGACCTATCAAATGAACCCAGCCAATCGACTGTCGGCCAAACGAGAGGTCCTACTTGATGTAGAAGAAGGGGCCGATATTGTAATGGTGAAACCTGCAATGAGCTATCTGGATATTATTCGGGAAACCAAAGATGCTGTCCAGATACCTGTCAGTGCCTATCACGTCAGTGGAGAATATGCAATGATCAAAGCAGCAGCTCAAAAAGGCTGGATAGAGGAGAGGGAAGCAATGTTTGAAAGCACCATCTCCATCAAACGAGCCGGAGCAGACCTGATCGCCTCTTATTTTGCGAAATCAATAGCACTAGAACTGAACAAAGAAAACTAATATTCATGGGATCAATTCCAATAGTAAGCAATAAAATGCTATATGAGCAGGCGCTAAAGAGCATTCCTGGTGGAGTAAACTCGCCAGTAAGAGCCTTCGGTAGCGTAGGAGGTACACCTGTGTTCATGCAGTCGGCCTCCGGCGCTATCATGACAGACAGTGAGGGGAAGCAGTACATCGATTATATCAACTCCTGGGGGCCAATGATACTGGGCCACGGCAGGCAAGAGGTAGTGCAATCTATTCAGGAACAAGCCGACAAAGCTATCAGTTTTGGTACCTGTACCGAGAAGGAAATTCACATGGCCGAGCTGGTAAAATCTATGGTTCCCAATGTCGACCAAATCAGGCTGGTCAGCAGTGGAACCGAGGCCTGCATGACCGCCCTCAGACTGGCAAGAGGCTATACAAGAAAAAACAAGTTCATCAAGTTTGAAGGGAACTACCACGGACATGCCGATCCCTTTCTTTTAAAGGCGGGCTCCGGAGTGGCTACCTTGGGTATTGATTCCGTGGGTGGGGTTACTGCCGGTGCCACCAAAGACACCTTGATCGCTCCCTACAATGACCTGCAAGCAGTCGAAAGCCTAATGGAACAGCATAGCGACGACATGGCTGCGATCATCCTGGAACCAGTAGCCGGAAACATGGGCTGCATAGTACCGGAGCCCTCCTTCCTGCAGGGGCTTCGAGATCTTTGCGATCAATATAAGGCGGTCTTGATTTTTGATGAGGTGATGACGGGCTTTCGTCTGGCCCCAGGAGGGGTACAGCAACGACTAGGAATTAGAGCTGATATCGTCACCTATGGAAAAGTGATCGGTGGAGGAATGCCTATAGGAGCTATTGCTGCGCGAAACGAAATCATGCAATGCCTGGCCCCACTGGGAAAAGTCTATCAAGCAGGAACACTCAGTGGCAATCCGCTGGCTTTGGCTGCGGGAATTTCCACCCTTTCAATACTCAAGGACAACCCACAAATTTACAGCGACCTCGACCGCAAGACCATTCAATTGAGGGATGGTATCAAGGGGATTATGGAGGAAAAAGGTATACCTTTCTGCATCAATCAAATGGGAAGTATGCTCAGCCTTCACTTCTCCGATGCTGAAGTTACCAATTATTCCTCTGCCGCTGCTTGCGATATTGAATGCTTCAACGAATTCTTTCACCATTTGCTTAGTCAGGGGGTTTATTTACCACCATCGGCCTATGAATCCTGGTTCATCAGTGACGCACTTTCTCAAAGTCATATCGATCAAACCCTAAGCGCTATTTCAAAGTTTCGAAGCTAAATTTATGTCAAAAAAAGTTCTACTGTTTGCTAATCTAGGCTCCCCCGACTCCACACAAGTGAAAGATGTCAGACGCTACCTGAGCCAATTTTTGATGGACCCAAGAGTGATTGATATTCCATACCTGCTGCGATTGCTTTTGGTTAGGGGCATTATCTCTCCACTCAGAGCCTTTTCCAGTGCTCAGAAGTATAAGACCATTTGGACAGAGGAGGGCTCTCCCCTCATCATCTATACCAAAGCCCTGGCAGCCTTGGTAGAGCAAGAGGCAAATATGCCCTGCTATGTCTGCATGCGCTATGGAAATCCCAGCGCAGCCGATACGATGGAGCTGATCGAGAAAGAGCATCCGGACCTGGAAGAAATGATCTTAATTCCGCTGTATCCACACTATGCTATGAGTAGTTTTGAAACTGCTGTAGAACATGTTCGCGATATTTACAAGCAGAAAGATCGAAAATTCAGCCTACAGGTTGTTCCCCCTTTCTTCAAAAATGAGGAGTACATCGATGTGCTCACCGAGAGCATTCGCCCATATGTGCAAGACCCCTTCGACTTGTTGATTTTTAGCTATCATGGCATTCCTGAGCGACATGTGCGAAAGACCGACATGACCGGAAAGCACTGCCTCAAATGCGACAACTGCTGTGAAGTCGAAAGCCAGGCCCACACCACCTGCTATCGACATCAGGTCAAAACGACAACGGAACTCGTTCGAGACAAGCTAGGGGTTCCAGCAGAGAAGGTGATGTTTTCCTTTCAGTCAAGACTAGGCAAAGACGAATGGCTCAAGCCCTATACTGCTAAGACCCTGGAAGAACTACCAAAACAAGGAATCAAAAGGCTGGTGATCTGCTCACCCGCTTTTGTCTCCGATTGTCTGGAAACACTCGAAGAGATTCATGAAGAAGGCATGGAGATTTTCATGGAGAATGGAGGTGAGAGTTTCGTGGCCATCCCTTGTCTAAATACCCGACCTGATTGGGTGAGCTCGATGGTCAAGATCACACAGACAGCAAAATAGAATCATATGCTTTACCTCTATGTAAAAGCGATTCACATCATCTTTGTAGTGACCTGGTTTAGCGGTATGTTTTATTTGGCCAGGCTATTTATCTACAATCGAGAAGCACAAGACAAACCGGAGCCGGACAAGCGTATTCTTACCGAGCAATTCGCGATCATGAGCAAACGCCTGCTTTTTGGAATCACCCTACCCTCTGCAGTGATGACCCTCATTTTTGGCTCCTGGCTATTCCTGCTCTTTCCTGCCAGGCCCACCTGGCTGTACATCAAATTGTTTCTTGTTTTGTTGCTGTATCTATATCACTATTCGCTTCATGTGATTTACCATCAGCAAAAGCAGCAGGAATTCAAGTACAGTTCCTATCAGCTAAGAATTTGGAATGAAGTCCCTTCGCTCTTTCTGGTCGCCATAGTCTGCCTGGTTATTGTACGGTCCAATTTGAGTTTACTCTACGGTCTGGTCGGTCTGCTGTTGTTCACCATCATTCTGCTGCTAGGAATAAGAATCTACAAAACCTTTCGGTCGAAAGGGGCCTCACTCAGGAAGTGAGCCGCCTAAAAGTGAGGAGGCTAACTACGGTCGGACTTTTGATAAGAACAATTTGGGAGATCCGATGGCGTGCCCTACACAGCTCAGCAGAGACAAGCATGGTGCAGAGGCTTTTCGTCCAACCAAGATTCAACAAGATTCAGCCTTCACCGAAGCTGTGCAGGTCGGGCTATCCGCTAATACTCCCCTTGCATCCTGCTGTTCAGCTTATGGCGGCTGTGGTCTCCTCCTATCGTCGGAGCCCCCATCCACCATGCTTCACAAGCAGGCTGACTGCGGCTCGTTCCGCTTCTATCCCTCACGCG
>JAHDDV010000569.1 GCA_020629205.1 Chitinophagales bacterium | reverse complement strand
TAGGGACTGAGGAGAATCATCATACTGCTAGTCTCACAGCTCATGCACCGTACTCGGTTTCAAAGCGGCTGTTTGGGCTTATTGCGGAGCATGGGGTAAATGCTCATTTGCCATTGAGTATTCACAATCAGGAGACGAAGGCTGAGCTGGAGCTATTTTATGATATGAATGGGGATTTTCGGGAGATGTTTGAACGCTTTGGAATTGATTTGGAGGCGCATGGATTTGAGGCGACTGGTAAGTCCTCGCTTCAAAGTTATCTGCCCTGGATTGAGCAGCGTGCGGTGCTTTTGATTCACAATACATTTACTACTGAATCGGACATTGACTTTGCCAAGCAGAGGGCACAGCCAGTTTATTGGTGTTTCTGTCCCAATGCCAATTTGTTTATTGAGGATCGGGTGCCTGACTTTGATCAGTTTATTGAAGCAGGCGTGACTTGTGTGCTTGGAACGGATAGTCTGGCTTCGAATTGGCAGCTGGATATTCTGGAAGAGATCAAAGTTGTAATGCAACATTCGCGTCTCGCAGATACCTCGATGCTGCTTCGTTGGGCGACCCAAAATGGTGCCCAGGCACTAGGCCTGGGACACACATTGGGAACACTCACGAAAGGACTCAAACCCGGACTGGTCTTGATAGACGGGGTCGACCAGCGTGGCGAGATCAGTCCTTGTTCCAAGGCTAGAAGGCTAATGTGATGTTTCTTTTGTAGCGATCAGGGTTCCAAAATTTTAACCTGAGACATACCAGTCCGAGCAAAGAATGTGGGAAAATACATTAGCTCAAATTTTGCGGGATTGACCTGGTAGCTTCCAGCATATCGTGCATCTAAATCCACAAAGAAGTGATGTTCTCCTGCACTTAGCTTTTGCAGGTAGATCAGCTTGCGATCGCGAAACTGCTGCTCATAGCCGTATCTGCTCCAGCCACGGCTCTCCTTGGCGTAGGAGCAACCAGCAGGGATCGGAATCTCCAGCATACCATACTCAATCGATTTGTCGAGTGTCAGTTTCACCTTCAATCGGATTCGGTCTCGTTTGTCAATCCTGGTCAATGTTGTGCTATCATTCATGAAGCTCGTTTCGATCTTGAAGTCATTGGCTACGGCTTCCGGGTTCTTGTTCCAGTGACTTTGAGTGCCAGAGCAATATAAGGGACTCAGACCTCTGCTGTAGCTAAGTTCCATTGTTTGTGCCTCCAGCTGTAGTTCGATAGGAAAGTCATTGAGTTCCCTCGGCACACCATCAATTGTAAGCTGCAAGCTCTGTGCAGGTTGCCTGGATTTCCTGCCACCAGTCTTCAGATAGTAATCAGAAAGCAAATCTGTAGCCGCTGCTGTTTGCAGCGTATTTCTCCATCCGCTAATGCTGTATTGAGACAGTACATATCTTCGGATCTGTGGCAAAGTTTCATGCGCTGCATCCTTGGCTTCAATCAGTTTCGCCGCAAGGCAAGTTGCAAGTATATCATCTGAATACCAATAGCTGTATTGCTTGCCCCAATAGGCATTACC
>JAHDDV010000224.1:6970-9430 GCA_020629205.1 Chitinophagales bacterium | reverse complement strand
CTGCTAATGCCCTCCCACCAAGTGCATCGCCTCCAGTTCGATGGCCATTCGATCTTGAAGATCATTGCTTACCGGGACAAGTGGAAAGCGCAGAACATTTTCGCAGAGTCCGAGTTCGGCCATCGCGGCTTTGATACCTGAGGGATTGCAATCTTCGAAGAGCATATTGATGAAGTCGGTGGCCTGAAAATGGAGGTTTCGAGCTGCGGTATAATCGCCTTTGCGACAGGCATTGATCATCTCCGAAAAGAGCTTTGGTGTGGCATTGGCGACTACGGAAATGACTCCATCAAAACCGAGGGACATCAGTGGCAGGGCATTGAGATCATCTCCGGAGATGAGCAGGAAATTATCGGGACGATACTTAGCGAGGTGGTTTAGAATTTCGAAATCATTCGATGCTTCTTTCATCCCGATAATGTTGTCGATTTCGGCGAGGCGCAGCGTGGTTTCTGCAGCCATAGATCGACCGGTACGGGAAGGCACATTGTAGAGCAGAATGGGCAAATCTGTGCATGCAGCGATGGTCTTGTAATGGTGATAGATTCCTTCCTGGCTAGGCTTCATGTAGTTGGGGCTAGCTGACAAAAGACAGTCAATGCCTTTCATATGATAGCCCTTGATACACTCAGTAACGTACATGGTATCTGCAGCTCCAAAACCGGCAACAATGGGTACTCGACCATTGATGATTTCTACTGCAGCATCCAATACCTGATATCGCTCGGCTAAGCTCAGGGTCATGTACTCGCCGGTGCTACCCAGAATGACCAAATAATCTACACCATTATCGATGAGGTGATTTAGCACGCGTTCCAAGGCGGGAAAGTCGACTGAACCGTCGTGCTGGAAGGGAGTAATGGCGGCTACGCCTGTGCCTTTTAGAGAATCGATATTGTATTTCAAGTGGTTACTGTGTTTACGTTTAATTTAGCCAGCATGTCAGTCATCTTTGTCAGGAAAGAACTGAGCGAGTCATTGGCCTGATGACTGACCATCAGATCAAAGCAATGGGTCTTTTCTGCGGCCAGATATGGGCCAACTTTGAATCTTGCCCTGGACTTGATGATTAGATATTCCAGTGCCGGGGAGTTGCCAGCGAAGGCTCCTAGCAGGATATCAAAATGCTGGTTGATGAAATCATCCGTTTGTTTTCCTTTGGGAATGTTATACCAATTTACATTCTTCTTAGTAAAGAACGGGATTTCGATATTTTCATTGGCTGAGCCAAAATCCATATAAGCCAATACCGAGACTTTTTTGCCTTCCTTGCGGAACTGCCGAATATAGTCCCGAATGACAGCGAGATCGTTTTGTTGGGAGGCGTCGACCAGTAGCCCAATGTTGTGGGCAGCTTGAAGGTTGGTCACGAGTACTTCTCGGTTGGGGTTGATGCTCTTTTGGAGCGTCATATTATAGAGGTAGTTTCGCATAGCGGGGTTTTGGAATGCTAATTTACGAACTTTCCTTATCTATATCAGCTTTCTGTGTATTCCCCTATGGCTTCGTACTTTTGAATTCTTCTTGCGATTCGTTCTTCGATGGAAATCGCTTCTAATTCGGCCACTTCTTTAATGATCAGCGACTTGATGGTTTGTGCAATTTGCGGAGGATCATGATGTGCTCCTCCCAGTGGTTCTTTTACAATACCATCGATGATTTTGAAACCGTACATATCTTCCGGGGTGAGCTTGAGTTGCTCAGCAGCAGTCTCTTTATGATCCCAGGATCGCCATAGAATACTCGAACAAGATTCAGGCGAAATCACGGCGTACCAGGTATTTTCGAGCATAAAGATTTTGTCGCCAATACCAATGCCAAGCGCGCCACCTGAGGCACCTTCTCCGATAATGATGCAGAGGATAGGCACCTCCAACTGGCTCATTTCGAACAGATTGCGGGCAATGGCTTCTGCCTGACCACGTTGCTCAGCTTCGATACCCGGAAAAGCGCCTGGGGTATCTATAAAGCAGATGACGGGCTTTTGAAATTTCTCGGCCATCTTCATGAGGCGTAGGGCCTTGCGATATCCTTCTGGATTGGCCATACCAAAATTGCGGTACTTGCGCATATTGGTATTCTCCCCTTTTTGATGGCCTATGAGCATATAGGACTTGCCATCTATGATTCCCATTCCTCCTACAATAGCGGTATCATCAGCGAAATAGCGATCACCATGTAGCTCTGTATATTCGTCGCATATCTGGCTTATATAGTAATTGGTATAAGGCCGCTGGGGATGGCGGGACAATTGCACTTTTTGCCAGGGGGTGAGTTGACTGTAAAGTTCTGTCTTAAGATCAAACATCTTTTTTTCGAGGCCCTGAATGGCATCGCTCATGTCGATGTCCTGTTTTTCAGATATCTCGCGCAAACTTTGCACCTGTTGGTACAGTTCTGCGACAGGTGCTTCGAAGTCAAGAAATAGCATAGATAGGTTTTGGTGATTAGTGCTTAGTG
>JAHDDV010000224.1:0-6870 GCA_020629205.1 Chitinophagales bacterium | reverse complement strand
AGTCTTGAGTCAAATAGCTTACGTCTACCAGAGTGTAAGGTAAGACTTTTTGTTTGTAGGAGAAGTAGCAGCGTATCTTAAAATAAAGAAGGTAGCCTGCTCCACCATGCCACCGATCTGGGTCAGGGCAAAGGGCTCAGACTACCTCTTTTAAAGATTACCTTTGATATTGAGGGGCTTGATTATCCCGCTACTTTTTCAGTATCATCTTCTTGTTCAGGACCTTGTCTTGATCGACTAATCTCAGGATGTACATACCACCTGGCAATGATCCCATATCAAACTCACTGCTCAGGAACTTCTGGTCGAATGTGTGAATTTGCTCTGCAATCAACTTACCGTCGGTCGAGAACAATGCAATCACAATTTCCTCTGCTTCAGAAGTTGGATTTTCATACTCAAAGTAGAACATCCCTGTTGTTGGGTTAGGATACACTTCCAAGATTGGTTCCTCTTGAATTGTCGTTTCTTCATGACTCTCTTCTGCAGCAGATTCCTCTATTGGAGCAGGAGAATCCCCGGCAGTTTTGCCAGCCATATTTACCTCATTACAGGCTCGAATGATGCCTTGCTCGAAAAGCATATATCCCACTACCTCATCGGTATGCTCGATCTCATCATCATGGCTCTGCTCTTCGGCGATTCGGATCTGGAAACTTTGCAAGCCTTTCTCCGAATATCTTGGGAAACAGGCATCGGATCCATCGTAGGATTGCATACCGTATACCAAGGTCGGTTCTTGCTCAAAATGCTGCCTGTAGTTTACCGTATAGAAGGCATCCTTTACTGCATCTGCTGTTTTACCCACTTCATAAGCCTTGTTAGCGGAGCGGCCAAAACCTTCTTCCATAGCAATCCAGGTAACTAGTTCCCATGCTTCGTGATAATTCCCACTATTTTCCGCAGCATCTTCTCTTTGCAATCTGCATTTGATACCGCCCTTTCCCGCAGAGTGCATTCGAGTGGCAACTGCTTGCGATTGAAGGTCACTTGCTACCTGAGTCAGAACCACAGGCGTACGCTCGAAGGCTGCAGGGAAATTTAGCGACTGGAATTCTCCATTCACCTCGGTATATCCAGCCTGGATAACCCTACCGTCAGCCAATTGGTGACGACCTGATTCCACCACCAAATAGCCTACCGTTTCCGGGATATGTCCTCCATCCCGATAGTCCCACTCATCCACCTGAATTTCAAAGGAAGATGTACCGATATTTCGTACACGTACAGTGGAAGGATCTGCACCGTTTTCTGTAAGCGAGTAGGCAACAACCGCAGGTTGAACGTAGTTGTTTTCCAGATACACAGTCAACCACATGCTTGCAGAGCTCTGAGAGATGGAGATTTCTCCTGCCTCTCCAACGGCGGTCAAAGGCATAGTCATTCCTAATTCTCCTCGAATCGGTCCAGGTTCAAAAAGGAACATCGAAACCTCCTCCGTCACATGCGTTAGTTCATTATCTTTGCTTTGCTCTTCCGTAACAGCAAGCATCACTTGGTCAATTGTCTTGTTTTTGTATCGAACATAAGCAGGATCACTCCCCTTGTAAGTTGAAAGAGAAGTCAGTAATACGGGCTGTACATCAAACTGCTGCTCATAGGTGATTAATGTGGGAGAGTGAGAGACTATATTACCTGTCAACTTCACTTCATAAGGAGACCCATCATTAAATCCGGTACCGGCAGACATGGCTATCCAGCCAATCGACTCGTCCTCGTGCCCATTACCCATATCTTCATCTAGCTGTTGTCTTTGCAACTTGGCCTGAAAACCTACTGTACTAACATAACGCATTCGAGGTGCTACAGCGGCCTCCGAATTCACGGAAGCAGCTTGTACAATAACAGCAGGTTTTTCATCAAATGGCTCATGAAAGCGAATACCTCTAAAGCTCGCTCCTGCAATATCTAAACCTGCTTGAATTTTTTTACCATCTGCCAGCGTATGCTTTCCTGCCTCAACAACCATATAACCGATCGTCTCCGAGATATGCGCTCCATCGAGGTAGTCCCATTCATCCATCTGAAATTTGAAGCTACTTGCTGAAACATCTTTCACCCGAACCGTTGTCGCATGAGAGCCATGGCTTGTGAGTGAGTAGGCAACAACAACCGGATTCACATACGCCCGTGTCATAAACACCGTATGCCATTGATCACCTGATTCCTGCATGACTGTCCACTCTCCTACCTCACCAATGCTGTTACCCATCGGCAGTTCACCTATACAATTGCAATTCTCATCCCATCGATCATTGATCGTCATAGAGTTTCCATCGTAGCAGGAAGTGCCAGGCACAGCATCGCCTCCACAAATACCCAAACAATCATCTACCATACAAGAACCATCGTCTTCTGTGGCATCAGGATTGTAATTGCAGGATTCCATGTTTGTACAACCGGGGATCTCAAACTGTTCACCAATGCATTCACAATTTGCATTATAAGTGTCATTGATTGTACTCGCATTTCCATCATCACAATCCGCACCAGCGGCCATCTCTCCTCCACAGTTTCCTGCACAATCGAGATACAGGCAGGAGTCATTGTTGATGCTCACCAAAGGATCGTAATTACAGGCCTCCGGGTCATTACAACCAGCGATCTGCTCTCCCGTACATTCACAGTTGCCATTGTAGGCGTCGTTAATGGTACTGGCATCTCCATCATCACAAGAGGCTCCTGTCCCCATCTCACCTCCACAGTCCCCTGCACAGTCAAGATACAAGCAGGAGTCATTGTTGATGCTCACCAGAGGATCATAGTTACACGCCTCTGGATCATTACAACCGGCAATCAGCTCACCGACACACTCACAGTTTTCCAGATATGCATCATTGATTGTCATTTCATTATTGTCATCACAGCTAGTGCCTGCTTCACAAGCTGGAGGCAGCTCACCGCATACCAAAATATGCACATCATCGATATAGATATGATCCGTGTTGTTGCTTCCCATGTTGATGAATCGCAATCTTGTAGCAGCCGTAAAGTTCTCTTGCAGCTCCATTACCACAAACTCCCGCTCACCGTTTTGGAAATCCACGCCGTGTTCAAATTGTTTGATTGGCCCCCAGGTAGCTCCATCGTCCAGAGAGCCTTGAAGCTGAAAGCCTTCACCATTGCTCATCGCGTTACTCACAAAAGTGAAACTAACAGAGATCGCCTCGTAGTTGCTCAGATCCAGGTCAGCCGTTGAAGCCGTAGAGGAGATACCCATCGTACCTCTGATTCGAAGCGAACGATTGCCACTGTATGCCATAGCAGATACCAATGCTGCATTGCTTCCGCCATCAAGCCATCCACCCCAGCCACTTTCAAAGTCTGTAAAGAGTAGACTCTGTGTGCAGTTGGTATTCAGATAGCAATTTGAAGCTTCTGTAGAAGGATTACAAGCATCATTATCATCGGCATCATCGGCCGCACAAAAGCCATCAGCATCCACATCAATACACTCATCACATCCGTCCGCCAATCCATCGGCATCTATATCAACTGTGTCATCATGTCCGGGACAGGCATCCTCAGCATCGCATACACCATCCTCATCACTATCCTGCATCATACCGACACAGTTACAAGCTGAATCGATAATATCGCCATCAGTACAAGGGTTACCATCATCGCAGCTCATACCTTCATCCGTACATGGACCACTACAAGCAGAAAGACAAGGTGCATTGTACACTGCCCATCTTATGCGATCGCCCGGCTGCTCCCCGAAGCCATAAACGAAACTAAATGGAAAGCCATCCAGTAGATAACAATAACTGATGATCGAGCCTTGGTCGGGAATGCCTGCTGTAGGACAGTCACCATATCCAGGATACCCAGCTTCGTCTCCACATCCATCAATAGCTGTATCATTTCCATTCCAGGCGCAATCATGCGTATGAGAGGCATTCAGGTTATGCCCAATCTCATGCGTCAAGCCCTGCACAGACCAACTATAGGTTGGAATGGCATTGTAACTCATGAATATGTACGTGTAGGAATAACCATAATTTCCAAAGGTCTGACAAAGGCCATCATACCAGGCCATACCGCCTGATACCGGATCACCGCGAGAAACCAGCGAAGCGAGATCCCCATTATAAGTAGGTACCTGATCTCTGAACGAATTCAATGCAGCAGCCGCATCGCTGGTAGCATAAGTATCCGGAGTATCCCAGACCTTGATCTCCCGAATCTCCATTTGGATGGATTCGTTTTGATACAATCCTATGACATTATTAAACAAGCCGGTCATGTAGTTTAATGCAGAACTAGTGGTCGCTCCGGCATCCAGATACATATCGTGATCCAGTTCCAAATACATCTTTACGCAGTTACTACCATCACGCATCGAAGGCTGGTCCTTCTGCCCCTTGGCTTCAGGATTTTCCGGAAGATCAACACCATCGTTCCCACATTCAAACGCAGGATGATAGTCGAGCTCCTTGTCTCTGTATAAGATATAGTCTGTTTCAGATTTGTCCAGCCGCCCTAGATTTAGGTTGCCGCTATCATTTCCAATGATCCCCATCAGACCATCATCGCTAAAAGTAAAGAAGACCACAGAGCCTTGTGCTCCGACCTGGATGCCGCGATAATATACGCCAGCATCATATTCAATCTCCTTCCCACGTGAATCTACTGCCCGAAACTCATCACTGAGCAGTTTGACTTTCACGAGTTCGAGTTCCAGATTTTCTCCCTGAAAGGGAATATTCATTTTTAGAATGACTGGCTCTTCAGTAAGAATGGTCGATACCACTTCCTGATTCAAGTTAAAGTACGATGCACCTTGCACGTACTGTTCCAGGCCCTTGTATTTACCCGATAAATCCGGACTAAGCGGATGAACCTCTTTGATAGGGGCACCTGCCTCCCTTTTCTCCGCCACAAGTTCTTCCATCGGAAAAATATCCTTCGCAAAGGACTTACCTCCCAAAAGCAGAAGCACGAGCAGCAGACAGCCAGCTTTAACCAGTGGCCACTGGCTTGTTTGTGTAACTAATTGCATCATGATAGCAATGTTTAACCGTGATCAAATCCCGAGATTTGGTCGAACAGTCAAAAGGCGCATGTGTGAACACCCCTTGCATGCAAGCATGTGCGTTTATTCTGTGGTTTATTCTTTGGAGATTGCTCAGATCCCCGTTTTTGGTAGGTAGCAAATCGCTTTGGCAGGCAATGTTTGCGTTGTGTATCTGATAATAGCTAAAATGATGCCGAAAGATTGGATCTCAAGTCCATGCCTGTAGAAGTTTGGTAGAATGCAGTCATTCTCCTGGTAAATGGAGCTGTGGATTATTGCCTTGTTTGTTTTTTGGAGCCCAGCTGTATAGGCTCGTGGTGATACCCGTCTCGTGTTCCGTTAATATGAGTCACCCATCTAGCTGTTCCTGCACAGCCCTCATGGTCTCCTCCTTCGTCGGAGCCCCTGCTGGCTGGCAGTCACGACGCTATATGGGCGGCTCATACCACTGCACCCGAGGCTATTTTGGGGAGGTCTGGTCGGCGTGGGTTTTTTGGGGCGTGGGGAGGGTTATGGTTTTTTGGGCTTTGTTCGCTCGTGGCTCCCCGAGCTATACTGCCCCCCCTCGAAGCTATTTCCACGAGCAAAAACCCGCTGTGCTGACCCACTAGCAAAGCCAGCACAAAGCCAGCATCGCGAGCCCCTCGACACCCCACTCATGAGAAAGCCAGTCAAACTATCCAGAACTTTGTGCCCGGGGCACTAGAGTACTGATTACACCCTATAGAATATCGAGCAGTAGAATTTCCAGAAAATTTGGGAGATTTTTTTTGAATTGGAAATTGGCAGGCACAAGATGCACAGCCAGAGATTCAGCAGAGAAGCATCGGGTGGAAGCATCAAACAAGACTCCGCCTCAATTCCAACATACTACATCCTTGAAGTTTTGCCTGGCACCATAACAGAATCTCAGCCCTGCCAAAATATTCCTTGGAAGGATTTTCCAGAGACTCGAGCTCAATCTGTAACTGCTCGATGACCGGGAGGGAGTCGCGTCGATTCTTCGTCTTGCATAATGCAGAGGCCGATCTAAGAATAAGATTGGCATACTCATCTCTCTCGACAACTTGTCTGGTACTATCAATCTTGTTTTCCAGATCTCGTTCTGGCCGAATCCCTTGCAGAAAATACTCGTAGTAGAAAATCAACTGAAACAATCGGGTACCATTCACCACATCCTTTCGCCGGTCCACTCCCCTCGAAAGTGTGATGCTCTCAAGCCAGCGAAGACCCGACTTCAGATCATCATTGATCCAATAGTACACCATCACATTAAAACTAAGGGTCAGCCACTTGCCGGTGGCAAGTTTGGGCAACAAATCCTCCCAGCGCGCTTCGATTTCTTCTACCAATTGCTCAGCGGCATCGAACTCATTTGTATTGAGATAGCCGATCAGCTTCCAGTAAGACATCTTCACATAGATGTTCAATTCATCGAGATGCTTTTCCTGTGTTAAGTACACACGCCACTTTTCTATGGTCTCCTGAAACTCAGCATAATCTCCTGCTTGATGAGCGACCAGCAAATACTTTGACAAGGCCATTCCGTAATCCGGATGATCCTTCCGTCCATAACTTTCAAACAAGGCCACCAAAGCACAAGCATGTCTCATCATCCCTTGATGATCTCCTTTCTTGCGACATACCTCCACTAGCATATGGTAGTAGTGCATCTCAGCTTCTTGAGAGAGGAAAGAAATACCCTGTTCCAGCAATGGGCTGTCACAGATGGACTTGAACTTTACACGGCTAGAGGCCGTGTAAAGAGTGCCGTCTTTTCTGGTATGTAGATCCAATCTTCTCCTCAAATTTCTATAGGCAAATTGCTGCGCTTGCTGCTCCAGCGCCAA
>JAHDDV010000004.1:41282-47418 GCA_020629205.1 Chitinophagales bacterium | reverse complement strand
CACAATACACAATACACAATACACAATACACAATACACAATACACAATACACAAACCAAGGCACTAACGACTGGCGACTAAAAAGACAAGACCCGAGCCAACTCCAATAGATTTTTATCCGCTTTCACATGGTGCTTCTTCGCCTCTTCAAAAGGAGTCAATTTGAGTTCCTTATTGACAATGCCTACCATCACGCGATTTTCGCCACTGAGTAAAGCCATCACAGACTCGTAGCCGAGCTGGCTAGCCAACACCCGGTCAGAACAGGTGGGCGTACCTCCTCGCTGAATATGTCCAAGGATAGTAACTCGAATCTCGTACTGATCCAATCGATCCTTCACTACATTGGCAATGTGGATGGCACGACCGGCACCGCCTTTCTCGGCAACGACTACTATACTGGAGGACTTTTGTCGCTCATAACCACCCTTCAAAGAATCAATCAAACCATCAATGCTGGTATCAAATTCGGGTAATAAGATCGCTTCGGCACCACCGCCAATGCCACTCCAGAGGGCGAGGAAACCTGCGTCTCCTCCCATCACTTCGATGAAGAAAAGGCGATTGTGCGAGTGAGCTGTATCTCGGATTTTGTCGATCGCATCAAGAGCGGTGTTGATGCCTGTATCATAGCCTATCGTGAAATCGGTCCCAAACAAGTCATTGTCAATGGTACCGGGAGCGCCAACCATTTGAATATCAAATAGATTGGAGAATTCATTGGCACCCCGGAAAGTGCCATCGCCACCGATAACAATTACTGCGTCGATATTAGCTGCCTTCAGGGCTTTGTATGCTTTTTCCATTCCCTCCTTTGTGCGGAATTCTTTGCTTCGTGCAGATTTTAGAATGGTGCCGCCCCGATGGATGATATTACTCACAGATCGAGGGCCCATTTCCATAAAATCTCCTTCCATCATTCCGCTATAGCCACGCATGATGCCCATCACTTCAAGATTATTGTATTGAGCGGTGCGAACGATGGCTCTTATGCAGGCATTCATGCCTGGGGCATCGCCACCAGAGGTCAATATACCTATCTTCTTCACAGTAGATTTTTTAGTAGTCATATTCCGTTAGTATGCATCAGTAGATTGCCATGCAATGGCTACTGAAGGATTTATGGCCAAAAAATCGGGCCAAGAAATGTTGATTTGGGTTTATAGCAGGTCGGCTAGTTTACCAGCTTGATCGACCCGGATACCTTTGGCTGTTTGCTTGAGTGTGCAGCACTCAAATTCCCGATCATGTTCAAAGAACAAAATGGTATCTCGCTTCATCGCCCAGTTAAGAAACCTGGCTTTTTCATCAAGTGTTTTTCGAGGCTCCATATCGTAGGCCATCACATATGGTAGTCGTACATGACCAGCAGAAGGGATCAGGTCTGCCATGTACAAGACGGTTTTCTTTTTGTATTGAATCTCCACTAGCATCATGGCATTGGTATGTCCATAAACATAGTGGACCTTCACCCCTGGAACCAGTTCCTGACCGTCTTTGAGAAAGGCCAGTTGACCTGCTTCTTCCAAGGGCACAAAATTCTCCTTGAGGAAGGAGGCGTTTTCTCTTTGATTGGGATACAATGCACTCAGCCAATGGCTCTGGTTAGACCAATAGGTCGCCTTGGGGAATGCCGGCTTGAGCTTTCCTTTTGCATCTTGCATTACTGCTCCGCCACAATGATCGAAGTGCAAATGTGTGAGCAGGACATCGGTGATCTTTTTGGCATCGTATCCTTTTTGCTCCAGCGAGTCCATAAGACTAGCGTCGCCATGGGGATGAAAGTGGGAGCGAAACTTCTCGTCTTGCTTATTGCCAATGCCAGTGTCGATTAAGATCTTTCGTTTGCCACAATCAACAAGGAGACAACGCATCGCCCAGGTACACAGGTTGTTCTTGTCTGGTGGGTTTATTTTTTTCCAGAGTACCTTAGGCACCACGCCAAACATGGCTCCTCCATCTAGTTTGAAGAAACCTGTATCTATAGAATGCAGTTTCATGTAGCTTTAAGTTTTGTTGCAAGTTTGCCTCTAGAAGCCAGTCTTCTGGGGCTCGCGAAAGCTGTTGAGCGCCACCATCTTGATAGCTGTAACAGCAGCTTCGACCCCTTTGTTTCCGTGTTTACCTCCTGATCTTGCGATTGCTTGCTCATGCGTATTTGGGGTCAGCAAACCGAAGACAAAGGGCTTGCCGTATCGAAGGCCCAATTGCATCAGTGCCATAGACACAGATTGATTGATGTATTGGTCGTGGGTTGTTTCTCCTTTGATCACACAGCCCAAGCTGATAACGGCATCAGGCAAGTGTCGGTCATAAACCATTTGCGCGCCAAATGGAAGTTCGAATGCGCCGGGAACGTGAAGCACTTGAATATTGTGCTCTTTACATCCCTGATCAATCAGGGTGTTGTAGGCTCCTTTGAGTAACTGATGGGTGATGTCCTTGTTGTAGTCTGCCAGGCAGATTCCAAACTTCATTTCTGAGGCGGAAGGGACCTGACTCTCGTCATAGTCGGACAGACTTTTTAAATAGCTGGCCATGTGCTTTGTTGATGGGTAATGGGCTAAAAAGAAAAAATCGGTAAATCTCTCGAATTTACCGATTTTTTAAGCTTTTCAGAGCTTTGAAGGATTAATTTTCCTAAACTTTAAGAGGCTGATTTCGCAGTTACTCTTGCAAGGTACTTTTCTATATCTCTAGCCTGTGTGCTTTCAGGGAAATCTCGGCGAATTCTCTCGAATGCACGCTTTGCAGCATCATAATCTTCATTCATTTCCGAAGCTAATCCTGCCTTAAGTAGGAAGAGCGGAGCTGTGAAATTATTGTCATAGGCAGCGGCTTTTTGATAGTAGCTTATACCTGTCGAGTTGTCTCCTTTTTCTGTGTAAGCATCGCCTATTGCACCCTGTGCCATGGCAGAGATTACTTTGTCCTTCCCACTATACCGGCCCAGATAATCGATGGCTTCATCAAACTGACCTAGATTGAGGTAAGAGATACCCGCATAGTAATTGGCAAGGTTCGCAGGTTTTGCCCAGCTGCTGTATGAATCAACAACCGACAGAAAGCCGCTTGAGTTCTCGTCACCATCCAATGCCTTTTGAAAATCACCATTGTTGAAGTGTTGCTCTGCGGCATACATTTCTGCCTGAGCACTACTTTCCTGATTCGGAATGTAAATCCGGGTGAAGATCAGGTATGCTAGCGTCAATGCCAAAAACAGTCCAAGCAATCCGAGAATCTTGCTCTTATTGTTTTCAACCCAGGTTTCCGCTTTCGATTTCGCAATGTCCAGATCTATGTCTTTCTCAAATATGCTTTCCGGTTCCTGTGCTTGTTTAGCTCTTTTGCGTTTCACTTTCGCCATGATCTATAATCGTCTTTTTCCATTGGTGGTTTAATAATCTAAGCTTCTTAATCCGCCTAATGCTTTATGTAGGGGTAATCTTGTTGCAGGTAAACATCTTTGTATAATTCGGAAGGATCGGGTAGTGGTGATTCTTCGGCAAATTTGACGCATTCTGCAACTTGCTTCTTTACTTTCGCTTCTATTTCTTTCAATTGTGCTTCCGTCGCGTACTTCTTCTTGAGAATAGTCTTGCGCACCGTTTTGATGGCATCTCTTTCTTTGAAGTCCTCAACTTCTTCTTTCGTTCTGTATTTAGCAGGATCCGACATTGAGTGTCCCTTATATCGGTAGGTGCGAATTTCCAAAAAGGTTGGTCCTTCTCCGCTACGCGCCCTTGCCAAAGCCCTTGACACTGCTTCATGCACCTCTTCAACATTCATGCCATCTACTGGCTCGCTGGGCATATTGTAGCCAAGCCCCAATGTGTAAATGTCTGGCATATTGGAGGTTCGTTCAACCGAGGTACCCATTGCATAGTAGTTGTTTTCACAAATGAAAACTACTGGAAGCTTCCAGGTCATGGCCATATTGAAGGTCTCATGCAGGGCTCCCTGTCGGGCAGCACCGTCACCAAACAAAGTAATGGATACATTGTCTGTTCCCTTGTATTTCTCTGCAAATCCCAATCCAGCACCCATAGGTATCTGCGCGCCGACGATACCATGTCCTCCAAAGAAGAAACGTTCCTTGGAAAAGAAGTGCATGGATCCTCCTTTACCCTTGACACATCCTGTGGATTTGCCCAGCAATTCAGCCATACATTCATTGGGAGTCATACCTCTTGCCAAGGCAAGGCCGTGATCGCGATAGGCGGTCATAATAGGATCTTCAAGCCTACTCGCGCTGACAATCCCTGCTGAAACTGCCTCCTGTCCTATATAAAGATGACAAAAGCCTCGAATCTTTTGCTGTCCATACAGCTGACCAGCCTTTTCCTCAAACTTACGTTGTAGGTACATGTTCTCGAACCAAAAAAGATAAGTTTCCTTATCAAATTTGATCTTAGTCTTACGTGGCTTCTTTTTATTTGATACCTTAGTACTGGCCATTCAGGCGAATTTTAGGTGCAAAAATAAGGAAATTTTCAAGATTTCACTGCATAGTTTCAATTTGTAGGCCAGCTATTACTTCCATACTTTTTTCATTGATCTACTCTATTGTATCTAAGCCACTTACGTCTCAGCAATTATAAGAACTACGAGGAACTGGACCTTGCTTTTGAGCCCGGCTTCCATCTTGTCACTGGTCCAAACGGCGCTGGGAAGACCAACCTATTGGATGCAATCTACTACCTCTGCATTGGAAAGAGCTACTTTTCTTCATCGGATCGCAATAATATGCGTCATTCCAGCACTTTCATGCGTTTGCAGGGAGAATTTGTGTTGGAGCAGGAGCGACATCAGGTACTCTGTAAGTTAGGTCAGGGAAGAAAGAAGCAGATTCTGCTTAACGAAGTCCCCTATGAAAAGGCAACTGAACATGTTGGTCGATTTCCGATCATTGTCACCTCTCCAGGAGACCATGTTCTGATCGACGGTGGCAGTGAAGATAGGAGACGCTTGCTCAACGAAGTACTTTCTCAACTTGACAAGGCATATCTGAAGCAGCTAATCCGATACCGGAAGGTGCTGGCTCAACGGAACGCATTGCTAAAAGCCTATCCCAAAGTACCTTTGGAGGAGAATCTAATGTTGGTCTATGATCAGCAGCTGGCTGAATCCGGCCACTTTGTTGCAATCCGAAGGAAGGAGCTGATTGAGGAAATGATTCCTCAATTCAACCAAAACTATGTACAAATCAGCCTGAATAGAGAACAAGTGGCTTTTCAATATAAGACGACTGTATTTGACAAACCGCTGATAGATCAGTTTCTGGAAGCCCGTCAGAAAGATGTGATCCTTCAGCGAACAACCGTGGGAATACATAAAGATGACCTTATTTTTTCGATGGAAGGTCGGCCCATAAAGCGTTTTGGCTCGCAAGGGCAACAGAAGACCTTTTTGCTCTCCTTGAAGCTGGCGCTCTTCGAATTGTTCAAAAGACACAAGAAAATGAGCCCAATTCTACTTTTAGATGATATCTTTGATAAGCTTGATCCTGAACGCATGGCTAGTCTACTGAGCAGGTTGAAGGAATGCGGGGCAAGCCAGATTGTGATTTCTGACACTCAAGTCCCAAGGTTGGCCGATGTTTTCGACCGGGAGGGTATCAGTTTCAGGCATTTAAGTGTTCAAAACGGAACTTGCCATGAAGAAGTATGAAAAGAGAGATGGGCAGCCCCTGAAATCTTTGATCGGGGAGATGATTCAAAAGTACGAGCTGGAAGACCGGTTTTCGGAGGCAAGAGTTGTAACTTTGTGGCGTAAATTGATGGGAAAACCGATCGTAGACCGCACACGTAGTGTTTACGTAAAAGATCATAAGCTGTTTGTGGAAGTAATTTCTGCCCCCCTCAGGGATGAATTGAATTTCGCGAAAAGCAAGATCAAGGACATGATAAACAAGGACCTCGGAGAAGAGTACATTAAAGAGGTTATCGTCCGTTAAACCTGTGGCATTCGTCCGACTCCTATTCTGGTGTACAAAAATTTCGTGATGAAACTAAGATCTTTACTACTAATTCTCTTTCTGGCTTTAGCAGTTCAGCCAGAGGCTTTTGCTCAACTGAAGGGAGACTTCGAATCCTATGGTAGTGAAGAGGAAACGCCTTCGCAAAAGAAGAAAAAG
>JAHDDV010000004.1:35655-41182 GCA_020629205.1 Chitinophagales bacterium | reverse complement strand
AAAAGCCCAAGGCAAGCAAACCCAAGAAAAAAGCCCCAAAAAACAAGACAGCAGCAAAACCCAGGAATGCAAAGGACAAGAAGCCCCTGAGCCCTGAAGAAAAGGCCAGACTTGCAGAAAAGGAAAAGCGTAGAAAAGAAAAGGAAGAAGCAAAGCGTAAACAGGAAGCTGCCAAACTGGCCAAAGAAAAAGAAAAGCAAGAACAGGAACCCAATCTATACAACCAGACGCTGAACTCGGCAGAAGCCTTCTCTAGTAAGCAGCAATATGCTACGGATGCACCCACAGATCCAAATGTGATCAAAATGCCGATCGAAGGATACCTCTTTGCTAATCTCGATACCGTACTTGTTGTTGAGCAAAAAAAGGACATCAGTTTTAATGAACAAGAAAACATCAAGTACTTCTATAATCAGGCCTTATTCAAACTGAAGGATCGAAACTACGATGAAGCCATTGTCCTGCTCGACAGATCTCTAAGATTAGATCCAAGCAATAAAGAGTTACTACAATTGAGAGGTAATGCTTACATCGAAACTGAAGAGATAAACAAAGGAATCAAAGATTTTCAGAAAGCGCTTAAAGTAGATAAGAAGGATCCTGTCCTACATTACAATCTTGCTACTGCCTATTTCAAGAAAGGTAAGTACAAAAAGAGCGTCAAACACTACGATCAGGCTATCCTACTTAAGGAAGACTATTGGATGGCCTATCAAGGACGAGGGTCAGCCCGGACTATGTTGAAAAACTATCTTGGTTCTGTTAGTGATTTCAACAAGGTCATTGATCACAATGCCTTCTTCGCACCTGCCTTCAAAGGAAGGGGAGTGGCGAAGGGTCTGCTGGGTCGTTATGACGAGGCAATTGGTGATTTCAGCCTCAATATTGAGCTAGAGCCACTTGATGGACTGGCCTACTATTATCGAGGTTTGGCCTTTGTGAGCAATAGTCAACCCAGAGAGGCCTGCCGAGATCTGGATAAAGCGTATGAGCTAAACATAATGCAGGCATACGGGGACATTCGAAAATACTGCGAAAGAGACTTCTTGGATTACTAGTACCGAAGGCAACAGTGCTGTGAAAGTCCGTAGTCTATGTATGTCCTCAAAGCATGAGATTGCAACCACGTATATCGCTGTGATCTAGTCGTCCCAGCACCTCAAAACTTCCATCCTCTGCTTTCTTCCCAAGGTCATCAGTGGCAATAAAACTACAGGAATATAGGTTTGCCAGATCGATAATATTCAATGCACCGGTTGCTTTTGTTGCGAGCTGCTTAAGCGGATCTTGTACATCTCGAATGAATACTCTCTTCCATGGAGGAGATTGAAACCTTCCCAGTCCCAAAGAATAAGATTGACTAAGTAGTTCCGTCATACCATACTCTGAACAAATGGCGGCAACTGTTCCAAACCCCTGCTGCAACAATTTGTGTAACTCCTCACGTATCATTTCTCTTCTTCTTCCTTTCATTCCACCTGTTTCGATGACAATCAAGTCTGGAAATTCCTGGCTGAGTTGTTCTGCAAAGTCTAGCAGCGCATAACTGACTCCAAGCAGGACCAACTTTCTACCACTTGCCCGGAGTTCAAGGATGCGGGACTCCAATTTAGCAAAGTCATGTAGATAAAAGTCCTCTGAGTCTTGTCCACTGCATTGCATGAGGTACTTGGTCATATAAACCAATGAGGAATTGGATCGCTCGAGATAGGAGGGAAGCAGGGCGAGAAGATGATGATGATTTATCGGCCCAAAGAAGTGCTCAAAGCCTTGCAAGCAGCTTTTTTTGTAAAGCTCCAGGTCATTCACAAAATGACGGCTCAATTGCGCATCTGTAGTGCCACTACTTTGGAAGACAGCCTCTTCACTTGCACCTGATACGCAAATCTTGTTTGTCTTAAAGAACTGTATCGGTAGGAACGGGATTTGCGATACCAGGTTTACTTGATCAGCTTTGATCTTCAGCAATTCTTGAAATTGACGATAGATCGGAATGTGCTTGGTCTGTAGTCGATACACTGCCAGGGCTATTTCTTCGAAATTGTTCTCAGAGATCCGCAGGATCTGAGGCCGAATTTTAGCGAATTCTGAGTCGATGGGCATCTTTTGAAGAGAAAAAGCGTTTATTAGAGTAAGTCGAATGGCCAAAGATAGCTAATTCGTATCCGTCCCCTTACATGGAGTGACACATAATATTTTGACCATAAACACGGTTTATTCTGTATGAGATCCAAACTGCTACATAGCCTCACACAACTTTGTTTGTTGACATTTTTGATTGGCAGCTGTATCAAGCCGGAAAAATTTCCCATTGAGCCAGTTATTACGGACATCAGAATGAACAACACAGTCTTTTATGGAGCACCTTTTGGAATCGCAGATTCCATTTCCATGTATATAGAATTCACTGACGGAGATGGCGATCTTGGTGCAACCGAGAATGATACCGCAACAGCCATATTTATGGTGGAGAATCGACTTGGTCTGGAGTACAGTTATGCAATTCCAGCCATCACTCCTCAGGGCTCAGAAAAAGGCATTTTCGGTGAATTGGAGGTAATCATTGCCACCATAAATTGTGTGCCCATTGATGGAGGGACACCAAGTCCAGAGGCCGAATACCCTGACGAAGACACCGTAGTGTATTCCGTTCGTCTGAAAGATCGGGCTGGAAATTGGAGTGAAGCAGTGGAATCGCCCCCAATCGTGATTCGATGCAACGAGTATGAGTAGCGGCCGAGGCCCATTGACTACTCACAGCGCAGCATCAAGTAAAGAAGCTGGAGTCTTCCGGTTCATAACGATAGACATCGTCTCCCTGCTCTTTTCCCAGTATGCCAAAAAGCTTCATGCGAAAGTACTGATCAAATGCCTCTTGAAGAGATAATTTGTTGTCTTCCAGAAATTTAGGGTCTGTTAAGGCAGTGAAAAATAGTTGATCAGTCATCACAAGCACAGGAAGGGAAAAACGATTGAAGATACCTCTCTCCATTCCTGTTTGATAATGTGCTGCCATTACTTTCATTGCCAAATCTCGAAATGATTCTACCTTCACCCAAAGATGAGGGTATCCCTGCTTCAGATCCTCCAGAAAGTCAACTGAGATGCCCGAGATCTTCCCAGAAAAGAACTTGAGGGACATAATATATCGCTCCATGAATGGGCGCTCCTTGTTGTCTAAAATCTCTTGAAAACCACCAGCATCTTGCAGTATCTCATCAATGGCGAGTGACATAATCTCTTCACGAGAACTAAAATACTTGTAGATCGTAGCCTTGCTCCTTTCAAGCTTTGCAGCAATCTGGTCCATGGTGAAGCAACTAATGCCATTCTGCTTAATCACTGGCAATAACTGTTGTACCCACTTTCGCTTCTTCGCTGGATCGTCTTTGCGATCTTTTTCCGTTGTTTTCCTTCCCATGCGCAATAGGTTTTTTGAAAAAAGTAAACTAAATAATCTTCAATAGTTTACTTTTTCGAAAAAGTACTTTACATTTGGAGTAAACTATAATGGTAAAGATAGTTTACTCACCTTAAAAAATTTAGCAGTATGAACGCTAATGTACTAAAATATAGCGCGGTTTTCATCGCAGTTGCGCTGGCATTCTTCTCCTTGTCTGCTACCGGATGGCTGGCCTTTTCCGCAGCTATTTACATTTTTTTGATGGTTCCACTCCTGGACGCAATTCTTCCTTCGGACGAAAGCAATATGACCAAGGCTGAAGAAAAGATCGCCAAGGCAGATCGGACTTTTGATTACATCCTCTATGCCATAGTACCTTTACAGTTTGCCATACTTTTCTACTTTCTTTATCGCGTATCTGATCCAGGGCTCATGATGATGGATCGTATCGCCTATATCTTTACTATGGGTATCAGCTGTGTTAGCTTTGGCATAAATGTAGCACACGAACTAGGCCATCGTCACACGAAAATGGAACAGAACATGTCCAAAGCCTTGCTCCTTACTACCAGCTACATGCACTTCTTTATTGAGCATAACAGAGGACATCACAAGAATGTTTCAACACATGAAGACCCGGCATCCGCTGACAAATGGGAGATCGTGTATCTATTCTGGTTCAAGTCTGTTATCGGAGGCTATAAGTCTGCCTGGGACCTGGAGGCAGATCGCCTAAGAAAAGCGGGGCTTCCTTTTTGGAGTTTAAAGAATGAGATGATTCAGTATCATATCATTCAGCTGCTATTCTGCACCCTGATTTTTGCTCTTTTTGGAGGGATTGTACTCCTTCATTTTCTCATGGCTTCCGCTATTGGGGTCTTGTTTTTAGAGACAGTTAACTACCTGGAGCACTACGGACTCAGAAGAGAAAAAGTGTCAGAGGGAATCTACGAGAAGGTGCAACCACATCACAGCTGGAATTCCAATCATCCAGTTGGAAGAATTATGCTCTTCGAATTGACTCGCCACTCCGATCATCACTATAACGCAAGTCGTAAATATCAGATACTTCGTCACTTTCCCGATGCACCGCAGATGCCAATGGGATATCCAGCGATGATCCTGATGACCTTCATTCCGCCTTTGTGGTTCTTTGTAATGCACCGTCAAATAGCCAAGTATGAGAAAGGCTTGCAAAAGTTTGAGGAGCAGGAGTCCAATTTAGGGAAGCTTGGTCTTGGCTAGGCAAAGCTCATCTCACGCACACCACGAGAACGAGACTTTAGTTTAGGGTGAAGAGCTACATGTTCTTCTAACTGCGACTTCCAAAGCATGTAGGCATTTCCCATCAGATGGATACCATCATTGGAGAAATGTTCATTTAACTCCCCAGTATACTCGGCCATCAAGCTGTGGATGTCAAGATACTGGATCACAAAGCCACGACACATCTTTTGAAGCTCCGCGTTTAGCTCCATGATCTTTAGATTTTGGGTGCCATAGATATTTGTTACTGATCCATAAACAGGCAGCAGACTCTGCACGAAAATTTCCGTCTCTGGCAAGTGTCGTCTTAAGTCATTGACCAAGCGTCGATAGTCTATCAAACAGTCCTTGACGGAGCGGTTTTGATGCAAGTCGTTGATCCCGACCATAATAAAGATCTGACGCGGCCGGCGGCCAATTACTTCGTCCAATCGCTCTCTCACCTGAGCTATCGTATCTCCCTCAACTCCTCTGTTTAGGATATCATTGGAATGAAACAACTCATGCCACAGACAACGAGCAATATGACCGTCACCAAGGAACACAATTTTATTTTTGTTATTTGGCATCCAGGTGAAATGCGTAGTTTTTTGATCATGCTTTTTGGCCCATAGGTCATGAACCCACTTTCTGCAATAGTAGCGAACACCACCAACACCGACAATTATCAGTGCTAACAAACTAAGATTGAAAATAATAGAAAGAGTAAGCAGCTCCTGCATATCTGTGCTTTTGTGGAATGAGCAATCATCTTGACTTAGTGTCTTATTTCTGGACCGGCTCTCCAGTTGTCTCAGGCATTTTAATTCACTAACAAAGTACCTCTGTAGAGACAAATTTGAGGCCATTTGTTCCTGA
>JAHDDV010000004.1:32071-35555 GCA_020629205.1 Chitinophagales bacterium | reverse complement strand
TCTCCTCGCCCGGAAAAGTCAGAGCGACCGACTCCTCGCCCAGAGAAGTCCGATCGCCCGAATACGCGTCCTCCCAGAGAAGACGATACCAGAGAGCGTCCAAACAAAAACCGAGGAGATTCAAGTACAGATCGTGGAGGCAAGAACACAAAGCGAAAGGGCAAAGGCCGCAAAGGACAAGCAGGCAAAGCTAAATGTGGAGTCGAAGGTTGCCAGCACCCAGGTCGACACGAAGGCAAACACAAGCACCAGGATGTCCTGGCTCCAATCATATACGACGAAGAATAGTTGAAATCGGATTGGCTCAGTTTTCTGAGCATCGATAGCCGGAAGGGGAAACCTTTCCGGCTTTTCTTTTTTTAATCTAATCAACCTGAACAATCAAACCCTTCAAATAGGCACCCTCGGGATGAAACAAATTATTGGGATGATCAATGCCCTGACCCATCTGACCGACAATACGCATTTGCCTGCCCGCCTCAATACCTGCCGCACGAACCGTATTGGTAAACAAAGCCCGATCAATTACCTGTGAGCAACTAAAGGTGAAAATCTGGCCTCCCGGAGCAATCATCTCCATAGCAATCTTATTCAGTCGCTTATAACCTTGCACCGCTTTGTGCTTGGCATTTACATGCTTGGCAAAAGCAGGTGGATCAAGCACAATCAAATCATATTTTTCTTGCGCCTCATCCAAAAAGGAGAACACATCCTGACAAAATGAAACATGTCGCTCGCCCTCAAATCCATTCAAAGCCACATTCTTGTCTGTCCAGTCGATCGCCTTCCGGGAACTATCAACCGAATGTACAAGGCTCGCCCCATTTGCCAGGGCAGCCACAGAGAAACCGCCCGAATAACAAAAAGTATTCAAAACCTTCTTTCCCATAGATACAGACCCAAGCAAAGCACGATTGTCCCGCTGATCTATAAAAAAGCCCGTCTTCTGCCCACTCACCCAATCTATATAATAGCGATTGCCATTCTCAAGCACCTCCGTCGACCGCTTTTCCCCCATCAATAGTGCATCCTCAGCACGATAAGGAGTACTCGATTTTACCGTCTTCGCACTCTTGTCATAAATGCTATCCAAACGATCCCCATACACCTCAATCAAAGCCGGAATCAAATCATTAAATGCCCGATGCATGCCCGCTGTATGTGCTTGAAGCACCGCCACATCATCATAAATGTCGATAATCAGCCCCGGCAGACCATCCCCCGCAGCATGCACCAATCGATACACATTCGTCTGACCATCTGCCAACAAAGGTTTCCGTCTCTCATAAGCCGCCGATAGTCGATCCTTCCAAAATTCATGATCAATCGCAGCTTCTTCATAGCTCAAGACGCGCACCGCAATACTTCCCTCATGAAAATGCCCCTTACAAAGAAAGGTACCACTTTCCCCAATTACATCAACAACATCGCCCTCATACAACTCCCCCTCGGCTGCTTTTATGCCACCGGAAAAGATCCAGGGATGAAAACGCTTAATCGCTGCCTCTCTTTTCTTTCGTAATATTACTTTTGCCATGTGCGGATGCCCTCTAAAATGTGTAAATGATCAATATGCTCGAACCTTCACTAGACAAACTCCCGGGTCTGGCCCGAAAAGCGAAAGCAAAGAATCAGAAATTGCTCGCAAAGTTAAAAAGAAAGAAGCCAAAAGACCTCGATTCCGTAGTTTCTGATCTGCACGAGCAAGTCTTTGAAGAAATTGACTGCCTGGAATGTGCCAATTGCTGCAAAACTACGAGCCCGACCTTCTATAATCGCGATATCGAGCGACTGGCAAAACACCTGAAAATCACCGCAACTGAGTTTATTGAGCAGCACTTGCATATCGATGAGGATCAAGACTATGTGCTCAATCATGCCCCTTGTCCCTTCCTCGGCACCGACCATTACTGCAGCGTCTACGATGCACGCCCTGATGCCTGTCGTCAATATCCGCACACCAATCGACGAAAGTTTCACCAGATTCTGGATCTCACGCTCAAAAACACTTTCATATGCCCGGCAGCTTACAAGGTGGTAAAGGCATTGCAAGACATCTACTAATCTTTTTTGGAGCAGATAGTCATTCGCTCCGAGCAGCGATCTACCTGCTCTTCGTTCCAATAGTGGCACCATAGAGCTGCTTCCTGTATCCACTGCCAGCGTCTCGTCCTGTTGGGCCGAGCCACTGCCAGTGGCACAGTCAGTCAGCTCTATGGCACCACTATTTCCTCTGCGATCAGGGCTATTGGGCACCGCCCTTCGCTCTAGGTATCATTTTTTTACCACTATTGCTCGATTCGAAACCCTTCGCACAGTACCTCGATCTGCACTGTAGCTATGCGACGCTTCTTGGCAAAGTCGCGGAGCTGCTCTTCTTGCAGCAAGACACCAGCTTTGGCATCCCTCGTTCTAAATTTGAGAAATTGAAGATTCTTCAAATCAAAGAAGGACTCCGGTAGAGCCACTAACTGATCGGCATACACCTCAAATCGCTGTAGCTTAGACAGCTTGCCGATCTTCTTAGGCAATTCAGTCAGATCAGGACAGTCGATGTAAAGTTTTTCCAGCCTTTTCAATTGACAAATTTCATCTGGTAGGTTGATGGCTCGTTGCCGATTGCCAATGCTGAGTGTTCGCAGGTTACGGAGCTTGCTGATGCTGCTCGGCAGTCCATTGATCGGGGTATGTTGTCCATCAGTACCGGCAAAGCGTAAATACTGAAGATTGGCCAATTTGGAAATGTCTGGCGGAACAATGCTGAAACTATTGCCACCCAAATCCAGATGAGTGAGCCGGCTTAGCGAAAGAATCTTTCCAGGAAAAGCAGTTAGGCCACAGTCTACAAACTTCAAGTACCGGAGGTTGCTCATCTGCTGAATCTCTGCAGGTACTTTGCCTAAGGGAATGCCATACATGGAGAGATTTTCCAAATGTCGAATCTCAAAAACCTGATCCGGTATCTCCTTCATCGGGCACTCTTCGTCGAGATAATAACCGATTTCCAGGCCCTGCAAATTGCTAAAGCTCTTCAAATCCATCTCTAGCTCCCCACCGGGATAGTTCTCGATGATCAGACCAATAATGTGATGCTTGGGAATTGTATCCAAAATGGCCGACTCATGAACAATATTGGATTGATTCAGCTGCAGAATCATATAGTTTCCCCTTTCCGCTTCAAAATTTACACGATGCAGATTGTACCGCACAAAGACGGTGTCTTGTGCCTGCACGCAGACTGAAGAAAGCAGAAAAGTCAATAGAATGCAAAATCGAAGAATCATTGGCGCAAAATACACTACTTAAGCACTAAAGGGGCTTTCTGTTCGAGCGAAAATGGGATATAGGCAATTTTTTACCCTTTGACTTTCCTAAACCCCAAAACAAAAGCGTCTGAAGCAGCAAAACATTCCATTAAATTACGAAAGAGATGAGACAACTATTAACCATGACGATCCTTCTTCTGCTTACAGGTATTTGGGCA
>JAHDDV010000004.1:16942-31971 GCA_020629205.1 Chitinophagales bacterium | reverse complement strand
GATGAGACAACTATTAACCATGACGATCCTTCTTCTGCTTACAGGTATTTGGGCAATTGCCCAAAACGAAGCCCAGAAGATCGAAATCGTCACCACGAGCAATGAGGTGATATCCACCGCAGGAGGCACAATCTCGGGTAATGGCATCACACTCCAGACCACTGTAGGAGAAGTCATTCAAGGAGGTTCTACCACAGGTACCGTGCAGCTCCAGCAAGGCTTCCAGCCTCCAACGCTTACAGTTACAGCGATCAATGTAAGTGAGATCGAAGAAGTTGAAGTGAGTGTCTACCCAAACCCTTCCAGCGACTACCTATTTGTGGAGGTCAAAGGAGCCACTGATGCCCGCTTCGAAGTACAGCTTTTTGATCTCAATGGCAGAGTGCTGCAGACGAAAGAACAAGAGGCAGCCAATACACAATTGCGTTTGGATATGCAATCATTGGCATCTGGTACTTACCTAATCAAAGTTACGGATTTGCAGACCCTGCAAGTAGCTACTTACCAAGTAAACAAAGCAAATTAAAACCCTAAAATTTAAATACAATGAAAAATCTAATTCTCTCAACAATCTTGCTAATGTTCTGCATTCTGGCAAGTGCACAAGTGCCACAGGCATTCAGCTATCAGGCAGTGGCCTTTGACGATTCAGGCAACCCTCTTTCGGCTCAATCTATTTCAGTAAAGATTGACATTCTACAAGACGGCGAAGTCGTTTACAGCGAAACACATGATACAGAAACCAGCAGCAGCGGACTGTTTGATCTGGCCATCGGTCAGGGAGCAGCGGGAGCCGCAAGCCTTTCGGACATTTCCTGGGGTAGCGCCGAAACTGAACTACAAATTTCCATAGACGAAAATGGGGGAGATGCCTACGAAGTCGTTAGTACTTCTACATTATTAAGTGTTCCGTATGCACTTCATGCCGATGGAACTCCGGGAGATGTAGGCCCGCAAGGTCCTCAAGGATTGGCAGGTCCTGCAGGCCCAGAGGGTCCACAAGGTCCGCAAGGTCCTCCTGGCCCGCAAGGTGCTGATGGAGCAGAGGGAAATCAAGGTCCGGCCGGCCCTCAGGGTCCTGCAGGTCCTTCAGGCGCACAAGGTCCTGCTGGTGAACCAGGCCCGGAAGGTCCAGAGGGTCCGATCGGCCCGCAAGGTCCAATGGGACCACAGGGCCCCGGTGGCGGTGACCCAGGAATCGACTGTTGGGATGTGAACGGGAATGGGGAAAACGATAGCATTGAAGATGTAAATGGAGACGGCCAATTCAATGCCTTTGACTGTCAAGGTCCTGCTGGTCCTCAAGGTGACAGTGGCTCCACAGGAGCGCAAGGCCCGCAAGGCCCTCCCGGCCCACAAGGCCCTCCTGGTCCACAAGGAAACACCGGAGCAACTGGCCCGATGGGTCCGCAAGGCCCTGCTGGTCCACAAGGTCCTGCCGGTCCTCCAGGTGCTCAAGGTCCAGCGGGTCCTGCAGGTCTGTCCCCTTGGGTAGTAAGTGATGATGTAATCAGCTTCAACGGACAAGTCGGCATAGGTACTGATGACCCAGCCTGCGATCTCGACGTAGCAGGTACAGTATGTGCCAATGGCGTGGCTTTGAGCTCCGACAGACGCTATAAACGAAATATTGAGGACCTGGAAGAAGTACTGGCTAAAGTGCTCAAGATCCAGGGAGTGACTTACACTTTCCGCACAGAAGAGTTTCCTGAAAGAAGTTTCCCTGAGACAAATCAAATCGGACTGATTGCACAAGATGTTGAGCGCTTATTCCCGGAGTTGGTAATCACCAAACCAGATGGTTATAAAGCTGTGGATTATGTGAAGCTTAATCCCATCTTGCTGGAGGCTATTAAGGAAATCTATGCCGAGATGGCACTCTTGAAAGAAGAGGAGGCAAAGTTTATGAGAGAAACAGATTTGCTAAAGGCAGAAATAGAAGGGGTGAAAAGCACCCTCATGAAGCAGGCTGAGTAATCGGCGATTTTTCAAAATCATAAACTTAGAATGATGAAAAAAATAATCATAATCGCACTAAGTCTGCTCTTCGCTCTCGCGCTTACAGCGCAGGTTCAAACAGCCCCGCAAGCCTTTAATTTTCAAGGTTTCGCAAGCGCTGATACTGGTGAGCCAATTGCAAATGAGGACATCTCAGTATTAATCGAGATACTGGATGATCAGCCTGACGGCATAGTAGCCTATACAGAAACGCACAACTTGACAACGGGATCAAATGGCAGCTTTCATTTAGCAGTTGGACAAGGAACAAATGACGAGGAAAGCCTGGAAGTTGTTCAATGGTCAGAAGGATCAAAGTATCTCAGAGTATCAATTGATACAAACGGCGGCGACAACTTCCTAACGATTGGAGTCCAGCAGTTTCTGGCAGTTCCCTATGCGCTCTTCGCCGAAAACCTTAAAGGCCAAACAGGTCCAAATGGCCCCGATGGTCCACAAGGCGTGGAAGGGCCATCCGGACCCATGGGCGAAAGTGGTCCCCAAGGACCTTCAGGTGCAGTTGGTCCTCAAGGCCCTGACGGCGACCCTGGGCCGCAAGGAGATGCTGGTGCCACTGCCTCAATTGGCCCGCAAGGACCGAATGGCCCACCTGGTCCAGAAGGCCCGCAAGGCCCGATTGGAGAAGAAGGTCTGGCAGGTGGCATCGATGGCAACCCAGGCGTAAAGTGCTGGGATCTGAATAACAATCAGATAGATGATCCTGAAGAAGATGCAAATGATGATGGTGTCTTTGATGTACTTGATTGCAGAGGTCCAATTGGTCCCAACGGAGCAGATGGAGCCCAGGGTCCGGCTGGCAATGCTGGGGCAGCGGGGCCTGCTGGTCCGCAGGGTCCACCTGGCGAACCGGGCAGTATCGGAATCATCTGCTTTCCTAGCACTGTACCAGGCCCACAGGGACCAGAAGGACCTGCTGGCCCACCCGGAGTCGAAGGTCCTACACTCTGGGAGAACATTGACGAAAATGTGATTTCCTTCACTGGCGCAGATGTCGGTATTGGTACAGATAGTCCGGATTGCGCTTTGGATGTAGCGGGGACCATTTGTGCCAATGGCACGCCATTGAGCTCAGATCGTAGATTCAAACAAGACATCGCTCCTTTGGAATCGGCTCTGAGCAAACTACTGGCGATGCGAGGCGTGCGCTACGATTTTAGAACAGATGAATTCCCTGACAAAGATTTCTCTTCAGAAAATCAAATCGGATTCATAGCACAGGAGCTCGAAGAAGTCTATCCGGAGTTGGTGTATACAAAAGCAGATGGTTACAAAGCAGTCGACTATGCTAAACTAACACCGATCCTGGTAGAAGCGCTTCAGTCTCTGTATGCCGAATTGGAAGAGATGAAAACGAATGGTCTAGAAGTAAAGAGAACTCGAATGGCCGATCTACAAGATCAGATGACGACTATTCGAAGCCTGATGGATACAGCTTCGCAGAACTAATGCAAGTGATAGAGCAAGTGCCTGTCGGCACTATACGAATCTAAGGGATTGATTCCCAATCCCAAAAACCGAAAAGGGCCATGACAGCATTGCTGTCATGGCCCTTTACTTTTTTTCTTGTCTAAGCAAGACTTAATCGATGCTCAATAGTTCTACCTCGAAGATCAAGGTAGCATGAGGCCCGATCTTTGGTCCCGCGCCTCTCGCTCCATATGCCAAATCAGAAGGGATAAACAACTTCCACTTGGAGCCAACCGGCATTAGCTGAAGCGCTTCTGTCCATCCAGCAATTACACCGCCGACCGGGAATGAAGCAGGCTGTCCCCGATCTACAGAGCTGTCAAATACTTCTCCATCGATCGTTGTTCCATGGTAATGAGTCGTTACCTTATCGTTCGGGCCCGGCTTAGCGCCATCGCCTTCTTTCATGACGATGTATTGAAGACCCGAAGGCAAGCTGACCACACCATCAGCTGATTTATTGGCCTCAAGGAATTCCAATCCTGCTGCTTTATTCTTTGTTTCCTGCTCGGCAGCAAGATTAGAGAAGTAGGATTGAAGCGTCATCTCCGCTTCCGCAGGGCTAACCTTGAGCTCCCCTCCACCAAATACATCATTGATGGCTTGATTAAAGGCTGCTGTATTCAGATCTTTCATTCCCTGTGATTCTATGCTCTTGGCAATGTTGACGCCCAGGCTGTAGCTTACTTTGTCGATTTCTGAGTCCATTGATATTTCTGTTTGTGATTCTGTTTTTTGGCCGTTACATGACATAGTAGCCAGACTGAAGGTCATAGCCAACAGCAATTGTGGTAAGTATCTTTTTTTCAAAATTGGTAATTTAATTTGCCGCGAAGGTAACAAGGATATATGTGGATATACCATTATCGCCAGTATTATCCCGAATAATCTGGCTATAAGTGGCTGAGCAACTTACTGCTTGACTACTTTTTGACTGCTAATATGCCCGGCTTCATTTTCGACCATGACCATATATATTCCAGATGGCCAGGAGCTGCTATCTATGGAGATTGCATTAGCGCCTGCTTTCCCTTCAAACATGGTCTGACCATTGCAGGAAATTACAGTAACAGATCTGAAAGAGTCGAGGTCTTCCAGTCTCAAATGATCAGTAAATGGGTTTGGACTGCTGCTGATTACCTGTTTGTCGATCGATTGTGTGGAGACCACAGCTCCATCCAGTGTGAAGCGCTCAAAGAAATTCCAGATTTCCTGGGAGGCATTAATATCCCTGTTTGTCATCCCATCCAGATCAAATACTCCATCCGGCCAGGTGTGACCTCCATCATTGACACGAAATAGAATCACTTCATGACCTGATGCACAATCCACCCAACTGGTTTTTTGCACCGTAGTGCCATCATCAGTAACTATGTCTTCGATTTCTTCAACGATGCCATCAGCTTCGCAGCTATTTTGCTCAATCCAATAATCTAATGACTCTTGAACACTATAGAAGTCCTCAGCCCCAGCATAAGGCACAGTCTGATCATTGGTTCCATGAATATGCAATACAGGTACTTGCTTGCTGCTCTGACAGGATTCTGCCATAACGTCCATCATAACACCCGTAACCGAGGCGATAGCTGCTATGCGGTCCTCCAATTGGCAGGCAAGCCGATAGCTCATGAATCCTCCATTAGACATTCCACAACTGTAAACCCGATTGAGATCAATCGAGTAGCTAGCAGCCATCGAATCAATCAAGGCTGATATAAATCCTACATCATCTGGATCGGCCTCGTAGTCGCCGGTAAAGCCTACATTGAAGAACTGTGTCTCTGTCCCGGCTATCATGGCACTGCTTCCCTGGGGATAAAGGACAATAAACTCATTCTCTTCGGCTACAGCATCCATACCCGAGTAGATCTCCTGTTGAGCTGCATTTGATCCAAAACCATGTAGATTGAAAACAAGGGGATACTGTTTGTCTACACTGTAAGTTTCAGGAAGGTAGAATCGGTAGCCTCTTTCCTGACCATCAAATACGATACTGCCGGCCTGCGTTTGGCCTAAAACTGCAGCTGAAATCAGTAAGAGCAGTGGAATTGTAAGGTTTTTCATTTCTTTTTCTTGTAAAGGTCATCAAAGTATTTGAACTTTTGCATTTTTGCCCTAGCATCTAAATCGTACTGCAAACAATCAGGAGCTTAGATTTGTTTGCCTTATAAACTAATTATGGAAAAGAAAGTATACCACTTGGCCAATTGCGGCACCTGTCAAAGAATCATTCGGGACCTAGGGATAGGGGAGGAGTTCAAATATCAGAACATCAAGCAGGAGAAGATTACCGAAAAGCAGGTGGACCACATGAAACGCCTGGCTGGTAGCTACGAGGCGCTATTTAGTAGACGGGCAATGAAATACCGTTCTTTAGGGCTCGACAAAGTTGCCTTGGATGAGAAAGATTACAAGAAGTACATTCTGCAAGAATACACCTTCCTCAAACGCCCCGTTTTCATAGTAGAAGAACAAGTCTTCGTTGGGAATGCAAAGGAAACCATCGAAAGCCTAAGGGCTACACTGACAGAAAATGTAGAGTAAGCCAAACGAAACAAGCCCCGCTTGACCTAGGTCAAGCGGGGCTTTGCAATATTATCTGCTAGATCAAATCTTATTTAACCGCTTTATTGATCATTGCCATCAAATGTAAAATGTCGGCAAACAAGGGCGCAGTACAGATGATTTCAGTCATTGCCAGGAAGCCTTAGTTCGACAGCGTCCATCCAGTCTTCGCTAAGTTACAGCCCTCTGAATCCAGGGTAGAAAATAGGCAAGAGCACCCTTTTAGCCATAAGGAAACCCGTATAGACGACATAGAGCCCGATACCCCTGCTGTGCATGGAACTACTTGAGTAAATTATAGCTTGTTTGTGTAGATATGCAATGCTATGATTAAGTATAAATTTGGAGGACAGTCGGGAAAAACCATGAGTCTAAAGGTCTCGGAGGATTTGCTAGCCATTAGAGGCAAGAGAGATCATCCTATAACCGAAGCCCGACTCTCCGATGCTTCACGTTCCCTTTTGTCTGAAATGGTTTTGGTGGCCTCCTTTCCTGAGGCCAATGTTTCTATCTATCGTTGTGTGGGTAGAGGGTCACGTACAGCCCGTAAAGTACGCAATGATGCAAGAGACCGACTGTCGGCCGAGCAAGAGGTGAGATTTGCCGGGAGGACCTTGGTGGATCAGCAGGGAGTACTACATCTCTACACTGAAAACGCCTTTGTGAAATTTGAGGATGCGCTTAAAGTAGCGGAATGCAAGGCCATCATCAAAAATTCGGGCTTTAAGGTCAAAAGAAAGGGCAAATTTGCCAAGAATGCCTTTCTACTGGAAGCTGCAGAAGGCACAGGCTTAGCTGTTTTCGAAATGGTGGATCAATTGCTGCAACGCAGCGATGTGGAGTTTTGCCACCCAGAGATTATCAAACAAAGAAAGGTCAAAAAGATCGGCCCGCAGCAGTGGCATTTGAAGAAGACGAAGATATCTGGTCGTGAGATCGATGCCCATGTGCATGTAAAGGAGGCCTGGCAAAGCAGCAAAGGGGAAGGAGTAGTGATAGCGGTTATTGATGAAGGCATCGATGTAGATCATCCGGAGTTTTCTGGAAGTGCAAAAATCGTAAGTCCTCGAGACTTCCTAAAAGATAGCGATGATCCAAGACCTCAATTCGATTTTGAGAAGCATGGTACCGCCTGCGCTGGCGTAGCTCTTGCCAATGGAAAGGGCTCTGCTTCGGGTGTAGCCCCTGAAGCCAGTCTGATGCCTCTCCGCCTGATTGCCAATCTAGGTTCATTGCTGGAGGCCGAAGCAATCACATGGGCCGCTGATAAGGGCGCTGACATCATTTCCTGTAGCTGGGGACCGCCGGATGGCGCATGGTGGGATGCCAGTGATCCAGCACATATCCATGATCAGCCAATTCCCGACAGCACTAGATTGGCCATCGAATATGCTGCAAGAGAAGGTCGAAATGGCAAAGGATGTCTTATCGTTTGGGCAGCTGGCAATGGTAGAGAAAATGTCCTGTTCGATGGCTATGCCAGTCACCCTGATGTAATCGCAGTCTCGGCAAGCAATGATCGAAACAAGCGCTGTGTCTACAGCGATTTCGGAGAGCAGATTTTTTGCTGCTTCCCCAGCGGAGACATGGAGCATCGCCCCTTCAATCACGATCGTCCTCTGAGTCCCGGCATTTGGACAACGGACAATATGGGTGCAAAAGGTTATAACCCGGGCTCAAATTTTGCCCAGGTAAATATAGGCGATCAGGCTGGCTCCTATACAGCTAGTTTTAGTGGGACCTCTTCTTCTACGCCAGGGGTAGCAGGGGTGATCGCCTTGATGTTGTCACTCAATCCAGAACTAAAAGCCGGGGAGGTCAAAGAGATCTTGAAACAGAGCTGCGATAAGATCGACCCTTCCTTCGGAAATTACGATTCAAATGGGCATAGTTTGTATTATGGATACGGGAAGCTCAATGCCCTAAAGGCAGTGCAAAACACTGGTACCGCCAATGATCCGATGCCCAGTATAAGGGTCAGTGGCTATCTCGGTTTTAGAAAGAAAGGAGCCACCATTTTGCAAGAAGGGCAAAGAATCTCCAGTGATCGTTGGCTGGATAAGCTGATCGGCATTTCTTTACAACTTAAGCCTTTCCATCCTGAGCTTGGTATCCAGTATCAGTTGATCTACAACAATATCGGCGTAGGTTCTATCGGAAATGATGGGCAATACATTAGTCATGGAGACAAGCGTCGCAAAGCGATCGGTCTCAGTATTCAGCTGACCGGAGCGCTTAGTGACGAATACTCTGTCCGCTATCAAATCAAGCGAAGAAGAAGCGATGATTGGATTGCTGCCAAGGACGGTCAGGTCTGTGGTGCAGCAGCAGGCAGGGGAGAGGCAATAGTGGGTTGTATGGTGGAGATTGTGCGGCTGTAACAAGACGTCAATTCTTGCTCAAATAAGCCTGCACTCTGGCAACGGCATTCTTTCGCACATTTAGCCAATACAGGTTAAAATCGCCTGCATGAAAGTTGCGACTGGGATTTAGAAACTGCAATGGGTGATCCACTTTGCTGATCCAGATCATGCCATCATGAACCCTGGCATCGGCAAAGCCGGGACGCAGCTTCTTGTAATCTCGAAACACTCCACCTTCGTTCAATTCGGTACCTGCCGGTTCTACATCACAGGTCCAGGTCAAGGGATTAACACAAGTCTTGCCCTTGAGATAAGTCTCATGATTTTTTGGATAGAATCCTTCTTTGTAGCAACACCAACCAACAAAGCAATTGGTCTGCTCTGGATCGGTGCAAACCGGAATGTTTTTCAAACTATCCGCTGGAATGGGTATCCCTACCACATAAGCAGCGATCATCTGCTTGCGCAAGGCTTCATTGGTGTCAAACTCTTCGATAAGTAATCGAGCACAGTGGGTAGTGCCCTGACTATGCGAAGCCAATATAAATGGACGGCCCTCATTGTAATGCTCCAGATAATGATAGAAGGCTGTTCGTACATCCTGATAAGCCACTTCGAATGCTGCTTCGGCGGCAGCCTTATCCTTGGTATAGTAGGCATGCAAATGTGCCTGCCGATACTTTGGAGCATAAACTTTACCGGCCGCATTGAAGAGCGATGCCTGATGCTTGATCGTCGTTTTTTCGATGGCTCGATTAAGTCCTTTAGCCGATAAGGATGCATTCCAATCGCTACCCTTTTTCGGCCGCCCCCAGTAGATTGTTGGATGTACAAAAAACACATCGACCTCTGCTTCCGCCTGTGCGTCTTTCAAGTCTGGTGAAGGTAGACGGTCCGCATAATCTTTTGTCCAGGGTAGGGCATGCCAATGTTGCTCCTCAGCGTAGTTTGGTGGAGCTGGTATTCGATCTTTATCAAAGTCCCGCTGGACATGATAATGATGGCAAGAACAAAAACAAATTACAGTGAGCAAGCACAAGATCTTCAGATCATCCATAGGGCATCATGGGATTTGTTAGATACAATTTTGGGGCAAATTGCCGGCCAAAGCTTTTGGAGCAATCGAGAGCAATTGGGTTTAACAATTTAATGCAAATTATTGATTTGGAGCGCTAGAGCTTTAGATCGCGCTGGCTGTCTACCCGTGATCCGCTAATACTCAGCACTCATCTAGCTGTTCATGCACGGGCCAGTCTGTCTCTTCGCTATGCTTCGAGCCAGCCCGGCTCCGGCATTCACCACGCTAGCTTGAGCGCTTCGTTCCGCTACTCCCGGGGCTATTTAGCAAGGACCTTGGCCCGTGGCAATTGTTCTAAGCTCCATGCTCCATCTAACATGCTAAGCAAAGGCCCCTGACTAAATTCTAGAGACCGCGCTCGAAAGACCTTGCTTAGTAGCCCTGATCGTCGGGGAAATAGAGCTGCCAGCACAGCGACTGACTGTGCCACTGGCAGTGGCTCGACGATAGGAGAGACGCTGGCAGTGGATACAGGAAGCGCTGGGCTGGTAGCTCTATTGTACCAAAGAGCAGGACGGTCTTTGCCACGTCCGACTACTGTCTTGCTCCAAAAAAAAGAAAGAGATAGTCGGGGAATTGTGCCCTACGGAATTGACTCTTAAGAGAACAATTGATAGACGATCAGACTGCCTAGATATGCGGTGACGCCCATAAAGACAAATTGGATGATGGGCCATTTCCAGGAATTTGTTTCGCGGCGGACGACGGCAAGTGTGCTCATGCACTGCATGGCAAAGACATAGAAGATGAGCAGGGACAGACTGGTGGCAACATCATATCTGAGGCCACCTGTTTTGGGATTTATTTCTTTGGCCATATGCTCTCGGAGGCTGAGTTCATCGGCTTCTCCCAGGCTGTAAATCGTGCCCATCGTTCCCACAAAAACTTCTCGTGCCGCAAAGGATGTAATGAGGGCAATGCCCATTTTCCAATCCATGCCCAATGGGGCAATCAGCGGTTCGATAGTCTTGCCGAGCATGCCTGCAAAGCTGGCCTCCAAGCGGTTCGAAGCGACTAGATTCTCGCGCTCTTGTTCGGAGAGATTCTGAGATTGAGCAGTTGCATAGGCAGCCTTTTCGGCGGTATCCATTCGATCGCCGATGCTGAAACTGGCTAATAACCAAAGCAGAATAGAGATGACCAGAATGATGCGTCCTGCTTCCCAGATAAAGGTCCACAATTTTTGTAGTACTGTGGTGAAGACATTGCGCAGCGAAGGCCAGCGATAGGGGGGGAGCTCCAGTAATAGAAAGCTCCGTTGATTTGATTTGAGGATTTTTTTGAAGACCCAGGCGGCTAGCAATGCAGCGACCACGCCGAGCACATAGAGTCCCAAAAAGACGAGGCCCTGGAGATTGAATATCCCGTAGCTGGTTGCGGGCACGACGAACGCTACGAGCACTGCGTAAACCGGAATACGGGCGGAACAACTGATGAATGGCGATACCATGATGGTGATCAGCCGCTCCTTCCAATTGGAGATGGTGCGGGTGGACATGATGGCGGGAATGGCGCAGGCACCACTGGAGACCAGTGCGACAATGGATCGGCCGTTCATGCCGAAGCGGGACATCATGCCATCGAACAGGTATACAGCGCGACTCATGTATCCTGACTCCTCAAGTAAGCCGATTAGGAAAAAGAGCAAGGCAATCTGTGGGATGAAAATTAAGACTCCTTCCAGGCCGGCGAGCAGACCGTCGTTGACCAGACTTAGTAGCCAGCCACTACCGAGTGTGAAGGCGGCAAGGCCTCGCATTTCTGCAAACAAGCTTTCGATCCAGCCCATTGGTATTCCGGACCAGGAAAAGATCGCCTGAAAGATGAATAACAGGACAAAAGCAAAGATGATTGGTCCAGCGATGAAATGGGTAAGCAATCGATCCGCCTTATCGGAGAGCGTAGGCTTTGTTGAAGGATCGGCCTGATGGAAGGACTTGATTTTTGGAGCGAAGAGATCAAACCTTGCGAGGGTTTCTTCTACTTGTATGCCTAGTTTGTCATAGTCCTCTTTGGATAGTTTGGCTTCGATGCTGTCTCTTTGCGCTTGTGTGAGCATGGGCAGCCAATCGGCATGTTGAGCGATTAGGTGTTTTCTGTATTTGTTTTTAAGGTTAAGTGCTTCGCTGATGACTTCCGGGAGCTTTGCAGCGCTTTGTTGTCCGAAAGTCTTGTCGCTGATGCCTGATTCGGGTTGATTGATTACTGTCAGCGTCTCCTTTTTGAGTTGCTCGAGATTTTCTTGTTTTCTGGCGCTGATTTTTATCGTGGGAATGCCGATCCATTTGGATAGTTTGTCGATATCGATCCTGCTGGAAGGCTCTTCCTCATCAGCCATGTTAAGGGCAAGTACGCAGGGGATTTTGAGATCCAGCACTTGGGAAAGCAGTAGAAAGTGCTTCTCCAGTTGGTTGATGTCGGCGACGTATATGATGCTGTCCGGGTAAGAAGGATCTTGTTTGTTGCACAGCGTTGCTACGACCATTTGCTCGTCTTGAGCATTGGGGTATAGGCTATAGGTGCCGGGGAAATCGATTAGTTCAAAGGGCTTGTCATCCCATTTGATTTTAGCGATTTTCCGATCTACCGTTACGCCGGGAAAGTTGCCTACTTTTTGATTGAGGCCGGTGAGTGCGTTGAAGAGTGTGGATTTTCCACAATTGGGATTGCCGATCAGGCCAATGGTTGTAGCCATGTTTTGGGACTTTAGCGAGTGTTGGCAAGAACGGGAATGCTTTCGGCTTCCTGCTTTCTCAGTGCGTAGGTTTTGTTGTCAATCTTAACGATCATCGACTTGGTCCATGGGTTCTTTTGCAGGACAGTGATCTGGGAACCGGGAATGATTCCCAGTTGGGAAAAGCGTTGGCTGAAGGAGTCTGATCTTATTTCGGCAACAATGGCTTTGTTACTTACATTTATTTCTGCGATGGTCAGCAAGGCGTTGGATCTAAGTGAATTAGTGGTCCAAAAATACGCTTATTTAGACTAATTCCAAATAAGGAGAGCTAAGGGAGAATTGGAGTCCCATAAGAGACTGATGAATAGCGGTTTATGTACTTAGTTTAGCTCAAGTTTACCCACTCTCCAATTTTGGGGGCAAGTAGTTGTTCAGATTCTTCAGCTGGCAGCATTTGAAATCGTTTCAAAGGCTCATCAATTGGTTCGTCTGAGAGGTCGTAGGTGCCATAGTGCATGGGTATAAAGGTTTTGGCTCTTAGGTCTTTAAAGGCCTTCAATGCGTCCTCAGGGTTAGTATGAGAAGCTTTCATGAACCAGTTGGGCTCGTAGGCCCCGATTCCGAGGATGGCGACATCGGTTTGCAGTACTTCGGCAATGTCTTTGAAGTGCTTGTCATAGCCCGAATCTCCTCCGAAGTAGAGCTTGTGCTTGCTGGATTCGAAGTGGAAGCTTCCCCAGAGCATGGCATTTAGGTCACGTATTCCTCTGCGGGTCCAATGCATAGCAGGAAGGAAATGTACTTTGAGATCCATTTCGATTCTGTATTCTTGAAACCATCCGGCCTCTTGAATGAAGTGATCATTGCCGATCCAGGATCTAAGCAGCTTCTCCATTTGCAAACCGCAGAGGATTTTCATGCTGGGGTTCTTCTTGCAAAGCTTTTTAACACTGGATTTGTCGAGATGGTCGTAGTGTCCGTGCGACAGCACAAGCAGATCGATCTTCTTTAGCCTTTTTGCTTTGATGGGAAAGGGAAGCAATCGTGGTACGAGACTGGCATTGCCAAAGACGGGGTCTGTTAGGATGCGCAATCCGTCGAGCTGGAAATAGAAGCAAGCATGACCAAGCCACATGAGGCCGTCCTCATCGTGCTTCGGGAGTCGTTTGACATTGAGTACCTCAACATTACTTTTGGCCTGTTTCTTTTCGCTGGATTGTGGGTTTCCTTTCATTTTCCATTGCAGCACATCGCGGAATCCACGTTCGGAGCGTGCATAAAGATTCCGGTAATTGCCCTTAGCGGTTATCGGATTGCCGGACCAGTCCGCTTTGATGGTTTTCAGCTTGGGATTGAAAGTGGGTTTGGACATGAATATTGGAATTGATTCTTCTTAGCTATTTGATCTTTTCAACAAGGCCCTGAAAGATTTGTTCTCCATCTTCAAATTGTGCGGCGTACTGATAGGTGTTCTTTTCGAGTGCGTATATATTGACTCGAAGGGCTTTGGTTTCTGGGTCGATGCTTCCATCTTCTTCCATCAATCGCAGCGTGTAGCGACATTCTGTTAGCCAGTTGACGGCAAATTTTCTTTCGGATCCGTCTACCAGGACTTCTGTTTGTTCGGTCTTGCTTCGGGTGAACTCTACCGGAGCAAGTGCAGCATCCTGTTGGCTAAAGAATTTGCCTGTCTGCATTTCGGAGCATCCGGTGATGGATCTGGTCATCAAATCGAGCTTTTCCTTTTGGATTTGTTCCAGAAGCGCTGCGCCCAGTCTGTCTGTGTGGGTGGCAATCAATTGCAGGACTGCTTGATCAACTTGCGGACCTTCCTTGATCCATTTCTTGCCAGTAGGTGAGCTGCAGAAAGCCTCAATCTCTTTCAGTTCAGCAACTGTGTAAGAGCGTTTGTACACTTCTGTGACCAGTGAATCGATGGCCAGTTCCCGATCTACTTTGGCTTGCAGGCGTGGCCAAAACTCCTCTTCAACATTGGGATAATTTTGTCTCTTCAGCTCAATGATGGCCTCGACTGAGTTGAGGTAAGTTTCTTTAGCCAGACCGCTTTCCAGAATGCTGGCAACCAGCTTTTCTGCTTCCTGTGCAATGACTGAGAAGGGAAGTGAGAAACAAAGTATCAGAACAATAATGGGGCCTTTCATCTGGATGGTCTTGTGATTTTCCCTGTAAATTTCTGGTATTTTTGTGAGAATAAAGTGAAAGCAGGATGAAAGAGATGCGAAGATTGTACAGCTTGCTGTTTTGTGCCAGCCTATTGATTAATGCTTGTATGCCTGTTTCGGTGCTCTGGTTGCAAAATCCTGATGCCAAAGATGTCGATCGTTTTGATCATGACTTGGTGTCGGGATCTGATGTTGGCGGAGACTTGGCAATAAGCCAACAGGATTGGGGATCCATCTTGAAGGTCAACGACTGGACGACTAACATTCCGGTTTTTAGGAGCATTGATTCAATGTTGCGTTTGCATCCAGCTGCAAGATCTTTGGCTATTATGCGAAACGATACAATCCTCTATGAGTATTATCGTAGTGACCTCTCAACTGGGTCTTTACATTCCTCTTATAGTATGTCCAAATCTGTCATGTCGACTCTTATTGGCATTGCCATCGCGGAGGGTTTGATTGAATCAAGGGCAGTATTGATTAAGGATTATGTGCCTGAAATCGGTCATTTGAAGTTTGCTGATCAATTGAAGCTTAGACATTTGTTGAATATGACCTCAGGTTTTAAGTCTGACATCAGGCATGATGCAAATCTGTACTATGGACGAGATCAAAGCAAGGCATTGAGATACTTGAGTTTCGAGCACCCACCGGGCAAGGTGCAAGCCTATCAAAAT
>JAHDDV010000004.1:15415-16842 GCA_020629205.1 Chitinophagales bacterium | reverse complement strand
ATTGAGATACTTGAGTTTCGAGCACCCACCGGGCAAGGTGCAAGCCTATCAAAATATCAATGTCTACTTATTGGGAAGAGTCCTTGAATCCGTGGCGGATTGCAGTGCTGCGCAATATCTGGAGAAGCGTCTTTGGAAGCCCTTGTCCATGGAGGCGGATGCCAAGTGGAGCACTGATAAGCGAGGCAAGGTAAAGACCTACTGCTGTATCAATGCTAGCAGCCGCGATTATCTCCGATTTGGCAGACTGTGGCTCAATGAGGGTAGACACGAAGGAAAACAAGTGGTGCCCAAAGATTGGATTGAGCAGTCTTTGAGTCGCAACATTGCTGAGGGCAGCAGCCACGGATACAACTTTCTGTGGCATATTGGCCTAGCAGAGTATGGAGATTTTATGGCTGCGGGTTTGTTCAAGCAGTTTTTATATATCTACCCAAAGAAGAATCTTGTTATGGTTGTTTTGAACGACCGTGACAAAGCTATTGAAATGGAGCGGCGAGACTGGATCTATGTATTGAGGCAGTTGGCTGATCAGCTGTAATCAGCAGCTATTTTTATTCTTCTTCCTCCTCCTCTTCTTCTTTTACACAGCGTACAGAAAAACCCTGTTGTGAGCCTGCCGCAAGTTCCCATCGCAAGACTCCGGGTTTGTCAAAATGCAGGCCACGTGCCCATACAAATCCCGTTTCTTCTTTGTAGCTGCTGGTCCAAAAGAAGCTGAATTCTCCCATTCCGACAAATGGCCCATCGCTGAAGGCGTATTGTCCCGCACCAAGGGCATTGAAACCGCTTTGGTTAGATCCTCCTTTATTGGGCTGATCCCATGTTTCACGGGATTTTAGTTTGCCGCCTATGTTGGTGGTTTGTCCCCTGGCCTCGCTGTGTCTTCCTATTTCGTTGAGTGGCATGCCGAGGTGTTTTTCGAGGTACATCCAATCTTTGTCAGAAGGTAAGGTCCAACCAGTTGGACAAGCTCTTCTGGCATCAAACCAACTGTATAGTCGTCCGTATTGCTGCTCGATTTTCTTGTCATTTTCGTAGGCCCAGGAGCCTCCTACTGTTTCAAACTGTGCATTCTGGGCAGTCCACCATTGTTCACCAATTTTCACTATTTTGTACACTTTTCCATCCCTGTCGTCGACAATAGTGTCGTTAATTTGCCCGATGGAGCTGCTAGTAGAAGCGATTAGCAATACTGCGATGCACAGATTCTTAGATAGATTTGCTTTCATGCTTGCCAAGTGGTTTTGATAGAATGTTGAATTTACCTTGCTTTGATGCTGAATTAGTGCTCAGGTAACCTTATTCTATTGATTTTCAGAGGGAAATGACAAAATTGGACAGTGACTGATGATCTTTACATTGTTAGCGGTTGTAAAGATACGCTTAATGTGCCGGAATCAAGATGAATTCAAATGATCATGCTG
>JAHDDV010000004.1:8636-15315 GCA_020629205.1 Chitinophagales bacterium | reverse complement strand
TGGATACAGGGGCACTTTTGGTGGCATGTCTTTTCATCGACCAGTATTTTCTTCCTCTATCTGTTCTTTCGTCGAGAGCGTTTTAGCTACCAGTAGCTATGGCAATGCTCCCTCCTCGCGCCTCGGCTGACAAAAAGATAAGCCCATCACAGGCTTGTACTTTGTTGATGTAGCACTGGCTTCAGCAGATATCTGGCATGATTTATGGTATTATGTATACTGAGTTCAATCTTTCAAAATGTGGCCCTTTATTCAGCTACAGAAACTACGATAATTCAGCTCATGAAAATATTGCCAAGTGTTTTCCTTGTTTCCCTGATGGCTGGGTTGAGTCTTTCCGCTCAGACTGCCTTCTATGATGCCAAGCTCATAGGAGAGAAGAAGCCGGCTCTGCAGCAGTTTGTGGGAATAATGGATGAGGATCCCAAGCTGCTCAGGAGATTCAGCGAAAATGACATGGCGGTTTCGAGACTGAAGTCATCCTTGAACGACGAAGATCTGCTAAGTATCAATCGTTTAAGGAGCTTCATGGAGGACCCCTTTTCCGGTACTGTTGGACCATTTTCCTGCAGCAGTGTGGTCAGCAGTTTTAATCAGTGTAACGATCTGGTAAATAGGCGTTTAGGCCCCAATATCAATCCTCCAGCTCTGAGTAACATTGAACCGCTACCAGCCTTGAATTTTGGCACGAATCTAATCGATGCAACGGCACAGTTTCTGGTTCAGCGGACAAAGATGGAATTGAGTCTTGCTGTGTTTCAGCAGATAGAAAGGGAGTTTGACGGCTCTCTCGAACTTCGGTCATTATTTCCTCAGAGCTACCGGCTCCTGAGTCTGCAATCCGAAGAGTCACTACCCTCAATGGGACCGACCTGGCAGTCGGCCTTTGAGAGTGATCTAGTTCATCTTGTCGATAATCTCGAAACTTATATTAGCAGTTTTCCAAGCAATGGCGTGAGACAAAGCGAGGAAGTGCGGCTATTTTTGATTGCCCTAAACGCCATACACAACTTCATGCAAGGCAATTCCGGCTATGCAACCTTGAGTCTTCTAAACGCTAAGCATGGTGATTTGAATAGTAGTATTGGGACAACTGTTCGGCTCCTGGACTTGTTGTCCAGAAACCTGCGCGGTACAACGGAGGGCAATATTTGGATCTCAGTTGAAGAGTTTCTTGACTTGGATACCGCTGAAGAGCGGGAGTTCTTTCTTGCTCTCCTATATCAACAAGACAGCGATTTGTTTGATGCAATTTTTCGCCGACTTGGGCTTTCTGAGGCACAAGTCGTGACCCGCACGCAGGTCTTCTATCAGTTAACGCTGGATTTGTTGCGATCGATGCAGCGCATGGATCAACTGGTTTCGGGAGCACTCCATCAGCTGGAAGAGGGCCAGGTGGAATCTGTGGATATTCAGGCTTACTACCTTTCTGCTGTTTTGCAATTGGGTGAAATGCTGCAGATGGGTCTGGAAATGACAGATGTTCTTGGGTTGCCTCTATCGGAGGGCGCAGGCTCAAGACTTAGCCCCATATGGCCATTGATCATTTCTGATACTTTTTCCGCCTGGGCGGCACTGGAGTCCAGGGACTATGGTCAAGGTCTGATGCATTCGATTCAACTGATAGACAATCTGGTCCGGGAGTTGGCAGTACAAAGAGGAACTGGAGGATACGCAATAGACAGAATATTCTACTATGGCAATATGATGGTGGATGTACTGAGTGCTGAAGACAGCGCTACCATGCAGTTAGTATTAGATCGATACTTTCAACCTGTGGGATCTTACCGGAACAAACGAAACCGGTCTATGGCACTTGAGTTAAATGCCTTTCCAGGTGCTTTTGTGGCCTCTGAGCGACTGATGGGAGAGAACTTATACAGTGCAAGTGCCGGCATTACTGCCCCGATTGGTTTTGCTCTGAGTCGCAGTGTGCAAGGGCATTCCGTTTCTATCTTCTTACCCGTAGTCGATATCTCGGCTCCATTTAGTTACCGCTGGGCTAATCAAGCAGAGGGTTTACCAAACAACATCAATTGGCGGCAGATTTTTTCCCCCGGTGTTCACTTTGTTTGGGGAGTCAAGAACGCGCCCTTGTCGGTCATGATAGGTGGCCAGCTGTCTCCTCAGTTGCGCAAGATCGAAGTGCCGGATGACGATCCAAGCAGCAGCAGCTCAAGTATTGACGCATTTCGGCTAGGAGCAAGTATTTCTGTGGATTTGCCTATGCTTAGGCTCTATGCCCAATGAGTGAGGCATGATATTTGCGTCTGCTAGAATGTTACTGCAGATAACAAAGATCAAACCGTTTCTCATGAAGTCCCCTACCGTTTTGACCCTCTTCATTTTTCTCCTGCTGCAAATGAGCTGCGAGAAGAAAATTTCCAGCCCAAGACCCAGCGTCGATCCAGATGTTGGGGAGCAGACGGATGTGAATCCGGTCGAGAATCCTGATCCATTGGCTGTATTGGATGAGTTGATTCTACCAAGGCCGCATGCTGCGGACAGTTTCCATATCTGTCGGCCCGGTCATACCGCAAATCCAGTTGAAGACCAACGATTGGTCAATAAGACGATGCGACCTGTGCGGAGAGGGGATAGTGGTCGAGGTGCCAAGGCTGGTACACCGGTGGGCCTTCAAAGTTTCAAAACCAGAGATGGAGAGCTGTTCTTCCACTTTGATCAATCGGATAGTAGGGTGAAATACCATTTGCTGGGGGTTGGATCTCAGCCGGGAGCTGCTGACATAATGTATTGGAAGAAGGTCGTTGGTGAAGTTACACCAGCTGACCGCTTTACAATGGCAAGGGGGCTAAAGGAAACTTTCTATGTCAATGTTGTAGGTGTAGACATTAATGGTCGGGAGAGCGAGGTAGCAACTCATGGCCCTTTCACCAAAGAACAGCTGATGGTGAATGCCAGAACTGATGGAAGAGCAGGAAATCGAGAGAACTTGTCTACAGTTGTGAGAACCAACCGTGCAGTAGCGCCGGTTAGCGCTCCAACAGGGTTGATACCAACAACTAATAGCATATTTGAGATGTATGTCAACTTCACTCAAAGTGATCCATCCGTTCCGATGCATATTTTTGGAGTGGGAAGCCTACCCGGTTTGGATGATTTTGTGAGTTGGCAGGCCTTTTTTGGAAATCAGACGCCCTCTCTTACACTCGAAGATATTGGTGTGGGGGAAGGGGAGGCCTTCTTTGTCTCCATTTATGCAGAGAAGGTAGATGCTGCAGGTACTGTGATGAATTCCGATGTGGTATCTACACCTGCATTGGCCATGAACTGGTTGCCGCCGGGTCAGGCGGGGAACCAATTGACGATTAAGTTTGCCAATACTGGTGTAGATGTCAGCGGGAATGTGATTGCCGGATTTAACAGTAGCCAGAAGAGCACCTTGCAACACTTCGTCAATCGAATGTTGCCTATTATCAAAGACTTTTACGGTCCGCCATCTTTTAGTCGAGAGATTTTATTTAGAAGAAATCTTGCCTACTCGTCTTTCAATATCTTCCTTCCAGATAAGGGAGAGATCAATATGGCGGATAACTTCAATTTTCAGTTGATTACCCATGAGTTGATCCATGCTTTCCGTGGAAAGATTTTGGTGACTTCGGATGAGTTTTGGGATTATGATCCTGAGCTAAGCGGATTTGAGGAAGGCATGGCGCAAGCGGTTTCTTACCTGTGTATGAACGAGTATGTGCGTCGTCATGGCAATGATAATTTCAATGGCTTTGAGATATCTGCAAAGGGTGACTTGTATGCCAGTAGTGTAGGCTGGGATTATGACTATCGTAATGTCTCTGCTTTGGCCACGACTGATTTCAACTCAGATCAGGGAGGAATGAGGCTTGGTTTTGAGCGTTATGAAATGGGGGCAGCGGCCTTTCATAAGATCTTCTTTGAGGATCCTCTGTTCTTCAAAAAATTCAATGCGCTTTACTATAATCGTCTGAATCAGAATCATCAATTGACGCCGAGTCGTAAGCTCCTGGTAGATATCACCGAGCAGATTGTGCCGACGATAGAGGGTATTCCGGGGGATCACTGGTTGGATGAGCAGTATGTTCTGGATTGTGAGTTGCGCGAGGGAAAGCATATCTGGAGTCGTTTCACAAACTATCCCTATCATACTGAAAATGTGCTGTATGACGAAATCTACTTTTTTGAGGTCTTTCCGAATTCCAGCAATTGGTACTACGATCGGCCGGATGGCAGTAGAATCTACCATAGAATGAATGGTACTCAAGGCAGATATTTGCATTTCGATGAGCAGAATCTGGTGGTACACAGCGAAGAGAATTTTGCCTTGCTTCCGGCCGCTAATCCACCCATTCCTAATGCTGGCTTTTCACCTGTTCCAATAGCAAGTTATGCCAATATTACGGGTACTTCAGAGGACTTATTATTTACTGGCATCACTACCTTGTCTGGTTTGCGAACGCATAACCTGCCTGATCTGGAATTGTACAAATTGACAGTTCGAATGAATGATCCGGATGGAGGTGAAGTGACACAAGATTTTTATCGTCTACAAGGAAGGGAATTGGTGGATCCAAAGGACAAGATCTATGGAGGCATCCTCAATCACGATGGTGGGACAGTAACGCTCTACCACAATGGAAACTCGACCACAGCCAATGTCGTTGATGGTACTTTCATAGCAGAAGTACCTTATGTGAACAATGGGAATGGGCTTAATGACTTTAAAGAAATTGTCGAGGGTCAGATGCGTATCATTTATTTTGATCGTCATTGCAAAAAATATGAGGCGTTCCGAAACATCTTGCCAGTGGGGCAGCGAGGAGCTGTTCGAAGCTATGGGACACACAGTTTCTTGTTGGATGTTAATAAGATGAAGCGACTCGATCGTGGCGATCCTACTCCGATTCCACCTGCGGCTGAGCCGATTGGAGTAGCTTTGGGGGGAGATAGTGGTACTTAGTGCGTAATTGCGTCTTGTGTTTGCCGGAGCGCTCGAATGCTGGTGAAAAGGAGCCCCGGTCGCAGCGGAACGAAGTGCCTGGATAGCGTGGCGGATGCCGGACCGGACTGGCTCGGAGCACAGCGGAGAGACAGGCTGGGCCGAGCAGTAGCAGCTAGCCGGGTGCTGAGTATTAGCGGAGGACGGGTAGATCATTGCCACGTTCTCTTCGGGTTGCGCTCCCCAAAAAGATAAGCAGGAATTAACCCAAATATCTCTCGATATCGATGTTGAGTTCCTTGGCGGCACGTTGCACCTCTATGTAGGCATAATTGCTCAGGACCTCTCGGAGGGTAGCCCCGGCAATGAGTTGATCGAGGATTCTGTTGTTGATAATGAGGGTGGAGGCGGCTTTGATTTCTTCGTTGAGCAGGTCTCGGATTGGATCAAATACTTTCTTGATTTCTTCTCTTTTCTTGATCTTCTCGCGGACACTTGACTGCCTGCCTTTTTTTCTATCTGCCTGGGCATTTTGGCTAAGAACTACGGCTTCCGCTTTTCCATTGTTGAGCACTTGTTTGATTTGCTTGAGTGCCTTGTAATTTTTGACTCTGTAGCTGATTCCGGAGATCTCAAACCATTGTTCCATGGTTTCTTTTGGCTCACTTACCAGATCGATCAAGACGGAATTCGGGATGACTCTAGCGGGTGGCTTATCCAGTTTCATGGCAATCTCGTCGCGATATTCGAAGATCCGTTTGAGGATGTGCTTGGAGGAAAAATCGAGCCGGCCAGTATCGGGTATGTTTAGGTGAGGCTGACTATTTTCTTTGGGTTTGATTTCTTCGAGTAATTGCCTTTCCTCTTCGATCCAGGATAGCCGTCCCAAATTTATGAGCTTCTTGTGGAGTTTTTCCCTCATGGGAATAAGGTAGGCCACATCTGCGGCCGCATATTTTAGTTGTTTAGCTTTCAGGGGTCTGTTGTGCCAGTTGGAGACTTGCTGTCCCTTGTCGATTTCGATGGAAAAGACAGCTTCCATGGTGTTCTTGAAAGACATTTTCTCGTTTCCGGCCAGGATATGAGCGATTTGCAGATCGTAAATGTTTTGTGGGTAGCAACCCAGATGCTTGAGCAGCAGGACATCTTGACGGCAGGAGAAGGTAACTTTCATGATGTCTGGATTCTCCACAATTTCCCAAAGGCTGTCAAACTCATCGATTGTCTTTGGGTCGAGCAGGTAGATGGTCTGCCCATCACAGATTTGCACCAGACACAGGTTGAAACCATATTTGAATTTGTTTCGATCAAACTCCAGATCGAGTGCAAATTCCTTGACGGACTGTAGCATTTGCACCACCTGCATCAATCCCTCGTCGGATTGAATGTAGCGCACGGGGAGCTTATTAACAGAAAAGTCCAGATCAAGACTCATTTCAATGATTTCATTTCAAGGGTGTCACAGTATTCCTCTGAGCACCAAGGCTATCTGGTAAAATTACGCAATATTGGATGGAATCCAGATTGTAGCGGGCTAAATCCAGCTAAATGACCAAAATGAAATACAATGCGGCCATTGCCCGGGGATTGAATTGTGTCCATGCTTTTTAGAATATTGGGCAGGCTTAGTTGCCATGCAGGTAAGCATTTGGATCGCAAAAATCTTTTTTTCGAAAGTGGCATCAAGTGGTCCTGCATTGTTTTGCTCATTGGTCTACTCTCTTACCTAACTATTCTGCCATCAGC
>JAHDDV010000004.1:1647-8536 GCA_020629205.1 Chitinophagales bacterium | reverse complement strand
GACAAAGAGCGCACTCAGATATTAGAAGATTGGGAAAATTGGGGTGATCGTCAATATGCCACTTATACATTCCATGGGACAAAAGCAAGCTCAGCGGGTGAGGCCGCCTGGGATCTTAGTTGGCAAGCACCAAGCGAAGATGTGGGTCCTGTAACATTTTACATGGCAACTGTTTCTGCAGACAATGATTACACTGATGAAGGTGACTTTGTCTATACCAATGCAACAGTGGTAGAATCGGAATCGACCTCGTTGGAAAAGTTGGAGGCTGTGGATCAGGTGGAAATTTTTCCAAATCCGATCGACACGGATTTTGGGATTCGTTTGGACCTAAACAAGAATGAAGATATTGAGATCAAGCTGACAGATATGAAGGGGCAGGAGGTGCAATCGATCTTTAGAGGAGAGCTTAGCAGCGGTGTACAGACAGTGCGTGCAAGAGTGAACCGAAAAGTTAGCCCTGGTCTCTACATGGTTAACATCAGTGCTGACGGAAAGGAACGCACTGAGACAGTGATCGTAAAGTAAAGCATAGTATTCTCAAGCCAAGCAGCCGGCACAACACACACACGTATATCAAAATGAATATTTTCAAGTACAAGACAATTGCTCTTGTTCTCATAGGATTGGTCTGTTTTGTTATTGCAAAGAGTAAGCTACCGAAGTCACATGGGGCGCCGTTAGCATCTACTGGAGCACCGGGTGAATTGACCTGTGCTCAGAGCAGTTGCCATGATAGCAATGCAGCCATACTCTCGAACGGAGAAATAGATTTAAGCTTCAGCGGTGTAGGGAATGTGTATTCTCCCAATGCTGAGTATGCCATCAATCTAGCTGCCAATGTGCCCGGAATCGATCGCTTTGGTTTTCAGATTGTGGCCCTTAGGTCCGCAGACGATAGCAATGTTGGCACCTGGATTCTTTCTGATCCTTTACGTACGCAAGAATTGTACGATGAGGCCTTTATCGATCGGTCCTATATGACGCATAGTACCGCTGGTACAATGGCCTTAGGTAGTGGACAGACTAACTGGGATTTGATCTGGAAGGCTCCTTCGAGCGATCTGGGTGATGTTACATTCTATGTGGCGATTGTTGCTGCAGATTATGATGGGCAGCGCTATGGCGATGCGGTTTACTATGACAGCTTTACGATTGGTGGAGGAGGGGGCTGTGGCCTTCCAATGAGTATTACTGGCGCTCAAGGTTCTTCCTATGCGGTGGAACTTGATTGGACAGCAAGTACCTGTTCTACATATGAATTGGAGCTTCAAGAAGTAGGTGGTGCTCTGCAGACCTACACGACCAATGGAAACAGTTATACTGTTTCGGGTTTGATCAACAATACGGATTTTAATGCCAGGGTAAGCTGCAGCTGCGAAGGGGGAACGCTTCGATCCGACTGGACTCCTGTCAGCACAACATGCCCACCGAGTCCAGTAGCTTCAGTAAATAGCACTGGTCTTACTAGTGCAGACTTGTCCTGGGACTTAAGTACCTGTCAGGAGGTTGAATTGCGTTATCGTCCGCTGGGTGCTGCTACTTTTGTGGCTTTACCAGCAAGTGGAACCAGTCTGACAGTCAATGGTCTGAGTCCGGGCACGGAATACGAGTTCATTGTAGATTGCCATTGTGGAATGAATGTAGTCTCTTCTAGTTTAGAGAGCTTTAGTACGATGTGCGACTATGTACCTAACATCGATGTGGAGGAGTCGAGCTCCGTTGCAGAGATATCCTGGGATGATGGAGCCGGTTGCTCTGGTTTCCAGGTCATGTACCGGGAGCTAGGTGCTGGCAGCTACCAATCTCAGGCGAGCAGCAGTTCACCAGCCATGATCAGCGGCTTATCACCAGATACGGACTATGAAGTCTATGTTGATTGTGATTGTACGGGTTCTTCCATTAGTTCGCCGCTAGTGAGCTTTAGCACTATTTGTGCGGTGGAGGCGGAACCGAGCCCTACTAGCATTCAGGATCAAAGTGCAGTAATTGCCTGGGATGACAATCCTGTTTGTAGTTCCTACGCAGTGAAGTACAGACCAGTTGGGCAGGCGCTTTACGATGCCTTCGTGACAATTGGCGGCGAGGTAACTTTGGACGATCTTTATCCTGAAACGGAATATGAGTTGACAGTCAAATGTACCTGCGGTAATACCTGGGTGGAGAGTGATCCATTGTTTTTTACAACTTCGGCTTGTGACTACATGGACATCACCTATGTTTCGGTTGATGATCCGACTTCTACGAGTCCTCTGTTAAGTTTTCAATTGGTCAATAATCACCCTGGAAACAATGTTACAGCAAACATCTCTTCCATAGGCTTTTCAGGCCCATTTTCGGTGAGCAGTAGCTATACGCCTAACATTCAGTTGGCTCCTGGGGCAATAGTGAATCTCAACACCTTGGTAACGGCTAGCAATCCGAGTCCTGGCAGTATTATGACCTTAAATCTTGAAATGGGGGATGGCAGTGCCGAGGATTTCAACTGTAGTGCTAGCAAGAGTTTTGATTGGTCTGACAATGGCCTGCCACCGGCTCCTGCCAATGGCTATGCCAAGGTGAAACTGAGGGCTTACCTGGGTGGACCCTATATTTTCGCTACGGGTAAGATGAGTACTGCTTTGAACGGATTGGGGCTATTGCCATTATCTCAGCCCTATAATATAGCTCCCTATTATTATACAGGACAGGAGTCGGTCAATGAGATACCTGCCAATGTGGTCGATTGGGTTTTGGTAGAGGTCCTCAACAGCAATAAAGTGTCGATTGGTCGAAAGGCTGGCTTCATCTCGGAAACAGGTGATCTTTTGGATAGCGATGGAACAGAGGGAATCACGGTGCCTCAGATGAGCGAGTCGGAATCGTATTACTTCGTGATCCGCCATAGAAGTCATCTGGACATTATGACCAAGACCGTTCATGTGCCAAACAACACCAGTCCATATGATTTGCGTTATGCCTCCAATGTAAGTCAGGGTTCTTCTCAGATGCGTACGCTTCAAGGTGGCCAATCTGCTATGATCCCCGGTGAAGGCAATGGAGATGGCATTAAGTCTTATTTTGACTTTTCAGTGTATGCGCAAAACTACTCCGCCATTTATGAACTTTTACAGGGAGACTTTAATATGGACGGACTTGTGACTGTAAGTGACTACAATGCATACAAACAACATGTGAATGTGATTGGTATTCCGGAGGTCCGCTACTAAGCGAAGTGCCAGCATTGATTATTGCTTGGAAGATTGTTCATTGAGCAAAAGACGTAGGTCTGAAGTACTGATTTTCAGATCGACAATCTTACCCTCTGAATCTACGAGTATTCCATGCGGAATGCCATCTACCAGCAGGAGATCTAGCAGATCGAGAGAGGCCATTCCATTGGTCCATTTCATCTTGTTTTCCTTGACCGTGCTCTTCAATATGGCTTCGGAATCTGCACAATTCAGCCCTACCACTTTGAGTCTCTTCGATTGATCATTGGAAAGCTTTCGCAGGTCTGGGATTTCGTCCATGCATCTTTTACACCAGCTTGCCCAAAATTTCAGGTAGGTGTATTTTTTCTTATCGAGATGGTCATAGATCGAGGCTTCTCCTTCCTTGACAGTGATTAGATTAAAGTCGGGCAGCTTGTCTCCGACTGCCAATTTACTTGGGGCAGTCTTGTCAAACATTTTGCTGATCACAATTTCATTTCCTCCCTTGTTGATCTCAAGGATTTGGTAGACATTATCATTTACTCTGAACAGGTTTTCCTCGCTTTGGGTCTGCACCCCATCTGAGGATTCGAGTACGTTGAGTATATCGCTTCCATAGGCTCCAAGGCTAAGCTTGTCGATGCCTGGCTGTGCATAGGAGCCATCAATGTTCCAATCAACCAGTCCAATTCGAAAGCTGTCTTCATTCAGGACCACATCACCCGCAATAATATTGAGGCGGCTCTCTGCCATCCAAAACTGTGCATCACAGATTTGTTTGCCCTGAGACTCTGGCCCCTGGCTAAAACTCTCACTCACTTTGGCTTTGCTGGCATCGCTTACAAAGCTAATTCGCTCAATCGTCAGAAGGTAAGGCACTTTAGCATTGGCCTTGTTGCTTAGTTCGATATTGAGTCTTTGGTCCTGGCCCCAAGTGGCAGAGCCTCCGTCATCTGTGAAATCGAGATTCTGGTTTTTGTCCACATAGAACTGAGGATTTTCAGATTGATAGTCCTTCACAATGGTGACGGTATAGTCTTGAATAGGCGCGTTTTGATTTCCCGTAAAGAAGGTCATGAAAAAGGCAAGATCACCACTCAGCTCGTCTGGCAATCTCACTGGATGCTTCTTCTGCTGGTCCGTAGACAGATGATAGTGCATAAACGATTTGCCAGTCAGCTTGTACAGTGGAATCGGAGTGGTGAAGGAAGACATTTCGCTGAGTGGTCTTTCCGCAAGTGTCACCAGACTTTGCGCCTCCATCCCAGCCGTTGCCAATAGCATCAATGCGGCTAAAACAAGCGAATTCTTCTGTAGCTTCATGCTTTCTATAATTTAGACGGGAGTGAAATTAGAAAAGCCTGAGCATTAAAGTATAGCCTTACGTCACTTATTTACTGAAATAGTCGGGAATGCACACCTTGTGTGGAAGGGTCGTTTGGGCTGAATGCTGCGCCGAAAGATCGAGCCTCTGCCATATTTTGTTGAAGTTCAGTGGTTTAGCCTGAGTGTGCCGATTGGCTTGTCTAGCGAGGGCTGCGCTAAAGCACCAGGAAGCAAATAAAAAAGGGGGCTTTAGCAAAGCCCCCTTCATCATCAAACTAAACAGAAATAAGGATTTACATCCTCTTGTATTGTTTTACTTGCTTGTTACGGGTTTGTTTCGTTCTCCTGGCTTTCATACGTTTCAGTACCTTGCGTTTGCGTTCTGATCTTCTATAAGCTCTTTCTTCACTGCTCATCATCGGTTGAATGAATCTTGTCACAGGTCTTTCATTTGGACTGATTTCGATTTTTTCTTTGATAGTGCCGGAAACATTTTGATGATTCTGCTTACTGTGGGGCAACAGGACACACCAAAGAACAAAAAGCAGTGATGCAGCTCCCAGAATACTACCAAGACTCGAATTGCCGAAGGGGTCTTTTTTTCCGTTTGAATCTATATATGTATTTGTTGACTCTTCCATCTTCTGAAAGAATCCCTCGCTGAGCTTTCCAAAGCCAAATTGTGATCTGATCTGGCCTCTTGCATACTTCATGTCATCGACACTACCACGTGCACGGGCGTTGTCGATGAATTTCAGAAGTCGTGATTCAAGGTTTGTACTTTCCTTAGTTCCGATTTTCAATTGATTAAATGGGGATTAATAAATTGGGTTTCTACGCAGAACTGAAAAAAAATGCAGATTTACATGTCTTCTTAGGTTTAGTTTAAAAGTTTATGGGTTATGAAATGAGATCAGATTTGCTATTCGCTGCCTCGATAGCAAATGCAGCGAAGCCGGCACATTATCTTACACATGGATAATTTCATGTATTACATGCGCATTATAAATCATTGTAAGCTCAGGAACAATAGATTAGTTCCCAAAAGGGGAGGACTTACTGAAATTTTACAGTGTTAGATGTAGTAATGTCTTGGACGCGGCAGCAAGCTGATTGCTGCTTTGTCAGAACTACTGCTCGATAGGCTCAAGATAAAGTAGCCCATCTTCATCATGCTTTGCTTCCAGGACAAAAGAGAATCGATCAAGATCGAGACAGCAGTCGAAGTCCTCTTTTACAAAATGAGGTTTTTCCGGATCGAAGAATTTCCTGCCTGCTGTTGCCCGTAGTTCTTCTTTAAGTGCCTCAAAATCTACGGCCTTTCCGATTAGTTGGTCTCTTAGGAATTCTGCCAGGAAGGTATCCTCAGCAGCAGGTTCAATTCCGGCTCTTCCCATGGCTACCAAAGACAGTTTTTCTGGTTCGTATGTACGAATGTACCTAAGGATTGCCGAAGCGTTTACGAAACTTCCGGAGATCAACTGATCGGCATCAATTGCATTGGCAAAGCCCTGTGTACCGGCACTTGTTGTTTGTATGATCACCTTGCCTTCAAGGTCCTTATGGAGCAGTAGGCTTGGGGAGTTGCCATGATCAAAACCTGGCAATATGATGCCATGTCGCTCACCAATCAGGACATAATCCTGATGAGCGGCCTTAAGCTTGTAGGCCAGGTCTTTATCGCCGACAGGAATGATTCGAATGGCTCCTTGTTGTACCGCATAGCAAGCCGTAGAGAAAGCTCTAAAGACATCAATAATGACGGCCAATCCTCTGGCTTGTTTGGCACCGTCAATGCCTTGAAGAATATTGATCTGCATTGTTTGGGATTCTATGCACGACTGTCAGGTGGACCCGTCAGATCTTTTTGAAGAAGATTGAATTTGTAGGTACCATTGTTTTGCGCTCTGGACACATTGTAGCCAAACTTGCGAAACAGGTTTTTTATGGGCTTATTTTTGGTATGGCTATGGGCTACAATGTAGGAGACCTTGCGCTTTGTCCACCATTTTTCCGCTTCTTCCAGCAATTGCGAAGCAATGCCACTTCTGCGATACCTGGGATCGACATATCTAGCATAGCAGAGTCCAAATGATTGCCCATTTTGGTCTTTCTTGATAGCGACTATTGAGTGCCCTACAATAGTGCCTCTTGTATTTTCTGCAACCAGAATTCGATAGTCTCGCTTCTTCACATTCTGTTCCATTGCCTGACTGATCTCAGAACGTTTGAATTGCCCAAATCGCTCTTGCACCTTGCGTTGGCTGTTGTTAAACTCCGGAACACTTTCCAGGACAGATTTGATGCAGCGACTGGCGACTTGATTCAGGGCCTTTTCCTCTCCTGATTTTAGTCTTCTAATTTTGACT
>JAHDDV010000004.1:0-1547 GCA_020629205.1 Chitinophagales bacterium | reverse complement strand
GCCAGCTTTCGAGCCTTCTTGTATTTACCTGCCTTGTACAGCAAAGCAGCATAAGTATCGGTATTGTAGTAATTTTTGTCCAGCTTTACCGAACGCTTGGCCCATTGTAGGGCTGTTTTTAGCTGTCCTGCATCTTCGACATGCTCATGGAAGGTCCAGGCCGTAGCATTCAGTTCTTGCCAGGAATCAGTAGACTTTCCATTACCCAAATGAGTGGTCGCCAGATCGGCATATTTTTCCCAGTCCCGGGTTCGCTGATAATACTGCATCTGCAATTGTGGGTTCAAGGTACCGGAGTATTGAGGCAAGTTGGAATCTACAAAATCCACCAGGTCCTTTAGGCGTTCTGAATCTTTGCTTCGAGCAGCCATGGCGATATCATAGGAAAGCACCTGCATCAATGTGGTTTCGACTTCTTCCTGCCCATAAGCTGCTACAAAACTGTCATGGTTTTTCACCATTTGCTTAAATCCCTTGCTGTCGTATCCTGAAGAAAGCGTCTTTAGCACAAAGTCCATAGCATCGGGACGAGACCAATCTTCTTCCGAGAGACTGTTCATATAGGTCTCAGAAGCATCAGCCATCAGATCCGTTAAGCCAGCCCCATAGGCTGAAAGTGCCAGGTTTCGGGCAATTGCGGGATCATCGGGATTTTGCTTGTACTTCTCCTGCAGCACAAAAACCTGCATATCAGGATCAAGGGCATTCTGTCCATCGAGAATGAAATCCTCTGCTGCCTTAAATCCTGCACCTTGGTGTATAGCCTTGCCTTGCATGTCCATAAATACATAGGTTGGATAAAACTGCACATTGTACTTCTTGGCTATCTTTGGACCTTCTCCCTTTTCCATATCCATTTTGATACAGACAAAGTTGTCATTGTAGAAGTCGCCAACTGCTCGCATAGGGAATATCTCCGCGGCCATCTGCTTGCATGGGCCGCACCAGGAAGCATAGGCATCCAGAAAAACCATCTTATCGGTTCTCTGAGCTTCAGCGAGCGCTTCTTTATAAGTACCTTCAAAAAATTGGATACCACCTTGTTGCGCAAATGCACCAAGGGATAGTAGGCCGAGCAGCATACTCAGCGAAAACATCCGGGCGGATGTCTTGAATTCTAACAGGTGATTCATGTGATGTATTTTCTTCTTGCAATTTAGCCTTTTCCCACATAGCAATGTAGTCGTGCAGCTTCTTATTCTACAACAAGAAAATACGGAATAGGTGCTTTAATTGAAACTATTCACTAGAGAGCAAATCCCATGATCAATTGAAACCAGTTCATGATGCCCCACAGGGATAACATCATCACCAAGAGGATTGTGTAAAGCTTTAAGAATTTTAGTAGCCTGGCTTCCATAGCTATTGGGTTTAGGGTTTGCTAATCGTTTCTCATTCGGTGCTTGTAGGTTAGTGTTGCTTTGTGCTTCAAGTCCAATGGGTGCTTGGACTATCTAAATAGATCAAAGATTATTCCATTGAATGGCCATTTCTTTAATAGATAGACGCCCTTACAATGTTAAACGTTGCCTGAGTCCGAAAAATCA
>JAHDDV010000223.1 GCA_020629205.1 Chitinophagales bacterium | reverse complement strand
GTGGACAAGGTGAGTAAGAGCGGATAGCCCGACCCGGAGCATCCTGCACAGACGGCGGAGGGGCACGCCCTGCACCAAAGGATGACAGAAATAGTAGCCAGTCAAACCATCCAGAGCTTTGTGCCCGGGGCACTTGTCAAAATACCTTGCAAAATGTGTAACTTATGCAAAAAATTGCCACGATTATGAAGCTACGTTTGCTAGTCCTTTTTTGTTTACTTCCGATCATTTCGAAGGCACAAGAGATCACGATTCAGCCTTATTTGCAAGATGCGGAACCGAATTCGATTCGCATCATGTGGGAAACGAGTGAAGCTGCCAGCAGCCTTGTCGAGTATGGGTCGACGACTGCTATGGAAAATGAGGCGACGGGATTTTCGGAGGAGATTGAGGATGATCGCTATGTGCATGAGGTTCATTTGACTGGCCTTGAACGATTCACCAAGTACTATTATCGTGTGAAGAGCGGGACCGCGCAAACGGGGCCATTGATCTTTAAAACGCCGCCATTTCCGGGCGATGATCAGTCCTTTCGATTTGTGGCGATGAGTGATATGCAAAAGAGCAATGACGACCCAAATAAGTTTGAAGAGATTGTGCAGGAAGGGATTATGCCTTATTTGGATGAGCACTTTACAGGTGAAGTGGCAGATGATCTGGGGCTTGTGCTGATACCAGGAGACCTTGTGGTGAACGGATTGGACTACAGCAGCTGGAAAGATGATTTTTTTGATCCATCGAATCCACTGTTTTCAAGTGTTCCCTTGTATCCTGTTCCTGGAAATCATGAAATCAATACGAATTACTTCTTTGAGTATTTCCATCTTCCAGATAATGGAGCGGAGGGATTTGAAGAGCATTGCTGGTATAAAGATTATTCAAATACTCGTTTTATTGGCTTGGACTCTAACTTCCCTTACAACACACAGGAGCAGGTAGACTGGTTGTCGGAAGTGTTGGAAAGTACTTGCGACAATCCGGATATTGATTTTGTATTTGCGGAGTTGCATCATCCACATAAGTCTGAGCTATGGATTGCAGGCGAGACCGATTTTACAGGTTTGGTGATTGAGGAATTGGAAAATTTTACGCGTGACTGTGGCAAGCCGAGCATTCATTTTTTTGGACATACGCATGGCTATTCCAGGGGGCAATCGCGTGATCATAAGCACCTTTGGGTGAATGTGGCGACCGCTGGGGGATCCATTGATTATTGGGGTGAGTTTGCGCAATTTGATTATGATGTGTTTACGGTGTCAGAGGATGAATGGGGCTTTGTAGAGGTGGAAGTAGATGCCGGAGATGATCCACATTTTACCTTGAAGCGGGTGAGTCGTGGGGATCAAACAGTCACGAAAGATAATGAAGTGACAGATGTTATCACGGTTCGGAAAGGTTCGACCGCAATTGAACAGCCTGTAGGGATCTATCCGATAAATCAGGAGATACCATTGGCTTGTGCTCGCTTGAAGGCAAGTCCTTTCAACTCTGTGGGCGAGTCGGGACATGGGGCGGCGCAATGGCAGGTATCAAGCGATTGTAGTGATTGGTCTGATCCGGTTTGGGATTCCTGGAAGCAATATGAAAACTGGTATTTTGAAGAAAATACTCAGGCGGAGGATGACCTGACTGATGAATGGGTGACAGGATTGCAGCCGGGGCAGGATTACTGCTGGAGGGTCCGATACAGGGATCAGGAATTGACCTGGAGTGATTGGTCGGAGCCTAAGGGTTTTGCCACAAGCGAAGCCACTGAAAGCATGAATTTGTTAGAGAATCCGGGTGCCGAGGATGGTAATGATGGTGCCTGGGAAGTCCTTGAAGGATTTCTCGAATTGCTTCCAGCCGGAGAGTGCGATGGAACCGATCCGAAGACTGGGGAATATTACTTTGTAGTTGGAGGCATCTGTGAGCATGCACCGTTTGCGCAAGCCGCTCAAACAGTTGACTTGAGTGAATATTCGGATGAAATTGATGCGGAGACATTTGCCTTGACTTACGGTGGCCATTTATCTAATTACAATGGATCGGATTTGCCAGAAGTGCAATTGCGGTTTCTGGATGGCTCTGGTATCTTGATAGGTATTACGCAAGTACTGTCCAGCAACAATTCAAGCTGGACTCTTGTGCAGTCGAGTGGTGGTGTTCCAGCAGGAACCAGAACTGTGGAGTTTTTGATCAGCGGAACCAGAAACAGTGGATTCGACAATGACTCTTATTTTGATGATTTGTTCCTGACTATCGGTGATGCCAGTAGCGCTTGTGATTTCACACCAGGGCCCTTGCAAGTACAAAACATTGCTCCTGCGTCAATCACAGTGCATCCCAACCCAGCTTCGGATCAGGCCTGGATTCGGATTGAGGGAGGGACGAACATAGGCCACCAGGGTCTTGGTTTGAGATTAATCAATAATGTAGGACAGGTTGTGCTGGAAAAATCTAATATCAGCAGCGAGGAGCTGATATTGCAGCAGGGACCTCTTCCCAATGGGATCTATCTGGTTCAGTTGTACAATAGTAGAGGTGTTCAGGGACGAGCGCAACTTGTTTTTCAATAGACTACTGCTTCAAAGGAAGTAGGTGACACCAATGTAATGGACTGGAAAGTTTGGATTTATCAATATTTGGCAATCTTGACATTTTGTATGATCTGCGGATTAGACCTAATGGCGCAAACCTCCTTGAGCCGAGCGGATGTCTATGATTACGATATTGGCGATGTGATAGACACGCGGGAGACCAGTTACAATACCGTTCGAAAAATTCGAATGACTGTATTGGACAAGTATTTGATTGAAGATGTCATGCACTTTCTCATAGCAAGGGTAAAGATAACCGAACAAGCCTGGGGAAACAGCAGTGGAAGAGATACCATCATCTGGCCACTCCTAAATCCTTCAGACCTGGTATGCGATAGTCTCTGCACGGAAGGAAGTTTCGTCCACTACGATTCAAGCGACCCCAGTGAGCAGGCTTTTTCTGCTTATGAAACCAACTTGTCTTTAGATTTGGATGGAAGAGCTATGAACCGGATTAGGACCAGCTATCAAGGTGCCGATGGGCATTATGGTGAAACAACAATGACCTACATTGAAGGGTGTGGGCACCTTCGTAGTCACTACGACTCAGCAGAAGGCGACGTAACTGGCAATGGGCTCAACACCAGCCTGCAGTATTGCTACTCGGCAGAAGGGACATATGGTACTCCGTTTAACTTCGAAGGGGTGCCTATAGAGGATCGCATGCCGGGACCAGCATTTCGAATCTACCCGAACCCAATCGTAGCGGGCGGCCCGGCTTTCGTAAACAGTGACGATCTACCCTTTGATCTGTTGATTTATTCTTTGGAAGGCAGAATGCTTTCAAGAACCAAGGTAGATCAGATTTATGTTGCCTCGGGCAGCTATCAATTACCAAGTCTGGATACAGGGCTTTATCTACTGAAGTTTCAAAGCTTACATGGAACAGCAGTCAAGCGAATAATTGTTCCATGACTTATCAGAGGATGATTACTTCTTCTTGTCCTTTTTCGCCTTTGCTCTAGCTTTCTTTTTCGCTTCTTTACTCCGTTCCTGCTCGATTAATTCCTTGTTGAATTCCAAGCAACGATCTACCCAGGATTGAAGGTCGTCATCTTTGTCGATTCCTTCCCCTTCGACATAAACAAATGCCTTCATCGGTCGACCAGTAAAGTCCATTGGCCTGCAGCCCGGTAAGCTAAGTGCTTCTTCATATCGCTCCTTCCCTACCCTGGCCGTCATTTTTTCGCCTAGAACTCCGACGCACATCTTGTTGTTGACCATCAAGGCCAATCCTCCCATCATCTTCTTCTCCGTGTAGGCAATATTTTGTTCTTCCAACACACGTCGAAGTCGATCAGCCAGAAACTCACTGTAGGCCATTATCCAGTGATTCGATATTTGTTAATTTGGTGAAAGGATCAGCAGATTTTTCAGACCATAGTCCGAAAAGTACCTAGAAAATCCCTTTCTTAAAGCTGAAGTCGCCTTTTCCGATCACATAACCTTCGTGATAGATTTCTGTGTTGTATGTTCCTTCTGCGAAGGGGAAGTTTTGCTCCCAGAACATACAATAGCGATCTTGGGTATTATTGTAATCTATGGTGGCTTTAGTACTGTACTGTCGCTCTTCTCCTGTCTTGGCATGAGTAAATACTCCAGAGCCTAAGGATTCAACCGCCAGAGTCGATCCTTCAGGGCTGATGATTCTCAGCAAAATATCCTTAGGGCCACTACTAGCTATTCGGTTTTCCATGATATCGAAGCAGACCTTCACTTTTTCGACTTTTTTGTAGTTGTCTTCGGTTATTTCTTTGCCATTTCGTTTGAAACGGATTCCGTTGGCTTTTACTCCCGCTGCAGTTAGGACGGAGCCTGTTGCGACGGTTTGCTCGAGTTCCGCCTTATCCATCTCAAGCGACTCCTTTTCTGCTTGTTGAGTGAAGTATTCTGACTCTACGCTGTCTTTGAGTGCGTAGACCTTTTTTGTTACCGTTTCCTTATACAGAATGGTGTCCCTAAGACGAAGATTTTCTGCTTGCAGGGTTTCAATTTGTTGGCGATAAGACTCCGAAGTACCTCGAAGGACTTCAATGAGCTTACGTGCTTCGCTCAGCTCCTTTCTGCTTACATTCTTGCGGCTAAGCAATCGGTTTATTTCTGTCTTTTGCTCATCCATTTTGAGCTCAATCTCCGTAAGTTGATCTGTCAAGCCTGTGTTTTCAGCTTTCAACTGGTCGATAACTTGCACAGCATCATTGAGTTCGACCTTGACCTGATCACGCTCCGCTTCAAGACTTCCTTTAAGCTGAGCTGTTTCGGCTGCAAAACGTTTTTTCTCTGCTCTGTTCTTATAAATAAGAAAGGCATTAATTCCTAACAATAGGAGAATGAGGATGATGTAGAATATCTTCTTTCCAGAACCATTGTCTTCACTCATAGTGGCAACATTAAAAAGTCTAAATAGTATTTGCAATCTCATCAAGAACGACCCCAAAGGCTCGAATATTGGAGAAGCCTCTGATGCAAAAGGACAGAACAAATTTGCAATCAAAGCCCCTTAGATTCTGTACTTCTTGCCGATTCCTCGTAGCTTGCTACCAGCAATACGACAATTTTCGGGCCAAAATCATGCCGTTCAATTTTTTACAAGGTAAGGTGATTGGGCCAATTATCCAATTAGTAACATTTAATTAATTATGTCTCAACTAGATAGTAATTTTTGGAATGCGCGGTATCACGATGAGCAAACGGGCTGGGATTTGGGTGCTGTGAGTCGACCTTTGAAGGAGTATATTGACCAATTGATGGACAAGGACTTAGACATCCTTATACCGGGTTGTGGCAATGCACATGAGGCGGCTTATCTGTGGAAGTCAGACTTTAAGCATGTACATCTACTCGATTGGGCAGCTGCTCCACTGGACTCTTTTAAGGCAGATCACCCGAATTTCCCCTCGAAACAGTTGATTTGCGAAAACTTCTTCGAGCACAAGGGGCAGTATGATCTCATCCTTGAGCAGACCTTCTTTTGCGCTATCGATCCAGGCATGCGACAAGCATATGCGGAACAGATGCATCGGCTCTTAAAGGACGGAGGACGCTTGGTTGGCTTGCTGTTTAAATCAGAAATGCAAAATGATCGTCCTCCCTATGGTGGCAGCAAGGAAGAGTATGTATCGTATTTCTCGGATTTGTTTACCTTTAGGGTGTTCGATGATTGCCACAACAGCATCCCTCCTAGAGCTGGCAACGAATTATTTATCAATTTACAAAAGTCATAATAATGTTAGAAGGCCTTGACCTTTCGAGAGTGGTCTGTCTGGATATTGAAACCGTTCCAGGATTTGAGTCCTTTGCTGAATTGGACTCCGTAATGCAAGAGTATTGGACAAGAAAAGCAGAGCGAATGAAAATCCCGGAATCCACCGCGGAGGAGTTATATTTTGAAAAGGGAGGAATCTTTGCAGAATTTGGGAAGATTATTTGCATTACGGTAGGCATCTTCACAAAGGATCAGAGCACTTTCCGGCTCAAATCTTTTGCCGGGGATGATGAGGCGGCCTTGCTAAAAGACTTCTTTAGCACTATGCACAAGGTGCTCAACTCTGGCAGCTATACGCTTTGTGGCCACAATATCAAAGAGTTTGACATTCCCTGGATTTGTCGCAGAGCCGTAGTGCATCGTCTAGCGCTCCCAAGGGCCCTTGATGTGGCAGGCAAGAAGCCTTGGGAGGTCCCATTTATGGACACCATGGAGCTTTGGAAATTTGGTGACAGAAAGAGCTTTGTGTCCCTAAAATTGATGACACATATGCTAGGTATTCCTAGCCCTAAGGATGATATCGATGGTTCGGAAGTTGCTGGCGTGTATTGGTATGAAAAGGACCTGCCACGTATTGTCCGCTATTGCGAGAAGGATGTTGGGGCAGTTGGTCAGCTGCTACTGCGATTGAGAAATCAGCCTCTACTGGAACCAGAGAAGATTGTGACAGTCTAGTGCTACGCAAACCAAGTTCGCAACACCTTTAAGGGCTTTGTTTACGGAGCACTAGTACTGGCATTTATGAAAGTTGCTTAATCACTTCTTTCAAAGACTGCAGCACATGCTGAACTTCCGCCTCACTGAGTTTCGGATAGAATGGCAGCGTGATCGTACTATCAGCTATTCGCTCCGTAAGCGGCAGCATTCCTCCTTCGAAGCCATAGCGTTCTCGGTAATACTGATACAAGTGGGTCGCACGATAGTTAACGGCGACCCCAATTTGACGCTTTTGTAGTTCATCCAGGACCTCATCCCGTTTTGCGGGATCTACCCAAACGGTAAACAAATGTCTGGCATGCAGCGAATCAGGAAGTACTCTTGGAAAATCAATGCCCGGCTCAGCGCCAAATGCACTCTCGTAGATCTGAGCAATTTGCTCTCTTCGTTTCATGAACAAAGGCAAGCGATCTAGCTGATTAATCAAAAGAGCAGCTTGAATATTATTCATATTGAACTTGTATCCGAGAAACTCTTGTTCGTAGTGCTGATATAATTTTCCGTATCGTTGAGCGGCGTTCTTGTTGACGCCCTGGATTCTGGCTTTGCAAAGCCACTCGTACATTGCTTCCGACTTACAGATAACCGCTCCTCCTTCTCCCGCTGTGATGTTTTTAGTCGCATAGAAACTGAAGCAGGCCGCATCCCCGAGCATGCCTGGTCTTATTCCTTCACGACTACTTTCAATAGCATGACAAGCATCTTCGATGATCTTTAGATTGTATTGGTTCGACAGAGTGGATAGCGCTTTCATGTCTACCATCTGCCCATACAAATGCACCGGAATAATTGCTTTCGTTCGTGCATTGATCTTGGACTCAATTTGAGCGATATCCAAATTTCCGGTCGCAGGTAACACGTCCACATATACAGGCTTGGCACCGGCACGCTCTATAGCATTACTGGTACCGAGAAAGGTCAAAGCAGTTGTAATCACTTCATCGCCAGGACCAATTCCAAAATACTTCAGACAGAGCAGCAGGCTGTTGGTACAGGAGTTGGTCCCGACTGCAAAAGGAGCATCCATGTAGTTTGCAAACTTTTGTTCAAAGTCCCTGACCACAGAACCAGTAGTAAGAAAGTAGGAATCCAGTACATCCATGCATGCTTTCTTGTCGCTATCATCGAGATTGTGTTTGTAGAATTCTACTTTCATGACTTAGGGCTTTAATGCAACAAAGTGTGTGTTCTGCTAATTGCTGATAATCGAGCTAGACTCAATTCCACAATTGAACAACAAATCGATAATGCTAAGGTAAGGAACAAAGTTGCCATGCACCTGCGGATAGACCGGATGTTGATAATCTTGATACTGCACAGTAATTCCTGCCGCCTCAAACTGCTTTTCATCCAGATAGTTTCGAGCACTGGCACCCGTGAGGTACTGCCTAGCATCCAGTTGCTTACAAATGTCAAGCAAGCGCCCTGTGGGATCAGTGGAGTCTACCTGCATTTGTGAACTCCGATGATAACTAGTCACGAGCCCCATCATGTGGGAGAATGCCTTTGTTAGCCGAATATCCAGATCAGCCAGCAACCGATATTTTCTTCTTAAAGCCTTTGCGATGGTATCTGCGTACCATGAATAATGCTGCGTATGGTAGTAGCCTTCCTGAATCAATTGAAGATGGCGATCAATCCAATTGCTCTCATAAGATATTTCTATCTCATTGATCTTTGCCAGATATTTTCCCTTTGTTTTGACAGGCACAGTCAGAAGCTTTTTAGATCCATCCATCAACTTGATGTAGTTGCGATTTCGCCAGTCCCTGCGTGTATATTGCACGTCATCGAGAAAGACAAAATGGTCTGCCTGCGCAATTTGATTAAAATAACCAAGCCAGGGTAAATAGGAAGGTTGTAGAATAACAACTGTTCTGGACATGCAGCAAATTTAGAATCCCAACTTTTCCTTCACCAGATAACCTGGGCGATTGGTCGTTTGCCGAAAGCTCTTTAGCTGCAACATGGCCAAAAGAGATAAACAGGCAATCAGCAAGCTGGTCAATAACCCAGACCAGAATAATATCAAAGAAGTTGCAAGCCCCAGTACCCCCAGGAAGGGCAAGAACAAAAAGGCGCAGGAAATCAGAAATACCCAAAGGGCTAAGATCAGTAAATAGCGCGGGATTTGGTCACCGAAGGAACTCAATGCGGTTAAGGTCAAGCCAATGAGTTTGCCTGCATTGTATTTAGAAACTCCACTATGACGAGCATCCCTTTTTATCTCAATCTGCGCAACCTCGAAACCCACAAAGGCAAAAATGCCCGCATAGAATTTTTCGGTTTCCTGAAATTGCATAACAGCTTGATAGACATGCTTGTCAAAAATTCTCAGGATAGATTGATTGGCCGGTATCGGCAGTCCAGAAGCCTTTTGAATCAAGCTCCAAAAGAGCATACCCAATTGTTTTCTGAAAAATCCCACATGCCTTTCTGCACGTATACCATAGACCAGATTATTTCCTGCAAGCAGTTGCTCATACAAACGAGGAATCTCTTCTGGCGGATCTTGAAGATCTCCATCCATCAGCAGGAAAAGGTCGCCATCTTCAGCTGCCTCTAATCCTGCAGCTATGGCTTGATGATGACCAAAGTTACGGCTCAAGGCTACCAATTTCACCTGTGGATAAGATGCTCGCATCTCCCTAATCAAGGAAAGAGATCCATCGCTGCTCCCATCGTCGACCAGAATCAAGCGCCAATCCAGATCGCTCAACTGCCCCTCCATCACGGCGGCTACTCGTTGGCAAAGAGGTCGGATATTTTGTTCTTCATTGAAGACTGGTACGATGATGTCCAGCTGTTGCTTCATGCCGGCAAATTAGTACTTTTTCCGGTCAAAAGTACCTTAACCGGAATGTAGTGCGCAAATCATGAGCACTCGACCTAAAGGCAGCATACGT
>JAHDDV010000222.1 GCA_020629205.1 Chitinophagales bacterium | reverse complement strand
AAGGTAGAGGTTCCAATCAACTTTCTTGGATTCACAATCGAAGACAAGTTTGTAGTAGGCTACGGACTTGATTATGACGAGCGTTACCGCAATTTGCCGTTCATCGGAGTAGTACCCACTTAGTGCCCAGGCCACTAACGTCTCTTCTTTTCAAGTTCCTGGAGTTTTTGCTCCAGCCAAAAGCGATCTGCAATGTACTGCGAGCTCTCGATCTCTGCCTTTAGGGGTTCAAGCTTCTGCTTTCCTCCAAGCTTGATTTTGACCATCTTTGTGACAAATTTGATAAAATTGACATAGACGGTCTTGTTGAAGTCCGATAACTTTCGATTTCTTCGCAGGTACATTTTGAGGGAGTCGATCAAAGAGAAAAGTGGTACAATTTCCTCTACTTCGTAATAGGTTCGAAGTAAGAGGAGGCGATTATCCAAATACCCATAAGTATCCTCTGACTCTACTTTGGCCAATAGTCCGTGTACTTTATCATACTTTCCTTGCACAAAGTAATAATAGGCCAGGTTGTAGTTAAATGCACTAGCCCGCTCATCTGGATTCAACTGGTCTTTGTACTTGTAAATAAAGTCCTTCACATATTCTGCTTCGTTTAGACGGAGCCCTACATAGACAACATTACGGTACTCTCTTGAGGAGATATGCCCCGTATCAAAAACCATTCTTCGGTCTACCAGCTCCAGATAAAGATCAAACAAGAGTCGGAAGTAGTCTTTGTTTCCACTATTGATCTTCTGCGCACAGAAATTTCTGGCATAAACGTATAAGTTCTGCAGCTCCTCAATTTTGAAGTACTTCCCGTATTCTGTTAGTGCTGCCTTCAGGGCCAAAAATTTTGAGTCATCGCCAGTGTTTTGCAACATGTCAAGAACCAGCTTGTACATTCTAATTGCCGGAATATCTTCATAGGGATGATCTTTGAGATGCAGCATAATTTCGGGCATGAGTAGCGGCTGTACCTCTGAGGCCCGCATTAGCTTGTTATTATATACCTCGCAATAGAACTTCAACTTAGTGGCAATAAAAAATTGGTCAACCGAGTCCAACATCTCAATCAGCAGGATATCCTTCTCCTTGGCTCCTTCGAGAAACATTAAGTCGAAATGTTCTCTAGCCAAAAGAAACTCATACAAATAGGTATCACCGTCTCTGGTGAGACGCTTGGAAGCCTCTTTCTTATGCGCTTTTAGCGTACTCTTAAAATAGTTGTCCAGTCCAAGTTCGCGAAACTGTTGTAAGAGAAACAGGTCCCTCAGATCCTTAGAATCATTCAACTTATGCTGTATCAGAAACTGTTCAACCAACTTTGTCAGATCTGTTACAGCGTACCTCAGCTTTTGCTCATTATAGCTTTTATTAGGAAATAGCATCTTGTGTAAGGCTCTACGCTCAATCTCAGGAGCTTCAAAAGTGGGCGCGTGAGGGACCAATATGTCGAAGAGTGCCACAATGTTGGCATTCTTGTTAAAATAAGGAGAGCGAATGAAGTCTCCCAGCTTTCCGATACTCTTGGCCGGAATCTTCCTTAGAATACTGATCAGTTTGCTATTGTACATTGACTTCGGACAGGCATTTTCATCAAAGTAGGCAAAAAAATGACATTTCACTGCTATATCAGCGTCGATAAAATTGATAGAACTGGAAAGCCGTAAAACAACAACACACTGACTATCAATCAATTATTATAAATATAGCCACTCTTGACTGAGATATTGTGTCCGATAGACTCATAAATTTGTCAATTTTTTTGAGCCTCTTTAGTCCTATCTTTAGGAAAAGAGCTACCAAAACTGTCTTGTGGCTTTGTTTCTGCCTCGTGCCTCTGCTGACAAAAAGATAAGCATGTTAAAAGGTATCACGAAATAGCTTTAGAACCACTAGTTAAAAGGAAACTCTTTTATAAGATGGCAATTTACTGTATCTTAACAAGAGCCTTAAATCCGAATTTTCGCCCAGTAAACTTCTAACCATGTACAAAACACTTCTACTTCTCGCAAGTCTTTTGCTTTTGCCATTTATGCAAGAGCTCAATGCGCAATCAAATCAAGAACGCGTTCCAGTAAGGATGTACCCTACCACTGCCATGAGTGGTCCTTTGGCGCCTGAAATTCTTCCTGTCATTGGTGTTTTGCTCGATTTCGACAGGGGATCACTCAAGTTCAATCAAGATGATGGAAGCAAAATTGGTGGTCCGAGTTTAGGACTTTTAGTCCATGACATGGAACGGGGTTCCTTACCATTGTTTCAGGATATTGAGCAAGATCAAGGTAGTTCAGAATCACCTTTGCAGATTAGCGCATTGGATGAATTGAGCCTCTATCCAGTACCAGTAGTGAATGAACTAAACTTGAGCATCAATATAAATGCAGACCTACGCATACAGCTATATGATGTACTGGGTAGGTTGGTTGCCGAGGAAAGTCCAAATAATGTGCGAAAGCACAGCATAGACATGAGCAGATTCAACAACGGGATATACATATTACGTGTACAGGCTGGCACTGAGGTTGCCACACGGAAATTCGAGCTCTATCGGTAAGCTATAAAATATCAAATAGGTGGCTTAGCTAGCCACCTTCAAATCAAGCTTCTTGAAGCTTTTTTTATTTATCAGGGAATCACCTTCAAAATTGAAGGTGATTTTTTTTGTTCAGTGCCCAGGGGGCTAATTTCTAAACAGTGTGAATGGCTTCTCTTTCTGCATTCATTGAGTCCCCACTTGCCGGTCCTGTAACTTTGTGTCCACCCTCCCCGAGGCTCGGCACATAATAAGTCCTTAAAGATGATACATACTTTGTTTACACAACAACGCAGCCTTCGATTCAAGCCCGATAATGTTATCAAAGCCTAAAAGACAATAATCTCAAAATCAATCACTTACAAAGAAAACACATCAAAAACCCACAAAACCGCAACCGATAAGCATCCGATTCAGGACAGAAAACGTAGTTACTTATGACAAGGCTATCGCTTAACTTTAGAATGTAAAGCAACAATGCTTACAGCCTTTAACCCAGTTTTATCTGATCTAATTGTAGAAGCGATGATGAAAACAGTAAAAGCAAGTTTCCTACCAGCGGCCATCATAATTCATTTAGGTATGCGCATGTGGATGACGGATAGTTATTTGGAAAGCTATGATCAGGAGCATGCAGGAATCAGTGTAATGCAGGAAGCATCATCCGGCTCCAAGGAGTTTTCCCCCACTCCACTAGTATTCCCTTTGACCAGAATGGATGATAAGGAAGAAGAGACAAATCAATTGGCTTGTCTGCAATAAGCCCAGATAGCAAGACCGACCTTAGGGCCCCATCAGACAAACAGGGGTGCCTTCGGTTAACTTGTTTGAAGCTTGGGAGCACTCTTTCTGAAGGCACCGCTCTGTCCGATAGTAATATCCATTTACTGTTTCGAAATTATTAAATTCGCCTTAACTTTAGAAGTCCAATTCTGTAGTTTTTTAAATCAGGCTATTGCAGCATACCGTTGATTATCAATAGCTTAAGTAGATGAGGTGGCGAAGAAACAAGATAAACTATTTCAGTTGGTTCAGACGATGAGCCAAGCTGAGCGCAAAAAGTACCGAGAACAGCACTCGGCTGGAGGGGAGACAAGCATTAATCTTCAACTGTTCAATTTGCTATGTCAGCAGAAACAGTATGACGAAATTGGCATTCAAAAGGCACTGGGATATCACGACAACGAACGTCAATTCGGACCAATCAAGAACCATCTTCTCAGATCTGTTCTATCTTTCCTACGCGCAAACAATGCACATTTCAATGTCCGTAACGAAATTCGGCAGCAGTTGGACTATGTGGACATTTGCCTTCATCGGGGATTGCGAGAGGAAGCTCTGCGTTGCTATAATAAAGCGCTAAAACTTTCAAACGAGGCCCAGCAATATGCTTATTTGGCTGACCTGAAGTCCTATGAAGTACGTCTGTTTTATGAAAATTTAAGTAACGCCCAGCTCGGGTTCGAGAATCTCATTGCTGGCGGTGAGGATGTAATCCGGCACCTGCAATCGGAGCTCGAAGCAAGAGCATACATGTACCAAATCATTGCCATCACCAGTGGGCCACTGCCAAGGGCTGAGCAAATAGCCGCTATAGAGAAGATAATCGAAGACTGCAGCCTCACGCAACCCGGTGGTGAAGCATCCACCTTTGGCACGGAAGTATCTGCTCTGGAATTTTACCAGCGATTATACGAGGTAAAAGGTGAGTTTGACAAGGTATTCGAATATGCACAGAAGATTCAGGATTGCTGGGAACGCAATCCAAAATTCATCTCCATCAGAGCAGGAGGATACCTCACTCAATTGGTTAACTATAATGAAGGTTGCATCACATATGGGGATCAGGAAATGGCCAGGATAGCACTAGAACGCCTGCATAGCTTCAAAAGCCCGGTTAAACGACTGATGGAGCGAGCCAAGAGCTATTATTTGCTCAATTGCCTGGGCTACTTTATTCAGTTCGGACTCTATGAGGAGGCAAGAGAATTTCTCTCGGAAAAAGAACAAATCATCTGGAGCATCCGTAAACAGATGTACCACCATACGGCTGGCACATTGATGTACCGTGTTATTCTTCTGTACTATTGGCTGGGAGCTTATGACAAACTTGAAAAGTGGATGGACAGCATGGTCTTGCAGGAGAAGTTTCATCCCTCGCAGGCTCATGTCGTAAACTGCCTATTGCTACGTTGCCTTATCAGTCTGGACGAGGAAGATTATGGCTTCAGCCCATACCTCATCCGCCAATATGACAAGCAGGTCAATCGGCTAAGTGAAGGCAAGGAGGCTCAAAAAGCTATCGTAAAGGCACTTAGCACCTTTGCACAAAAGCGGCAATTGGACAAGGCAGTAATTATTGAGCTTCAAGCAAAGTTGAAGGAATTTGATTATCGAAAAGAGATGTATAGTATGAGTCTCTTTGATATCAACTATTGGATTGAGGCACAATTGACCAATGCAGACCTGAAGTCGCTTCCCAAATACACGCTTAAGACCAGCCAGGATCACTTATAAAACCACTGAGGCTTTCTCTTGATCTCTCACTCACATAGTATTCGTTCCTTTGGACAGTTTTTTTAATAAGTCCAAGGTACAGAGTCATGCCTGCAGGCTCCATTGAGCGGATACACACCCTGCAGAAGAATATGTCCTTACTTGGCTCTGAAGTAGATTGCCAGATCTGTCCAAGCCTATGCTACACAGCCAAGAATGAAATATCACCACGAGTAAGACCGGTGAAGAATAGCCCCGGGCGCAACGGAACGAGGTGCTCTGATAGCGTCGTGAATGCCGGAGCCGGGGTGGCTCGTAACGCAGTGGAGAGACGCACTGGCCCGAGCATGAGCAGCTAGCTGAGTGCCGAGTATTAGTGGAGCACGGGTCATCCATCCCCACGCCCCAAACTGCTTCGCTCCAAAAAAATGAAAGAAAGTTTGTCTTCTTTAGAATTAATTTTTAGACCAGCCTAAAAAAATATTTGCATTAACCAAAAATTTCCTTATCTTTATGATGGGCCAGATGTCCAAAAGGAATAACCATTATGATTTTTTCAGATAAGTATAATAGATACAGTCAATTAGCCCCAATAGTGCTGGGATTGCTATTGTTCAGTGTGATTTTTTGTGCCTGTAATAATGCAGCGAAGACTGAGAAAGAGGAGAAGGGGCCACTGAAGGTGGTAACAACTACCGGGATGATCAAGGATATCGTGCAGGTACTGGGCGGGGATAGATTAGAACTGGAATCACTGATGGGACCTGGGGTAGATCCTCATTTGTACAAAGCTACACAGGGAGATTTGGTCAAGCTTACGAAGGCAGATTTGATCCTCTACAATGGCTTGCACCTAGAGGGAAAGTTAGTGGAAATCTTTGAAAAATTGGCCAAGCAGGGCCGTGCTGTATACGCGGTGACTGCGGATATTGATAAGTCGAAATTGCTTGCTTCGGAGGATGTTGAAAACAAGGATGCCTACCCTAGCGATCCGCATATTTGGTTTGATGTGAGTCTTTGGATGGAGGCAGTGGAAGCTGTGCGAAAAGCATTGATAAAGCACGATCCGGAGGGATTGGAAACCTATAATAAGAATGCGGGAGCTTATCAGGCACGATTGGGTGATCTGCACAAGGAGCTAAAGGTTATGATTGGGTCTATACCTGAGCAGCAGCGAGTATTAGTGACTTCACATGATGCCTTCAGGTATTTTGGACGTGCCTATGGCTTGGAAGTTCGAGGGCTGCAAGGGATATCTACCGTGTCGGAATTCGGATTGAAGGACGTGGCAGATTTGGTGGGCTTTATCTCTAAGAGAAGGTTGCGTTCTGTGTTTGTAGAGACCTCAGTGTCGGACAAATCCTTAAGGGCAGTAGTGGAAGGCTGCAAGGCCAAGAACCATCAGGTGGCTATCGGTGGGACCTTGTATTCTGATGCAATGGGAGCGGAAGGCACGCCAGAAGGCACCTACATTGGCATGGTACAGCACAATGCCAATACGGTCGTAGAGGGCTTGACACCATAAGTAATAGTATGATCATACAAGTAGATAATCCGGTTGTTGAGGTACACAATCTCTCTGTGACATACCATAACAAACCTGTCTTGTGGGAAGCGGACTTTAGTGTGCCAGCGGGAAATCTTGTGGGGATACTAGGACCAAATGGAGCTGGTAAGACGACTTTGATCAAGGCCATGATGAATCTCGTGGATCCCAGCAGTGGATATGTGAAGCTGTTTGATCGTCCTCTTGATGAAGTAAGACCACGAGTGGCTTATGTGCCGCAAAAAGAAAGTGTCGATTGGGACTTCCCTACAAATGTGCTTGATGTAGTATTGATGGGTCGATTTGGGAAGCGCGGCTTCTTTCGATCCTGGTCGAAAAAAGATAAAGAGGTGGCATTGGCTTGCCTGGAGAAAGTGGGCATGCAAGATTATCAAAAGCGTCAAATATCACAGCTTTCAGGCGGGCAGCAACAGCGGGTTTTTCTTGCGCGCTCCTTGGCTCAGGAAGCAGATCTGTACTTTATGGATGAGCCATTTGCAGGCATCGATGCGGCAACAGAAGATTCAATTTTAAATTTGCTACTGGAGATGCGTTCTCAGGGTAAGACTCTGCTGATTGTGCATCACGATCTTCAGTCAGCTTATGAATATTTTGATTGGTTTGTATTTTTGAATACACGATTGGTGGCTTCAGGTCCTAAGGCAGAAGTATTTAACAAGGAAATACTGCAAGAGACCTACGGCAGTAAGTTGACTCTGCTTCATACCATTAGTAATCTATTGACCAAAGAGGGCTTGCCGATGCGCGATGAACCAGATCTTGAACAAGCATAGCTTTGCCATGTGGGAACAAGTATTTGAATTTCTTAGTTTTTCAGACCTCAATGTGCGTTATGTCACGCTTGGCGTTTTCTTGATTGGGGTGAGTACAGCCATAGTGGGTTGTTTTACTTTTTTGAAAAAGAAGGCCCTTGTCGGTGATGCCATTGCACATGCGGCCCTGCCTGGTGTTTGTCTGGGCTTTATGCTTTTCGAATCCAAAAATCCACTCATTCTACTGGGAGGAGCCTTCGTGACCGGATGGATCAGTCTGATTGTCATTGATCTGATAACGGCTCGGACCAAGATCAAGGCCGACACTTCTATTGGTCTTGTCTTGTCGATCTTCTTCGGCTTTGGAATAATGCTGCTCACGACCATCCAACATAGCGGCAATGCTGCCCAATCGGGTTTGGATAAATTTCTCTTTGGCAAGGCTGCCAGTATCTTGCCAGAAGATGTTTACTTGCTTGCCGTGATTAGTACCATTTTACTGGGTACGATCATATTGTTTTTCAAGCAGTTTGCTATGGTCGCTTTCGATCCGGGATATGCTAAATCAATCGGTCTACCTGTAGGACTCCTGGAGGTGATTCTATCTACCTTGACAGTGCTTGCAGTGGCGACGGGCATACAAGCGGTCGGCGTTGTGCTGATGGCAGCACTGCTGATTACTCCTGCCGTTGCAGCTCGTTATTGGACAGACCGCTTGGGTTTGATGGTGTTATTGGCAGCTATCTTTGGTGGAATTTCGGGCATCATGGGGGCAATGGTTTCTTTCCTGGCGCCGGCAATGCCAACAGGTCCCTGGATTGTAGTGATCGTGTCATTGTTTGCTTTTGCCTCGATTCTGTTTGCGCCAAACAAGGGCTACTTTGCTCGAAGGCTAAAACTGGTGCGTCACAAGAACAAGGTGCTTCATGAGAACATTTTGAAGGCTTTCTACCATCTGGCCGAAGCTGATGCTTCGTTTTATCAGGCAAGGACGAAGCAGGAGATTATGCGACGCCGTCCTATGCAGGAAAAGTTGCTCAAGAAAGGTTTGCAAGCATTGCTTAGAAAAGACTTGATACAGAATGAAAGAGGGGATTATTGGCGACTGACGAGTCAAGGCAAAGAGATTGGTCAGCGCATTGTGCGTATTCACCGACTATGGGAATTGTACCTGCAAAGATTCCTCAAAATGGCTCCGGATCATGTGCACCCGGATGCCGATGCAATGGAGCATATCATCACTCCGGAAATGGAGGCCTTGCTGGTAGATGAATTGGGCAGACCACAACGCGACCCACATGACAAGGATATTCCTTACACACAATAGAGCAAAGATTTGAGTGCATTTTGGATCATACTGACCGGGGCATTGGTAGCTGCAAGTTGCGGGCTACTTGGCTGCTTTCTAGTCTTGCGCAGGATGGCAATGATCGGGGATGCGATCTCTCATGCCGTGCTGCCCGGCATTGTGATCGCCTATATATTTACACATTCCCTGGATTCTTTCCCGATGATCATTGGTGCGGCATCGATCGGTCTGTTGGCCACATTTCTGATTGAGTTAGTGCATCGCAGTGGTAAGGTACAGGCTGATGCGTCCATTGGTTTGATCTTTACCTTCTTGTTCTCGCTGGGCGTCATCTTGATTAGTAGCTGGACCAAACATATCGATCTGGATGCCGATTGTGTATTGCATGGAGAGATTGCCATGGTGCCCTTCGAGCTTTGGATGACCGAATCGGGTATGTCGCTTGGCCCGGTAGCGATCTGGAAACTATCGCTACTCTTCCTGATCGTGAGCGCCATTATTTACTTTGGCTATCGACCACTAAAGTTGACGACCTTTGATCCGCAATACGCTGCTGCCATTGGTGTTTCGACTGCCTTCTGGCACTATCTTTTAATGGGAGCAGTATCACTGGCCACGGTGCTTTCTTTTGAGTCCGTAGGAGCCATACTAGTAGTCGCTTTCTTAGTAGGCCCACCGGCGATAGCTTATCTGTTTACCGATCGACTGGACGTCATGCTGGTACTAGCTGTGCTAGCGGGTGTGCTTTCTGCTGTAGGCGGATATGCGCTAGCTGTTTTGATTGATGGTGCCATTGCCGGAGCTATGACTACTGTGTTGGGACTGGAGTTTGTACTGGCCTATATCTATGCGGTTTAT
>JAHDDV010000221.1:6870-9523 GCA_020629205.1 Chitinophagales bacterium | reverse complement strand
TTGACAAAAAACAACCTACTTTGCGCCATTCAGCTTAAGTTTCAATCGCTGATTCTCTCTTTCCAGGCTTTGCAAACGCTCATTCATGTCAATCACATATAGAAACAATTCTTCAATTTTGATTTGCTGATCATGAGTGATTGCCTCTATGTTGAGTCCACCACCCTGCTCGATTTCGGCTGCAGAAGGCATACCTGGAAGATGACTATTTTTCGAAATAAATCCTTCTACCTCTTCTAGGCTCTCCAGAGGGTAATCTTCATCAAACACATAGTCACCCCAATCCTCATCGAGCTCAACTTTAATTTCTTCGGCGACTATACCACCGTCTACAAATAGGAGGTAAGGGTCACTACCCGCCGTATTCATCTCCGCTAACTCATGATCGCTGTAGATCATCCTACCAAGAGACATTTGTCCATTTGCATTGAGCAGCATCTGATCCAAGGGTACACCGATACCATCATCGATCAAGATTCTCTTAAAAAGCACATCCCCATTTCCTACGGAAAGGTGCTCTGGACCCATATCCCCAACTGCCATTTTGTAGTAGGTGAGGAGGTTGGAACCGAGTTGTAAATCTTCTGCCACATGTAGATTAGCTTTCGGGTAATTCACTCCAACACCAACCCTGCCATCATCGGAATTCAGATTCTCCCCAATCCCCTCAATTCCTCCATTAACAAACAAACTCTGTCCAAAGACACTTCCTGGGGTAATCATTGCATATACAATGCAAGTCAAAAAAACAATAACTCTTTTCATAATTTTCATTTTTGGTTCAATTAACTAATAGCTGTCACTATCATAACGAAATCTGAGAAAAAGGTAAACAATATTTTTTTTCTTTCAGACTTTAAAAGACACTAAAAACCCGCATAAAATCTAGACTCGCAGTAATTTTCATTTTTTCTAACTTTGTGTCAACGCGTTAGGAAAATACCCTTGCGATGTTTACCATTTTTGAGAATTACGTTCTAAGAGTAGCGGATGAAGAACTTTGATAAGACATATCGGGAATGTGAAGCTTGGTGTATACCAAAACTCATACAGGTTACTGGATCAGTGCCCACTGCAAGAGATTACTTTCAGGATGCTATTGTGCGGACTTGGATGGAATTGGAAGCAGGAAAAGTCATCAATGGCCATGTGCCAGCATACGTGTTTACAATCTCCAAAAATTTATATATTGATGAATGCCGTAAGACAAAACCGGATTTCAAGCTGATTGACAACAGCAAGTTTGAGGAACTTCCCGAAGCACAAAGGTTTTATGAACAACAGATTAACCCTATGATTATGAAAGAGAACGAAGAAGAAAAATCTCGAGAAGATGAAATCAAAGAAAGACTCTTAAAACTAGCACTCAAGAGAATGGGAAAAAAATGTAGAGAATTACTGACACGAACAATCGTTCATAAAGAAAGACTCAAGGACCTACTTGATGAATTTGGATACAAAAGCGTCGATGTAGCCAAGAGCTCGAAATACAGATGCCGCAAAAAGTTGAACGAACATATCGCCGCCATCAAGAAAAAACGAAAATTCTGAATGAACTGCCCAGCATCCCCTAACCATACAATTCATTCCAGTGGAACCAAATCAAGAACAATATCAAAATGTTGAGGATTATCTTCTCGGTAGACTTAGTCCCGAAGAGAAAAAGAACTTTGAATCCGAACTAGCAATTGACAAACAGCTGCAAGAACTACTTGATGAGCAAAAAAGTGTTCACAAAGCTCTTTATGAGCTTGAATATGAACGAGTCACGGCCAGGGCAGAAGAGTTAAGGGCAGAGAGACCTGATTCTAGCTTTAAAGCGGAGCAGCCGAATTCACAGAAGGTGATTACTCGAAGTTTCGGGAAACTTGCACCATATCTGGCTGCCGCAGTCTTGATCGGAGCATTGTTCTTTGCCGGACAATATTTTTGGTCATCAAACAGCCAGAGCCTGAACTCCATTGTACAGCAAGAATCACAAGTCCATCATCGAGCACCAATGGCACAGCGCTCCGATGATGGGCAACGTGAGTGGCATCGATTTATCCGACTGTATCAAGACAAGCAATTCGATCGAGCAGCTGGTGCAGGGGAGTCCTTGATTCGAAAACCCTCCAAAACCAGCGAGCAGATCTTTTACACAGGATTAGCACATTTCTACGCGAGTCCCGAAAACCCTCAGTCAGCTATTAGAAATCTTGAAGTTGTAGCAAAAGGGGAGAGTGCCTTCGTAGAAGATGCTAAATGGTATCTTGCACTTGCACTGCTCCAGGCTCCTGATCGAAGTCAGGAAGACCTGAAGGACGCAAAGAGAAATCTTCAAGAACTGGAGGAAATCGGTTTCCGAAAGTATCCTGTCTCCCAACTACTTACGGAGGTCAATAAAGCATTAGCCAATTAGCAGGCATCTTTTAACATCGGTCTCGCCGTTTTTAGAGGTGGTTTCACTATCTTTATTGACAAACTTAAATGAAAAGAATATGCCACTTACCCTTACCCTGAACGGCAGACAAGCGCAACTATTGGCCTCCCTACTAAATGAGGAGATGTATCGCATTGATTCTGAAATCAATGCACTTAAAGAAGAAGTGCAGAAGAAGAAGACCGAGCGTGACGGAATCTCAGAATTGATCAAAACCTTGAGTAGTGTCGA
>JAHDDV010000221.1:0-6770 GCA_020629205.1 Chitinophagales bacterium | reverse complement strand
AGAAGACCGAGCGTGACGGAATCTCAGAATTGATCAAAACCTTGAGTAGTGTCGAAATTGAAGAGACTGCTCCTAGAAAACCAGCCTACGAAAGCAAAGTAGATCCGATAAGTGATCTGCCGAAATACAGCATGGAAGAGGACGAAAGAGGTCGAAACAACTTCTAAATTGCTCTCTTATTGCCCTTTTCCTCCTCCGCTTCAATCTCAAAGCAAAAAATTACCTCTTCCTATTCAACATCAGGAAGCGGAGGGCAAAAAATATCATTGATAATCAGCCGATTACCAATAAACCTCCTTCACAATTAGCATCCAACTGCTATTCCCCCTCCAATTCTCAAGAAAAAGCACACTTTTTAACAAATAGCTGTAACCTTTGGGTTATACCAACCGTTCAAGGGATGTAATGACAGTCGCTGAATATAATAAGTGTGTTGACCTTTTTTCCGATAGGCTCTTCCGCTTCATTCTAAAGAAGATCAAAAATGAAGCGGATGCTCAAGATGTAGTACAAAATACCTTCTTGAAAATGTGGCAAAACTGTGAAAAGGTAGAGTTTCCAAAGGCCAAATCATATTTGTTTACCGTGGCCTACCGTGACATGATCGACGGCATACGTAAAATGAGTAAGATCTCACAACCGGAAACAATGCCCGACAGAGCCACAAGCGCAGCTGCACCATCTGACATCAAAGACCTGCTCAACCGGGGTTTGCAAAGATTAAGTGATGTGCAGAGATCTGTGGTCATGCTGAAAGACTACGAAGGATATAGCTACAAGGAAATTGGAGAAATTGTCAACCTTTCCGAAGCCCAAGTGAAAGTGTATATTTTTCGAGCTAGAAAGAAGCTCAAAGAATTTTTGGTAAGCGTTGACAAGATTATCTAAAAAGGTCCCATTCATTGACTCGAGAGAATAAGTTATGAAGATCAATAAAATAAATTACGAGCAGTTTGCTATCGATTATCTGGAAGGAACACTCCCTCCTGAGGATGCAGCAGAAATGCGAAAATTCCTGTCCAAGCATCCAGATATAGCTGCTGAGCTTGAAGGCATGAAAGACATCTTTCTGGTTCCAGAGGAAGACATCATCTTCCAAAACAAGCAAGCACTGAAGAAGTCGGAAGGCAAAGTAAGGAGTCTCTTTTGGCGTGGACTTGGAGTAGGCCTTAGCATTGCAGCGCTCTTGACCATGTTCTTAATGATTCAAAACCCATTCAACCAAAATGGTACCTCTGTAGCCGATAAGCCTGATTCAAAACCTGCCACTCAAGTGGAGCAGAAGTTGAAACATGATCCGACTCTTGCTGCTGGCCATGATGATGAAGAACTGGATACAAAAGAACAGCTAGAAGTAGCTGCGCCAATTAATGATAAGCAGACAAAGCAAGTAGAGGCTCAGCAAGCGAGTTCCACGGAGAAAAAGCAGTTGAAGTCAAAAAGCAAAACTAAGAAAGCTAGCAGGAAATCTGCTCCAGTCTTTGAACAGCAAGGGGTATTTAGCAACCCACTGAAAAAAGTGCAACAAGCCAAGAAGATGTTCAAAGAAACCTTTGCTGATCGCGACGCTCCTGCTCAAGAGGAAGTGAAACCAAAGCAGCTAAAGAATGAAATAATCAATGATAAGCAATTCGCTGAGATCAATGAGCCAGCAGAGCAAGCTCCACAAATAGAAGAAGCATTGCCAATCGAAGTTAGCCCGATCGCAAACAACGATGTAAAGCAAGCTCCTAAGAAAGCAGCTGAAGACCAACAAGAAACGATCGATGAAATGGAAGTAGCACCTGAAGAAGAGCAGTTAGCAAGTACAGATGTTCAAGACAATGTGCCCGCCGCTCAACGCGAACCAGTCCGCTACAAACCAGCTAAACTGATCATGGAAGGAATCAAAGAAGCCGTAGTGCCGGAAATGTTTGCCTCCGCAGATCAGAACACCACAACATTGACTGGTGTAGAAATTGAAATGAAACCTATTAATAAAATCTTTCGGAAATTTTCTAAAAACCTTTTGCCATGAAGAACCTCATAGTAAGCCTCGCCCTGGCACTAGTTGCTCTTGTAACAGTCGCCCAAACACCCAGCTCCCCAACGCCACCTCCGCCTCCGCCACCAGTGGAAGAGATACCGGATATCAATCCTCCTACTCCTCCAACGCCTCCAGCAGGTCCCGGAGAAGAGGTGACCGACACTACGACTTTCAAAATTGGCGATGTGGAGTTTACAATCAAGTTTAAAGACTCGGACAGAAAGAACTCAGATGATGATCGATGGGAGATCGATAGCGAAGACAGAAAGATTAGCATCGACCTAAGCGACATCGACGACGAAGACTGGGAAGATGAAATCGAAGTTGAAGTGGATCGAAAGAGAAAGCTAAAGAATGTAAAAACACGTTGGCTAATGCTTGATCTTGGTGTCAATACCTTTGCCTATGATGGCACCTTGAACCTACCGAATGAGCTGGACCTAATCGATCCAGTCCTAGGGAAGTCAATCAATGTGAATCTTCACGCGCTGAAGCAAAGAGTCAACCTAATCAAGCATCACGCAAATTTGATGTACGGACTGTCCTTCAATTTCCATAACTACAAATACAACCACAATCATACATTTGTGGCCAACATGGACTCCCTGACAATCGTTGATAGCGAGATGAGCCTGAGCAAAAACAAGCTCACCAATACCTTCATGGAAGTGCCGCTTTATCTCAACTTCGAGACCAATCCTCAAAGACCTGGACGATCAGTCAGCATAGATGTAGGAGTTTTTGGAGGAATGATGATCGGAATGCACTCCAAGCAAAAGAGTAACAACAATGGAAAGACCAAAGTAAGAGACAGCTTCAATATGAACAAGTTTCGCGCTGGCTTGATGGCTGGAATCGGACTCGGCCCTCTCAACTTCTACGCTCAGTACGCTTTGACACCACTTTTCTCCGATGGAGAAGGCCCGGAATTATACCCGGTAAATATCGGAGTCTCTATCATACCGTTCTGATAGACAATCAATTCCGAAAGAAAACCTTTCAGACAAGGGCCCTGTCATCCATTTGGATGCAGGGCCCTTTTCGTTTTCGCCAAATAAGATTGAGCAGAGAATCAAGACAAACGATCCCGATAATCTCGATAGCCGAACTGACGTACTAATTCAAACTTACCATCAGATCGCAGGATTCCAATCGATGGCAAATTCACGCCATTAAAATTAGTAGTCTTAACCATCGTATAGTGAATCATATCCTCAAACAGCAAGGTCTGCCCAACTTCCAAATCTTCCTCAAAACTATAATCCCCCAACTGATCTCCAGACAAACAACTAATCCCACCCATCCGATATGTTGGTAATCCCCGCACCACCTCCTTCGCTCCTCTTATTTCCGGCATATAAGGCATTTCCAAACAATCCGGCATATGGGCTGTAAAAGAGGCATCAATAATTGCAACCAACACACCATCACTATCTATCACATCCAACACACTGGTCTTCAAAAAACCTGTCCCAAGACCAATTGCTTCCCCAGGCTCCATTATCACTTGTAGCTCGTAGCGCTGCTGCACTTTCCTCAAAAATTCAATCAGTCCATCTACATCATAATCCTCCCGAGTGATATGATGTCCACCTCCCATGTTCAACCAGGACAGCCCTTTCAAATGATCACCAAATCGCTCCTCAACTGCGGCAAAGGTCTCCAGCAACTCTGGCAAACCGTTCTCACACAAAGTATGAAAATGCAAACCCTCAATCCCCTCAGGCAATCGATCTCCTAAATCCTTCGCTCTAATCCCCATTCGAGATCCTGGAGCACAGGGATCGTACAAAGCTGTCTCAACAACAGAATACTCGGGATTAATTCGCAGGCCACAGGATACACCTGCCTTTCTGGCTTCTTGACCAAAGAGCTCCCATTGACTCAAACTATTGAAAGTAATATGAGAGGCACAAGACAAAATCTCCACAAAATCTCCCGGCGGATAAGCAGGTGCACAAACATGCGCCTTCGAACCAAACTCCTCAAAACACAACCTCGCCTCATGTAAGGAACTAGCTGTGCAGCCCGCCAGATACTGTCTCAACAAATCAAAGGTGCTAAACATCGCATAGCCCTTCAAAGCACAAATGATATCTGCACCACTCTCCTGCTGTACTCGCTGCAAAATCCGCAAATTATGCAGCAATCGTTCCTCCTCCAAAACATAGCAAGGAGAAGGAATCTCCGGATAATACACCTTCATCTCTTAGTCTTCTACCAGTTGCTTCCCATGAAACTCTTTCCATGGCAAACCATAAACATTCAAATCATCCATAAAGGGATCAGGATCGAAATCCTCCACATTAAACACACCCGTCCCTGACCATGTTCCTTCCAAAATCATCTTTGCCCCAATCATAGCAGGCACACCTGTAGTATAGCCCACTGCCTGGGCTCCTACCTCTTTGTAAACCTCACCGTGATCACAATTATTGTATACAAAATAGATGCGGTCCTCTCCGTCTTTCTTACCTTTCACTTGACAACCAATACAAGTCTTGCCTTCGTAGTTTGTTCCCAGCCCGGCAGGATCTGGAAGCACAGCTTTCAAAAATTTCAAAGGAACAATCTCAACTCCTTCATAGGTCACCGGTTCAATCCCCGTCATCCCTACATTCTGAAGTACCCGCAAATGAGTCAAATACTCCTCCCCAAAAGTCATCCAAAAACGCGCACGTTTCAAACTCGGATAATTCTTTGTCAATGACTCCAACTCTTCATGATACAGCAAATAAGACATGCGCTCACCAATATTCGGATAGTCAACCAACTGCTTAATCTCATGGGGCTCTGTATACACCCAGTCACCATTTTCAAAATACTTGCCCTTCTGCGTAATCTCCCGAATGTTGATCTCCGGATTGAAATTCGTAGCAAAGGCATGACCATGATCCCCCGCATTACAATCTACGATATCGAGATACTCCATCTCATCAAAATGGTGCTTAGCGGCATAAGCCGTATAGATGCTCGTCACTCCCGGATCAAATCCACATCCAAGCAAGGCCATAATGCCCGCATCTGCAAATCGATCCTGCATCTCCCATTGCTCCTTATAACGAAATTGAGGATCATCCTCACTCTCATAATTTGCCGTATCAAGGTAATTCGTACCCGTCTCCAGACAAGCTTCCATAATCACCAAATTCTGATAAGGCAAAGCAACATGAATCAGCAAGTCTGGCTCAAAGTCCCGAATCAATGCAATCAAAGCGGCTTTATCATAGGCATCTACCTGAGCAGTCGCGATATCACGATCTGTAATTTCGCTAGCTATCCGCTCGCATTTTTCAATCGTTCGGCTAGCCAGCATTATCTCCTTAAAGACATTCGGCAGCATTGCGCACTTCTTTGCAACCACATTTCCGACACTTCCGGCGCCAACAATTAAAACTTTTCCCTTCATTTTGAGTCTAAGGTTTTGGATTAAAAATTCCGCAAAAATAATGCATTATCTCATTCTAAAAGATGCATTGACTATTTTTGTACAAGAGAAATAGCCACCTCAGCTTTGCTGGCTAACTTCTTCAAATTACAACTTTATGAAAATATTTATTACGCTGATTATCAGCTGTTATATTATAGCTTCACCGCTCCGAGCTCAAGATGCCTACCAATATGCCAGTGATGCTATGGACATGGCCGCTCAGGGAAATCTCGAATTGGCCGTTAGCTTATTCAGCAAATCCATATCTGCCGAACCTACTGCTGCCGCCTATTTCAATCGTGGTACCGTAAAAATTCGCCTCGAAGATTTCTATGGGGCCATTCAGGATTTCAATAATGCCATCGATCTTAGCGCAGAAAATTCCAGCTATTACCTAAATCGTGGCGTCGCAAAGCACAAGATAGAAGACTTTCGCGGAGCCATCCTCGACTTCAACGAAGCTATACGAATTTACCCAAACAATCACAAAGCCTTTCTCTCCAGAGGCATCTGCCGCACTGATATGGAAGACTATGAAAAAGCCAAAATTGACCTCAATAAGTGTATAGAGATCAGCCCAAAATTTGAAGAAGCATTCTTCTACAGAGCCGACCTATACAATAAAATGGGCGAACGCGAAGCTGCCTGTGCAGACTGGGCCCAAGCCGCCGACCTTGGCAAATCATATGCCTCTCAAATGATCAAAATCTACTGCGAATAAAAGCACAAAAACCGATCAACTCAACAGCATTCAGCCCTTTGGACCATTGTTCAAAGGGCTTTCTTTTTGCCATGTACAAGACCAATCAGGGCATAAAAAAACCTGGAGCATAGTCATCCGACTCAAGCTCCAGGTATAAAACACCCCAAAAAATAATTTGTTTTTTTGCACCGCCTTCCCGGCAAGTACACATTTAAGACGTCCCACAGTCCCCGAGGTTTAAGCCAGCGGGAAATAAAATTTAAAGACCAACAACAACCCTTGTAAACAACTGATAATCAGATGCTTAATCACAATGCAAGTTTTGCTTTCTTGGAGCCAGGCTGCAAAAGCTCGTAGCAATGACCTACCCGCTGTCCGTTCCAATTCAGGCAGCATCCAGTCGCTTCCTGTATCCGCTGCATCGGTCTCTCCGCATGCGCTCCGAGCCCACTGCAGCGGCACAGTCAGTCGCCTGTCTGCTACCTTCATTTCCTCTGCCATCGGGGCTATTCATCACCGTCCGGAACTCGTGGCACAGAACAAATCTCAACAGCTTCCCACGAGCATCATTGTTCTGCATGCCAGCAGTACTAAAACCCAGACCTATAAAA
>JAHDDV010000220.1 GCA_020629205.1 Chitinophagales bacterium | reverse complement strand
AACAACTGCAATCCAGGATGGTCTATGAGCAGAACGATGTCGATTTTCATAGCCCCCTCAGCTACTACCGACTATCAACGATAAGAACGGATAGAGAGATGGAACCACAGGCGCTGACCTCTGTAAGTCGAACAAACGACAACGCAATTGATGCAATACTCCTCGAAGGCAGTTTGCAGATCAATAGCAATTTTGAATCCCAGTTTTGGCTCTACGATCTAAATGGTCGTTTGCTCATTCAAGAAGCAATCACTATTGGCAGAACGGAGATTGATTTGAGCGCTATTAGTTCAGGCATCCATCTTATCCGTTTTGCAGGACAAGTTCAGACTCAGAAGTTATTAATCACACAGTAAAAGCAGGATCTGTAGAAAAGTTGTAGATGGTCTGGGTGCAAATTACTGTCGAAAGATCACTACTTTTTGTTCGCCCTGCACAATACCATCGAGCCGCAGTTCCAGAACATACATGCCATTGGTAAACTCGCTGGTGTTTAGGTGGTAATTGCTGCCTTGCACGCTTTCATCATGAATCTGTCTGCCGCTGGTATCTCTCAGGCTCACTTGATCAACTTTGCCAGCTTGCATTCGGATACTCAAGTGATCCTGCGCAGGATTCGGATAGACGCTGAACCAATCCTTGGCTGGTCCTTGCTCAATTGAGGTGTTGAAGTGTTGAATGGATTCACAATCGCCAGCATAATTGCTGATTGTTTCTTCTCGGTCGGGGTCACTGATGGCCAGCGCATACTCCCCCGAGACTGGGTTAGTGACACGTACTCTACCGATACGATCCGTAACACTGGCACCTGTAACAATTTCCTGATTTGCTGCTTCTTCCCATGGCTCATTAGCATCCGCTCGGTAGAATAATCTTAGAGCGGATTCAGTGGTACTGAACAAGTCAGTGTCGAGATATCCGCTGGAAGTATTGGTGCTTCCATTGTAAGAGAATTCAATATTTATGTCAGCTGTAGCTCCGCTTACAGGCACTAGTTCCACTGTCCAGAATCGTTCCTGAGATAAGTAGAAGTCGTCAGAAAGTGGACTTTGCGGACGATCTGGATGCACAAGGTTATTTACTATGCGGCAGAAGATGCTACCTGTCACATTGCTAGCTTCCACAGTGCTGCTAGTTGTAGAATGCCAATTGAGTTCAATGTCTTCGTCGATCCACTGATACCGATCTATTGTAGCATCATTGATGTGTTCCTCGATGTCCAATCCAACATAGATCGGTTCGAAATCGAGTGTCCAGGAATGTTCCATGCATGCGCCTGACATCATTATGTCTTTTGTTGTAAGATCCCCATTCGCATCCATGAAGCTGATGGTCAAAGGGACTTGCTCGTGAAGGTCTTCAGCTAGTCGAAGTTTTTGTTGTATCCTGATGGTCGTGCTGAAGCCATCATCAATTGCCTCCGTTTGCACTTCCTGAATGGCGAAATGCGCAAATCCCGGTTGAAAAAGGTAGCCATTGAAATAGGGTTCCATGTCTATACCGCTGCATTCTGTCAGAAAGTTCATGAACTGCTCCGTATTGGCATTAGCAAAGGCGTAAGTTGCCAGAAATTCTTTTGTACACAAAAAGAACTTGATATCGCCCATGTAGGAACGCATCGTGTGGATAACATCTGCACCTTTCTCATATACGGTCGATCCGTAAGTGGCATCGAAAGGCACTCCTGCCACTGCCAAGGCTGCTCCATCTCTTATGTGGGCATATAGTGCAACGGATCGGTGATGATCTCTCATACGTGTTTTGTATTCCTCTTTTCCGTAGGCTATCTCATAGAAGTACAAGGCACAGTAAGAAGCCCATCCTTCATTTAGCCACATTTGATCGGCGGTTTCACAAGTCATGTAATTTCCCCACCAGTGATGAGCAAATTCGTGAGCCATCAGATCTTCATAGTTTAGTCCACCTCCTGAAATGCCGAATCTTGGGTAGGCCACATTGGTAGCATGTTCCATGGCTCCTCCATTGAAAGGCACCATGACAAAGCCAATGCGATCGAAGGGATAAGCCCCAAAGGCGGTCTCGAAACCTTCTATAGCTTTATCGAGATTAATGAATGAAGATCGAAGATTTGCTGTATCTGCGGCCACTGCTCCCAATTGAACCGGGATAGTGCCATTGATGCCTTCGTATTCCCACTCCAGTGTGTGGTACTTTGCCACTGCTACGGAGGCCAGATAGGTAGGGATTCGTTGATCCAGGGTCCAAACCCAGGTGACATCTCCATCAGCATGATTGTTTTGATCGGTTAGTAGGCCACCGCAGAAAGCCTTGTGATCTCCCGCAGTGCGAATATGACATTCATAAGTCGATTTTTCAACAAAGTTGTCGACACAAGGGAACCAGGTTCGACCAAAGGTTGGTGGATCTACGCCGATCCCTACGCCGAGATTGTAAAAGTAATTTTGTGTAGTGTAGAAGCCACCAAAGCTGGCGGTAGCAGGATCACCGGCGTAGTACACATCTATATCGTGGCTTTCACCAGCAGCAAGGGCTTCGTTTGGCGTAATAGTCAAAAGTGGGGAGCTGTAGTCAAAGCTGACTGCTTCTCCGTCGATGAGCACCTCTGAAACCGGAAGGCTGAGTAGATCCAGTTTAATTTCTTGCAGATCATCGATTTTCGAGGACAAGGTAATCACTGTATTACCGCCGATTTCGTTATTGCTTAGATCAGATATGTCCAGATGGATTTCATAGTGGTCGACTGACAGGGTATCGCTTCTGCTGTTGTTGGCGGAGACAGCTTGTAGATTCACCTCATCCATCAATTGAGCTTTGTGGTGCTGACAATGGGGATGAAGGCTTTGCGCAGAAGCCGCGATACTGAAAGCGAGCAGCAAGAAGACAAATAGGAATCGTAAGTACATAGTGATCTGTATTTGTTTCAAAAATAGGTCTTTCAGGGCTTTTGTTGTACCTGCTGTGGCTTGTAAAAGCTGGAAAGGCCCGATTGGGGTCCAAAATCTGGTTTGGCCGACATTGATTTTAGCAGAAAGTGGACAAAATCTGCTAAAACTGTCTAGAATTTGTGCTTTTGTTTGTGGCTTAGCATAATTTGAAGAAGGCTGATAATGAGCTGCTTAGATTTCATTTTGTAAATGGCATGCATTTTGATGTATGGAGGCTATAACGCCATTCAACATTTGACAAGATGAAGACTATATCAAAGATCAACAAGCTAATCACTGGATTAAACGCTGCATTGGGTAATGGCTATGAGCGTTTTGTTGGGCATTGGATGTTGGCGCTCATTTTTGTGGCTTTTGCCATGTACGGTGAGTTGGGTTTGATTTTCGCATTGTTGCTGTCGACAATAATAGTAGCGATGAGGATCAATTTCCAACTGTATTGGAAAACAGAAAATACCAATGGTTAATTATAATACTAGTAGGTATAGAACGAGGTGATGATGGGCAATCTGACTAGCACGTCTTGCTGTTGAGTTCAATAACTGCTAAGACAAGGGACATTCTACCTTTCCAAAGAATTCCGATTGTTTTCCATTTTGATAAGCGAGGGTTTCGACCCTCGCTTTTTTTTTGTGCTTTAGGAAAGTATTCGCGCAGATTGCTTCTTGTGCTTTTCTCTTGCCTCGCTGAAAGCAGGTTCTGGTTTCTCTAAGGTGAGCTACTTATTTGTTGCCACGACCGAATGCCGTGGATGAATAGTCCCGATCGCAGAGGAAATGATGGTGGCAGGCAGGTGTTGAGCGCTCGCTAATGAGGGCTGTGAGGAACGAGCAGACCTCAGTAGCGATGCAGCGAAACCCTGCATGCTTCCATCATTGGAACGGAGAGCGGGTGATCCCTTGCAACGCGCGATTCTGCTGCACTCCAAAAAAAAGAAAAGTTCGGAACCAAAAATTGCTGCCATTGGTTCAGTACTATGAGCGCAAAATTTTCGAAGTTGCCGAGAAATTGCCTATCTTTGCGCACTATTATGATCGAGATTGTCATGAATAGAATACATAAAGTTATCCTGCTGTAGCTCAGCTGGTAGAGCGCCTGACTGTGGATCAGGAGGCCTCCGGTTCGAACCCGGACGGTGGGACTAGAAAAAGCATTGTTCATTGTGAATGATGCTTTTTCTTTTTGGTTAAGACCTGAAAAGGAAAGGAGCATGGACATTATTAAGAAGCGCGGTGTGATTCCGCGAAAAGTACGGGGTTTTCGAGATCAGGACCCGGGTTTGAGTCAAATCAAGCAGAGAATTATTAGCAAGGCATCTGAGGTGTACCGTTCCTATGGTTTCGAGCATTGGGATACGCCTGTGCTGGAGTATGCGGATTGTTTGGGGAAATATCTGCCGGATGATGATACGGTTGACAAAGGTGTATTTTCCTTTAAGAGTCCGGAATTGGAGCCTGTATTGGGCACTGATGGCAAGGATTTGAAGGATGATGCCGGGAAGACCTATATGGAGAATCATCACTTATCTTTGCGTTATGATTTGACGGCACCGCTTGCACGTGTTTATGCGGAGAAGTTGTGGATGGATTTTATGCGTAAGCAGGTTGTGGAGGGGAAGGCTCCGATGTTTAAGCGTTTTCAGTATGGTCCAGTGTTTCGTTATGAGATAAAAGTAGAACCGGGGCGTTATCGGCAGTTTGAGCAGATTGATTTTGACACGGTTGGGGCTGAGGATGTGATGACAGACGCGGAGTCCTGTATGATTCTTTCGGATGCTTTGGAGGCGATTGGCTTGAGTCGGGAATCGTATGTAGTCAAGGTGAATAATCGAAAAATGTTGTCGGGTTATCTTCGGTCACTGGGCATTGAAGATTTGGCCAGGGAAATGGAGATCATTCGAGTGATTGATAAGGCGGATAAGATTAGTCTTTCTGAGCTTGAAATGGAATTGGGTGCAGGGCGTAAAGAGAAGTCCGGAGGGCAGATAAAGGGATTGGGGCTGTCAAGTGAATTGATCAATCCTATTGTTGAATTGCTCGGCGCTTTTGGAGATTTATCGACTCGTGCTTCTGTGCTTGCTGACTTAGATAAGTTGATCGGTGATGATGCATTGGCAAGAGAAGGACTTGCAGAATTGTATCGTATAGATGAAGTATTATCCCGGCTCGGATTTGAGGAGTCAAGGATCAATTTTGATCCGACGCTTGTTCGTGGTCTTGGTTATTATACGGGGCCGGTCTTTGAGGCGGTATCACTGGAGAGCTATAAGGATGCCAAGGGTAAGAAGCGCAAGATTGGATCGATTTGTGGGGGCGGACGTTACGATGGTTTGGTGGCGAATTTGCTAGGCATGAAGGTTCCGGCAACAGGAGCTTCGATTGGTATCGATCGATTGGCGGATGTATTGATCAATACTGGTCGGGATATGGCTCAGGCTGTGGGGCCTGTATTGATTGTGATGTTTGATGATCAATTGATGATGGAATATCAGGTGATTGCTCGGGAGCTTCGTTCTGCCGGGATTGCCTGTGAGATTTTTTATGGTGCACGGAAGCAGCTGAAGAAGCAATTGTCATATGCTGATAAGAAGAATTGTCCTGTGGCGATTTTGATCGGGGAGGACGAATTGGCGAAGGGGGTAGTGACGGTGAGAAATCTGGCCCTTGGTAAGGAGTTGTCTTCGTCTATCAGTGACAAGCAAGAATGGAAACAGCGAGTGCAAAAGGAAGTGGTGCGTGAGGATTTGGTCGCGCATGTTAAATCAATAATGGCTTAAGAATAGTAAGATGAATAGTGCGCATCAGCAGGTCATGATAAGAGGCAATCGTTTGACTTTGCAGCAGATCTATCAGGTAGCTGTAGAGGGAGCAAAGGTTGAATTATCTCAGTCAGTTCGCAAGAAGATCAAACAGTACCGACAGCAGCTGGAGGATCAGATTCGTGAGTATCCGGAGATTGCTATTTACGGCACGAATCGATTGCATGGTGATTTGAAGGACTTGCCTGTAGCAGCTGAAGCCAATGCGGAATATCAGGTAAAGTATATCAAGGTACACAATTGCGGTACTGGTGCTGCATTGGAGGTAGCTGAAGTTCGTGCGATCATGCTTATTCGCTTGAATTCTTTTGCCAAATGTATGTCTGGAATCTCCTTGGCGGTTTGTGATCAGATGGTTGCGATGCTGAATAAGGGGCTGACTCCCTGGGTCTTGGAAGAAGGGTCGGTAGGTGCAAGCGGTGATTTGGTTCCTTTGGCGATGATGGGGGCTACAATGATTGGCCTGCCTGAGGCAAAGGCCTGGTATGAGGGTGAGCTACTGGAAGCTCCAGCTGCTTTGAAAAAGGCAAAGATAGCGCCGGTTGTGTTGGGCGCCAAGGAGGCTATGGGTATAACAAATGGGTCCAACTTTATGGCTTCGATAGCGGCTTTAGCCACCATTCGAGCGGAGCGGGTTTTGAAGAATGCATCGATTTGTGCAGCCTTATCTTTGGAGGCAATAAGAGGGGAGAAGATTCCATTTGATACATTGATCAATGAGATGAGCGATCGTCATGAAGGGCAGATAGCCATAGCCCGGCAGATGCGTACTCTACTGAAGGGATCTACCAGGACCAGTATCGAGGCCCAATGTGCTGCTTTTGGTGATCGGGGACCAGGAACAGAGCGGGTACAGGATCGCTACAGTTTCCGAGCCGTGCCTCAGATTCACGGTGCTGTTTGGGAGGCCATTGAACAGGTAAAGAAAACGCTATTGGTGGAAATAAACTCGGCAACGGATAATCCATTGTTTGATTTTTCCGCAAGAGACGAGAACACAGGTGGCGTGTTGTTTGCCAGTGGAGCGAATTTTCATGGACAGGCTTTGGCAGTCGTGGTTGATTACTTGAAGATTGCCTTGACTTCCCTTGGTCTGGTGTCTGATAAGCGATCCTTTTCGATGTTGGACAAACATTTGAACTTTGGACTACCTGCGGATCTGGCAAAAGACACTGCAAGTGCGGATGGGGGATTGATGATTACTCAGTACGCGGGCGCAGCGAGAGCTGCTGAAAACCGCGTGTTGGCAAGTCCATCTTCGGTAATGTCAGTGAGCACTGCTGCCAATCAGGAAGATTTTGTGAGTATGGGGAGTTTGGGAGTGCTACATCTTAAGAAAATCCTTCATAATCTGGAAACCATTTTAGGGATTGAGTTGCTTTGTTCGGTTCGAGCTTTGCAATTGACCGAAGGGTGGCTGCCCAAGCGCTTGTCAAGGCTTGGCCTTGGTACTCGAAAGGCTTATAGTATTGCATCGCGTTCGGAGCATCTTGGGGATCAGGTAGACGATCACTACTTGCGGACTGACATGGAGATGGCAAAGTCCCTCATTTGTGAAGGGAAGTTACTTGCGATATTGCCAGGGAGCAAGGGAAGGAAGAAATAGCTTACTCTTCCAGGACATCTTCCTCTTTCAATCCTTCTTTTGTCTTAAATCTCAATCCAACCTTGTATCCGATATTGAAGTTTGCATAGAATGGTTTGGCAATATTGATGTCGCCATTATCGAAGTTAATATAGCGTACTCCCCAACCGATGTAGAAATCATCGTGTAATCTCTTGCGATGATGCCATTGCCAGCCCAATAAGAGATCAAGTGCTAGCACTTGATTACTAACGTCTACTCGTTCGTCGTTTTCCCAGCTTGTGCTTTTGTACATGATTCTGGGAGCTATATAACGTCCTTGCATGTCAGTCCTTTGGTAGAATCGCATTTCTCCTCGAAGATTCCAGCCAAGTCCATTCTTTTGTGTGAAGTTATCCAGCGAACTATAGTCGAAGCTATCGTGAAGATTCTTTAGTTCGGTAAGGAAGGTTTCAGCGCTTGTGTCCATGGTATCGATGAGCACCAAAGGTTCGTGGTACAAGAGATTTGGAATTGCCAGATACCACCCTGCATTCAGTTCAATGGAGCTTCTCTGTCCAATGCGGTGTTCGAAGCCTAGTTGAGCCAGTCCTTCGAGCAGTCTGACAGGCGCAAATTTGAGGATGGCTTTGCCGTGGTACATGTTGTGGCTGTTGATGTCTTGCATCAGCATATGATCGTGATCAGCGTTTTGATTCTGTCCGGCATTTGTTTTAGCATTACTGTGATTGGACCTGGCTGATAGTTTATCACTCGGTTTCTCTGACTCGATTTCCCGATATCTTTTCAGAAGATCCTTTTGTATTTCATGGAGTTGCGAGTTGAGTTGGTCGTATTCTCTAATCTTTGTGTTTAGTATAATTTGCTCGGTAGCTTCGGCTTCCTCTGAGTTTGCAGCTTCCTGCACTTTCGCTTGTTTGTATTGATTGATGCCTTCGTGGTATTGATAGGTCTTTAGTTCATTGGTCCAAAGGCTGTCCTGCTTATCAAATTTTACGATTATGTCTCTCGGCACCCTATTGGCAATGTAGCTACTATCGACTGATGAAATGCCTTTGATCTGCCTTTGTAAAGTCACGACAGCAAAATAGTACTGCCCTTTGAAAATGCCAATGGTCTTAAAGTCTGAGAATTGCAGTTTTACTCCATTGGAAGCGAAGGAGGTCTTGACCTGACTGAGATAGTCGTCCACGGTGACTTTGGTACCACGCTGCATAGTGAGCAAATCATCATCTACGAAGGCGTCATCGCTGAACATCTCCCGGATCTTCATGCGATATAGTTTAGACTCCGTTTCACTGACATCTGCTCGTCCTAACTGCGTGAGAGCGTCAGTAAATTGTCTAGCAATGTATTTTGCCTCGGCCTTTAAGAAGGCTTCTTCTTCGGGACTAATGTGCTCTTGGGCGAAGATGTTGCTTGAGCAAGTTAGCCAGAGCACTAGTGCGATTAGTGATGAAATCGATTGAGATAAATGGGACATATGCTAAGATTAGTCTTAATAGAGGCGTTAATGTAGCAATACAATGCGATTTTACCTAATGAATATAGTTTACTGAAACTATTGGGATAACTGAATCGGCTGTGGATGCTGTATTTATTATGAAATAGTGGGAATTCTGATTATTTCTGAAATTTTCTCATTTAACCCAAAGGCTTGGTCGGGCAAGTTGAGAATTTCGGGGCAACAGATTGCTTGCCCAGGCTAGGATTCAGTAGCTGGGCTGCGAGGAAGGCAGCAATAATGCGGGGTTTATGCTGCTTGATTGGACTTTGCTGTAGGGTTTTTGTAGTAGGAATTCGATAAATTAGCCTTTCAATATTGTTTGCAGATACAACAATTGACAATTGAACTTTGGCTCAAAGTTTTAACTAATTGCATTAGGGGCAATTTGTAAAACCAAACCAATTCCTATGTTTGAGTCGTGAAGGGAATACCTTCACTGTAGTGTATTATTTAGTGTAATTGTTCTTGGTTAACGTGTGTTCCCTTAGTCCACAGTTTCGTGGGCTAAGGTGTAACACCGTCTTCAAAACAAGGTGTACTACAAGCAAAACAAACCTCTTATTTCTCAGTTTTTCTCTTGACAAAAGGCTCCTCGTCCCCGAGGAGCCTTTTTTTCTTTAGGGATTGGGAATCAATAACTGTCTGATTTTGACGCCGCAAGAAATGATTTAGACAAGGCATTTTTTGACAGCATCCTTGTTGGCTGGTGGAGAA
>JAHDDV010000219.1 GCA_020629205.1 Chitinophagales bacterium | reverse complement strand
CATCAACAATAATCCTATCTTTGCAAATCACAATAAAACCAATCAAAAAAATGATGAAAGAACTACCACTATTCCTACTCCTCCTATGCCTCAGCATATGTACCACGGCCCAATCCAATGAATTTCACCTACTGACAGAAACTGGATTCGGAGCTCCCACCGTACTAGGCGATAAGATGATATTTGTTTCCTCCAACGATGCCCTCGGCAGCGAAATCTGGATCTCAGATGGCACGGAAGCAGGTACCACAGTCCTGAGAGACATCGAACCGGGCGAAGAGGACTCCAATCCAAATCGCTTAACCCTCGTTGGTGACAAAGTCTATTTTGTAGCCACAACCACAGAGTTCGGCAGAGAGATATGGGTGACCGATGGTACGACAGAAGGCACCAAAATGGTCAAAGATATCATACCCGGAGAGGCAGGTCTAGACTACTCTTTCCTCCAACTACATGAGCACAACGATCAGCTCTATGCCTTCATCACTCTGGATGAAGTATTGGCCAATCCCCTCATGGAGATGTGGACTTCAGATGGTACCGAAGCAGGCACGGTGAAAGTAAAGACCCTTTGCGACTGTGGCACTCCCGGCTATATCGCCGATCACAATGGAGACATGTACTTCAAGATGGGCTTTTTCTATTATCGATCAGATGGTACAGAGGCCGGCACGGTAGATATCGGCAACGAAAGCTTCCCAACCTTTGCCGAAGAGATTGCAGCAGCAGGAGGACAACTATATATTTCCGGTGAGCTCGGCGATGCTGTATATGTATCAGATGGCGAGACAGCTTCTTTGTTGATCAATGGTCTTAACACCGCAGGCACAGAGCCCGAGCATTTTTACGAGTATGATGGCCAGGTCTATTTCAGTGCTGCCAACAAGATTTATGTATCAGATGGCACACCTGAGGGCACCATGGAATTTGCAGATATTCAGATGGATTGGAATTACACTGGTGGTGACAATGCCCAGCGTTTCTTCACCTGGAATGACCACTTGTATTTCGTCGGAAAGGACAAGGCCAACGAAACGCATCACATTTACAAAACTGATGGCGATCCCAACAACATTGTAAAGATTGCTGACACTACTGATTACGGTGCCTTCTACGAAACCCAATTCCTCCCAGCAGATGACTACTTCTTTGTGCTCGCAAATAGCAAGGTCATGATCATGAACGATGAATTTGAAAATCAAGAGAACATCCTGATCGCGGACGAGGAGTACACACAATACGTCACAAACTACACAGCCAGCAATCTGCTCTACTTCAATGATCTACTATATTTCAGAGCTAGTGTCTCATTCTATAATGGTATTTGGACTTTCGACCCTAGTGGCATCTCCGTAGCCAATGAAAGCATTGATCAAAAGGAGCTAAGTGCTTATCCCAATCCTGTGCAATCGCAGATATTTGTATCCAATCTGGAAGAAGGAGCGAGCTACTCCATCACTACTTTGGACGCTCAGACCATGATAGAAGGAAGCGTCCATGGCAAGCGTATCCCTGTTGCTAATTTGCCAGCAGGTTTATACTTGCTTCAAGTGCAAACCGATGCAAGGACACGTATCGTGAAGTTTGTGAAAGAGTAAAAAAAATTTTGGCGGTAATGCTGGCAGTTGGGCTGTTTTGAAAAATACAATTTTACCAAAGTTAATCTAAATACAGCAATGATCGCCACTCTTTGTTTCAGACCAAGTCAGTGCCTCCACCTTCGAGACTGTCAAAGGTGCCAGGACTTCTCGTCATGAGTTATACGTCTTGCGTCTTGAGTCATACATCTTGAGTTGATATTGCGTGAGGGATCGCAGCGGAACGAGCCGCCGGCGATAGCGTGTGAGGCATGCTGTATGGGGGCTCCGACGATAGGAGGAGACCGCAGACAGCATAAGCCGAACCGCTAACGACAAGGGGAGTATTAGCGGAGAGCCCGACCCGGAGCTGGCTACACCTTGACCATGCAGCAGCGGGTAGCCGGCGGAGGGGCACGCCCAAATCAACCATCTCCCAAAAATAAGATCTACCCATCCGATGCTTGTCAGTTTGCTGACAGTACAATGGGGCCCCAGGCAGTTACTTTTGTGCTTTATAGCAATGATGGCATCATGAGAGAGACGGAGTCGGTTTATGTGGTTATACCTGCCTACAATGAGGAGGCTTCGATCGGAAAGGTTGTGGCTGAGATTCCGAAGGATTTAGTGAGCGAGATTGTGGTGTGCAACAATAACTCTAGTGACCGTACAGCTGAAGTGGCTCGGAAAGCGGGAGCTAGGGTGGTGGACCAGCCGAAACCGGGCTACGGCAATGCCTGCCTTAAGGGCCTTGAATATGTGCGTACGAAGGCGCGAAATGAGGATATCGTTGTGTTTCTGGATGGAGATTATTCAGATTATCCAGAGGAAATGCCTTTGGTAATTGCTCCTTTGCGTGAAGGCAAGGCTGATCTAGTGATTGGCTCGCGCGCGCTTGGCAATCGGGAGAAGGGAGCTATGATGCCGCAACAGGAATTTGGAAACTGGCTGGCGACATTTTTGATTCGCAAATTGTATAAGGTGCATTTTACTGATCTTGGGCCTTTCAGGGCTATTCGTTGGGAGATGCTGGAGCAGATTCATATGGTTGATACCAACTATGGATGGACAGTTGAGATGCAAGTGAAGGCGGCGAAGATGGGCTTGAAATGTGTCGAGGTTCCGGTCAATTATAAGAAGCGAATTGGTGTATCCAAGGTGACAGGAACGATAAAAGGAACCATTATGGCGGGTTACAAAATTCTTTGGACGATATTTAAGTACCTGTGATGAGGTATATTTAGGGAGCTTTTCTGAATGTATCGATCGCTCAACGCAACTAAATGCTTGAAGTAATACTATTGGCCATCTATCTGGTGCTTTTATTCTGCATACTCATCTATTGTATTGCGGAATCACACCTGGCTATGCAATATGCAAAGCATAAAAAGCAAGAAAGCGGTCGAGAGGTGACGGTAGCAAAGAAGCTGGAACATTACCCATTTGTGACCGTGCAGCTGCCCATCTTTAATGAACTCTATGTAGTGGAGCGCTTGATCGATAGCATTGCTGAGTTTGATTACCCGAAGGATCGGTTTGAGATTCAGGTCTTGGATGATAGTACGGATGAGACCCTACAGATTTCGCAAGCCAAAGTAGGTGAGTACAAAGCGAAGGGATATCAAATTGATCTGGTGCGTCGACCGGATCGAAAGGGTTTTAAGGCAGGTGCTTTGCAATATGGATTGCAGACGGCAAAAGGCGAATACATCGCGATCTTTGATGCTGATTTTCTACCTGATCCGGCCTTCTTGAAAGCGACGATTCCCAGCTTTGATGATCCGGCAATAGGCGTGGTGCAAACACGCTGGGAACATATCAATGAAAATTACTCCTTGCTCACCAAGGTGCAGGCCTTCTTTCTGGATGCGCACTTCAGCGTGGAGCAAGCGGGTCGGGATATCTGTGGTTTCTTTCTGAACTTTAATGGTACTGCCGGAGTCTGGCGCAGGGAAACGATACTCGATGCAGGCGGTTGGCAAGCAGATACTTTAACGGAGGATCTCGATCTTAGTTATCGGGCTCAGATGAAGGGCTGGAAATTTACGTACTTAGAAGAATTTGGATCGCCAGCAGAGCTACCGGCTGATATCGCGGCCTTTAAGTCACAGCAGTTTAGATGGATCAAAGGCGGAGCAGAAACAGCTCGAAAGATCCTTCCTAGAATCTTCAAATCAGATCTGCCCTTTGCGATCAAGTTCAATGCCTTTTCGCATTTGATGAGTAGCAGTTTGTACATCATCATCTTGCTGCTGGTTACATTGAGTGTGCCGCTTTTGTTCGTCAAAAACAGCTACATCGAGCAAGAGTATATCCATTATGGATCGCTGTTTTTCCTCAGCAATATTGCCATCGCTTATGTGTACTATATCGCCACGATCTACCGCTCGGAAAACAAGTGGGTAGGCATCAAGAAATGCCTGGTGATGTTGCCATTGTTTCTAGTGATGACCATGGGACTTTCCCTGCACAATGGTCTGGCCGCAATTCGTGGTTTGCTAGGAGAAAAGACCCCATTTATCCGTACCCCAAAATTCAATATCAAGGGTGTGAAAGATGCCTGGACAGATAAGAAATACGTGGCGACCAAGATTAGTTTTATGACCCTGATGGAGGGCTTTGCGGCCTTGTATTTTCTCGGCGCTATTGTAGCGGCTTTGGCATTCGAGTCTATCGGCTGGGAGTTCTTGCTACTTCATGTTACTGCCTTTATCGGCTTCGTTTCTATCTTCATTTACTCCCTTTCTCACGCATTGATTGTGAAGCGATAAATTGGGGCAGCCTCAGTCAACATATGCCCCCTTCGCCATCGGATTGTTGTTGCTTTCCGCCCTTGCTTATGTCATGCTCTCCTACTTCACTGTCCGAAGTCATTTCTTCGAATTAGCCGGCTGGTTTGGCTTGCTATTTGGCGCCTATGCCTTGCTCTATTACATGCCGAAAGATGCCAAAGTATTCCGTTATTGCCTCATTGCGGCCATCGTCTTTCGACTGCTATTGCTCTTCTCCACGCCCAATCTTTCCGACGATTATTGGCGCTTCTTTTGGGATGGATCGATAGCTGCAGAAGGACACAGTCCATTTGCCTTTTTACCGCAGGAAGTGCTGGAGCAAAAGATTACCCCCAATCTCAATGAGCAGATCTTTGAGCAACTCAATTCGCCCAATTACTACACGATCTATCCGCCAGTAAATCAAGCGGTCTTTCTGGTAGCTGCCAAGCTGTTTCCCTACAATTTACCAGCAGCAGTGACGGTGATGAAACTCTTCCTGTTGCTCTGTGAATTAGGCAGCTTGTTTCTACTCTGGCGTATGCTGATTTACTTTGAAATGGACAAGCGTCGATGGCTTTTGTATGCGCTCAATCCATTGGTCATCATCGAGCTTTGCGCCAACTGCCACTTTGAAGCAGCGATGATCTTTTTCAGTTTGCTAAGCCTGTGGTTTCTGCTGCCAAAGGAACGGCCAAAGAAGGTGTTAGGAATCTTCGAGGCGGGAAAACATGTACCCTACCCTGCCCTGATCAAATCGGCCATTGCGATGACTCTGGCTGTCTGTTCAAAGCTACTGCCTTTGATCTTCCTACCATTTCTCGTCAAGCGTTTGGGCATCGTCAAGACGGTTGTCTATGGGATCGTGATGGCGGCAGTCACAGTTTTGCTCTTTCTCCCTTTACTTAATGTCAGCGTCATAAGCAATATGATGAGCAGTGTGGACTTGTACTTTCACAAGTTCGAATTCAATGCCAGTATCTTCTATGTGATACGGGCCATCGGCTACAAGATCTATGGATGGAATATAATCGGCACAGCTGGTAGTCATCTAGCTAAAGCTACGCTGGTCATGATTCTTGCATTGGCTTTTTTACAACGCGATCTGAGCTTCCGCAAACTAGGTCCCTCCTGGATGTTTGCCTTGCTGATTTACTTTGCTCTAGCAACAATTGTACACCCTTGGTACCTGACTAGTCTGGTTGCTTTTGCTGTGTTTAGTCGCTTTCGATTTGCGATCCTATGGTCGGGATTGGCACTGCTGAGTTACTATACCTATGTCACCGATGCCTACGTGGAGAATCTTGCTTTGGTGGCTGTGGAGTATAGCTTGGTGTTTGGCTTCTTGCTTTGGGAGATTTTTAACCACAAAAGAGCACAAAGATCTTACACAAAAGGGCACATAAATTCTTAGATTTAGTGGCAGTGAATCGCGGCATTATTGCTCGCCGAGGCTTGTCCATTATCTGCAGCTACTTTCCAGTCTTCGCAAGCCCCTTCGAGATCTTCCATGCTATACTTTGCATATGCGCGATTATTTAGAGCGCTGAAGTGTTCCTTGTCGAGTAGCAGAACAGAGGAGAAATCATCAATGGCTTCGATATACTGCTCCAACATGAGGTAGCAATTTCCCCGATTGAAAAAGTAGTTTACCTTGGAAGTATCAAGAGCAATGGCTTTGGAGTAGGCTTCGGCGGCCTCGTCGATGCGCTTTTGCTTTTGATAGATACTAGCAGCGAGATAGTGATAGTCGGCATTGTTTGGATTGAGCTTTTGGCAGGCTTTGAAATCTACCAATGCCCCAAAGTAATCCTTCAGCTTCTTCTTTACTTGACCACGTTCTCGAAACAATTCCGCATCTTCCGGATGCAATTCGATCGCCTGATTCAAAGTCATCAAAGCCTTGTCATGTAGTCCCTGGTCTACCTGATTCATTGCCCGCTGTTGCAGGTCATTTACAATCTTTTCTGCCTGCTGCTCACGCTTGAATTCTTCATTGGATTCTTGTGCCTGAACTTCAAACCCAGAAAGCAAGACCAGTGCTAATATCAATATCACTCGATACATCCCACATATTAACAAGTATTTGAGTCAAAAAGGTACTTGCAGGGAAATTTTTGACGGATTGAATGCTACACGACCCCTCTGCCTAAAGACGCTTTCTTATGTGCTCTTTTGTGGTAAAAAAACACAATCAATAATCCACTATTAACAATCAACAAAACCCTTGGCATTGTCAACAAACTTATCTACTCTATTGTCTAGCTCTTTGTGTCCTTTTGCGGTTCAAACCTTTGTGTCCTTTTGTGGTAAAAAGAACCTATCAGACCCTTTGATTTTCTCTCTAGTCGATTTCGTCAAGAAACTCGACTATAGAACTAAATGAGTCGAAGATTGAATTGACTTACTTTTCTTTTTTTTGGAGCCGAGCAGATGGACACGTGGCAATGACCTACCGGCTCTACATTCCAATTCGGCACCGGTCTGCCTGTTCATGCTCCACCACTGCCGTCTCTTCACTATCGTTTCGAGCCAGCATTGGCGGGCATTCACACACGGCAGCCCAGCACCTCATTTCCATTGCGATCCGGGCTATGCATCACCGTCTTTCGGGCGCTCCAATTCATTACAGCATCGCCAAACAATACGCAATGACCAAAATGTCAAAAAAGAGGGTCAATCACTAGCCATAGGCACTATTGAGCTTACAATATACCTGTGACATACCCTATCTTTGCGTCTCAATAGCCTATATGATTGAGATAGATTCGCTAAAGGAACTGAAGCTTGAGATCAAGCAGACTGGTAAACTATGGCAGGTGGCCATTCACTCGATGGACCTTCGAAAAGTCAAGGAAGACCTACTAGATATAGAAGTGGAAGACTGCCTCTTTTTAGGCTGTGATATGGACATCGATATACTACGTCACTTGCAGGCCGAAAACTACGTCTTCCCAGAATTAGATGTGCCCTATAAGGTCTTTTTCAACGACCTGTACAGCAAGGAAGTTCTTTACAGCGGTTTCGATAGAGACAAGCCAAAGACCTACTATCGCACATTGGATCACGTGATCTACTCACATTATCTGCATACAGGCAAAGAGACAGCCCTTACGATCAAAGAATCTCTGGCAAGAAGGCTACATGATCATTCGATCACCGATGCTTTGACCGACTTCATCGATCAATTCGAAGAACGGGAAGTGGTGGCCATTATGGGAGGCCATAGTCTACCACGTACAGACAAGAACTTCAAGAAAGTTGTCTTGCTATCAAAGCAGTTGGCAGAGCAGGGATTCCTGATGATTTCAGGAGGCGGACCGGGCGCCATGGAAGCCACTCATGTCGGGGTTTGGTTTGCCGGAAGACCTATCGAAGATGTAGAGCAAGCTTTGGCTATCCTGGCTACCGCACCTGACTATCAAAATAAACGCTGGTTGCGAACTGCCTTTGAAGTGATTGAAAAGTATCCGAGAGATAGGTCTTATGAGAGTATCGGTATACCCACCTGGCTATACGGTCACGAACCACCGACGCCCTTTGCTTCCAAAATTGCCAAGTACTTTGCCAACAGTGTAAGAGAGGAAGGCTTGCTAGCCCTTGCCAAGGGTGGAGTCATTTACGCCCCGGGTAGTGCTGGAACCATGCAAGAAGTATTTCAGGATGCCGCACAAAATCACTACAAGTCCTTTGGCATTGCCAGCCCTATGATTTTCCTCGATAAGAATTACTGGACAGAAACTATGCCGGTCTATCCTATGCTAAAAACCCTGGCCAAAAAGGGTAGATATGCCAATCTCCTGCTGTCAAAAACAGACTCCATTAAGGATGTGGTCAAGCGTCTAAAGGCTTTTAGAAAAGGAGGAAAGCCGACCAGTTGATCAGCCTGAGTTTTTACAGAGCAAACGAAATGCAAAGTACTTTAGCATTCCTTCTACTTCTTCAAAGTTTCCTTGCTGGACTTTAACATCTGTCAAGCGAGGCAGATGCTCAGCAAAGTATATGTGGTTATTGGCCATCTCAAACAAGGTACTGGCAAATGCATGCGGATATGGAAAATTGGCGTCCAACTCCTCAATCACTGTGGCAACTTTGGCAGACAACTGCTTATAATTTAGAAAGAAGCCTACCTTGTTTTCCTCATCAACATCTTTGATATGATAGGCTTTACTGCCTTCAGCGACTACCACTCGATGTAGCACACTCTCATTTACATATTCTATGGCCGGGTTCTCCTGCGAAGCGGAGACAAGGGTATGGATAATAATCTCCAATCTGCGCTTGGGGTCCTCGATGTTCATCGTATTGACATCGATCAGATAACTCACCCATTCCCAATACCAACAGACCAGATACAGCAGCAAAAAATGCTTGTTTTCAAAGTACCGATACACAGAAGCCTCGGTTGACTGCATACGCACAGCCAGCTTTTTGAAGTTAAATGCTTCAAAGCCAATCTCATCAATCAACAAAATACTGTGTTTGATAATCTTTTGACCAAGGGCGGTACTCTGCGGATCACGCTGAAACAAGCCCTCGTTCAAGCTTATCTTGATTCCTATCGCCATTTGCTAGCTGCTTCCTTTATCTCAATATACGAATTTCATTCGCTAAGTAAAGTTAAATCGGTTCCTGCGATACTTTTTTCAATAATAGTATTGCTATCATGAACAAAAGTAGTTTACCTTTGTCTCTTCGTAAGACTATCGATGATAGACACAAAGCTATTACGGTAAATCCCGGCATTAATACGGGAAATGGAGAAAGAAACAATAAAAAAATAGATAAAATGAGTAAAGAAAATCCGAACAATCTGCTGGCAAATCTGAAATACGATATGCCGGCTTCGATCATTGTCTTTCTGGTGGCTGTGCCACTATGTTTAGGCATTGCTCTTGCCTCGGGTGCTCCCCTGTTTTCTGGTATTATTGCCGGAATTGTGGGAGGAATTGTGGTGGGAGCTCTTAGTGGATCTCAATTGGGTGTTAGCGGACCTGCAGCTGGACTGGCTGTGATAGTGTTGACAGCCATTCATGAATTGGGGTCATTTGAAACCTTCCTATTGGCCGTAGTGCTGGCAGGTATTATACAATTCCTGTTTGGCGTTGCCAAGGCCGGTATCATCGGATATTACTTTCCGTCCTCGGTCATCAAGGGAATGCTATCAGGTATCGGTATTATTATCATTCTCAAGCAAATCCCCCATGCATTTGGCTACGATAAAGACTACGAGG
>JAHDDV010000218.1:7770-9600 GCA_020629205.1 Chitinophagales bacterium | reverse complement strand
GTGAAGTCTTCTCTTTCGATGGTATATGTGTAAGTCCAGTCAGCCGTGTTGCCGCTGCAGTCGGTGTATCGATAGGTGTAAACTCTGGTTCCTTCACATGCTACTGGATTAGGACTGTCGACAGAACCTTGATCTATAGGTGTAACTGTATTACCACAGGCATCCAGAATACTTGCCGGAGCAGTTGGAGCCACAGCAAGGTTTGGGCAAGTTACGGTGTTGCTTCCGAGTTCCGGGATTACTAAAGCTGTGGTATTTTCGAGAATTGTATAGGTAAAGATACAGACCTCAGATACCTCAGCGCCGTTGAGTACACCATCGGAATTGAGATCGTCAAAAACTGTTACAGTCCTGTTGATGGTTTGTCCACCGCTATTGCAAACGTTTATCGCTGCATTGTCAAGACTTGTCACGACAATCTCGCCGCAGGGTGAATCTCCTACCGTAATATTATAGGGTGCTGCAGATGCAGCAGCAAGGCTCGTTGGTAAATCAGGGATGTTTGCCAGCTGTGTACAGCTAAAACTTCCTAGATCCAAATCTGCGGGGCAAGAGACGGTAAATTCACAGCAACTCTCTGCCGATAGACAAGTCGTTACAGGGTTGCAGGCCCCATTTTCTCCTGGATAGAAAAAGTCTACGCAATAAACCTGACCGTCATCTGGAACAGTAATAGAGCTAGCTGTAGTCATCGATGGATCATCCCATTGATATGCATAAGTACAGCTACCTGAGGCCACAGCAGTCAATGTGACTGTTGTGTTATCAGGGTTGCATTCAGGAGTGATTCCAATTCCGGAGATCAATGGCAGTAGGGTCACCGTAGAGGTAATTTCTTTAGGAGGAGTACAGTCCGTTGCTGGAGCGATTACACAGTAATCGAGCACCAAGCCACTGCAATCAGTTACAGGTGGACCGTCATAAGTAAGCACGGGGTCTGTGCAATCCGTGCAAGATAGGTATGATAGGTTGGTAGGGCTGGTACAAGACCAATCAATTGGAGCTTCCAAACCCGAAACTGAGAGGCTATTTGCGCAATCTTCACTGTCAATGTAGCCCTCTATTTCTACCGGAGGAATGGAGTTCACATTGATGGAAATATCGTTGAAGTTTCCACTCTTGCAAACCAGAATTTCAGTGCTTTCCGGTATGCAAAATGGCTCGCAAATACCGACTGGCGGTGAGGAAAGTGGATTACAGAAATCCGGAAATGTATTGATTGCACATTGGTTAGGTCCATTGAAGGTAATATCGAAGCCGATAGCGTCTTCATTAAGCTGGATCGCCAGAATCAAACAGTTACGATTGTTGTTTTGGCTGTTGCAACACTTGCCATCATCACTGCTGATAATTACAGTATCGAAGGTATCGGCACTACCTGTTAAGTCAGCAACTACAGTTTCTATTGCAGCGTTGTCGCATTGGGCGCTTGCTGTTTTATGCGTGAACATATAAAGCAAGGCGAGTATTAGGAAGATAAAGTTCCTTCCCAATAAAATTGGTGGACTAAAATTTTTCATATTGTCAAATTTGCATGCAAAGCACATTGTTTTACTGAGTATTCAGGGCTAACTCAATTTCAATGCGCTTCGCTGATTGGTTATATACCGTCTATGCTACCTGGCTGGTTATACCTGGTGCTCGTATGTCAAAGGAAGCTTATGTACCCCATTGTTAGGAGGCTATATGGCAATCGGTTAAAATTTAGGGCTGGGAGATTAGCAAGATTAGCCACTTTTGGACTTGTGCAAGGATAAAGCTCTAGAACACTGGCTTATAACAATGGTCTAACTAAGTTCTTGATTCACAGGGGCAAGGCTCTGGAACAAA
>JAHDDV010000218.1:0-7670 GCA_020629205.1 Chitinophagales bacterium | reverse complement strand
CGAAATAACATTGAAGAGTCAAATACTTAGAGAACTGTGGTTGAGTGTCTTAGTGTGATTTGAGTACTTCGATTGCAGCATCAGAATACCTCGAAAAGTTACAATATTTCATTTTCTGTCACTATCTTAGTGTGGCATTAATTCTTGTCACTTGAGTTTGTGATGCCCATAATGACTAATAAGTGGATGCACTCGGTGGACGCCGGACGGAGGAGAGTGGAGGAGGTTAATGCATAAGCCCTTAGGGGATTTACGATCATCAAAAAATACCAAACATGTCTAAGAAATTTCACGAGGCTCCTCCTTGAGTCACAGAGTCAGAAGTAAATTGTCTTCAGGGACAGTCACAGACAATAGGGTCTTTTTAACTCGCTACAATGTGCGGGTTTTGAGAAACCCTGTTTCTGGCGTAGCACAGATGCTCATTTTGTCTTGTCAAGATTGACCTAAGGGTTCAGCCTTCAGTAGCAGTTGCACGAATCTGCGTGCAAGTTCTCTGGTACGTGGGAGAGGTATGTCCAAACGTCTGGACTTCTTTGAAAAACTATCTCCCGTTGAGTTCGCGCGTCATCCTTGCTGCTTAACAAAAAGTGTTGACAGGGCCGAATTTCGAAAAATTATAGAAAATCCAAATTAATTATTATGAGAAAACCGATGATGGGGTTTTTGGCGGCTATAGCATTAGTTTGCCTTTTGCCACAAGCTGATTTATGTGCTCAAGCACAATTCCAAGGAAAGGAACTAGTTCCGGCAAAGAAGCAAACGACAAGAGATGGGATCACCTACCGTAGCTTGGGGGTGATCAGCTTTGAAAAAAATGAGCTTGGCCAGACAGTAAAAACACATAGGTCGCAGGAGGAGTATCGGCAACACAAGGCCATAAACCCGGATCCTGATATGGATCGTGAGTATGTAGTAGAGCATGCGGTACGGAATTACGAAGTCTATTTGAAGAATGTCCAAAGTCTTGGAAGAGAAGCTCAGCTCTGCCGAGAACAGTTTGACGCCATTTGGAAAGAAATAGACTAACAACTAAATACGAAAGAAAAAGTTATAAAAGTATGAATAATAAATGTATAATTATGACGATCCTGCTATGTTTTTATCAACTAGCGGGTGCGCAAACCATAAATGACGGAGGCATCACTCTTTCGGTTGAGCTAGTCAGTGCTGAAATCGGAGCCACTAACTGTGATGGTTTTGGAGATGAAATCAGATTTTCGGTGGCTGTCCGCTCAGATGATGCAAGTCCATATGCTGGAATTGTCCTTTCTTTTGATGGTGACGGTTTTGAAAACACAACTCAGAACGTAAACGCTGTGTTATTGAATGAAGACTTTTCTTGCAACTACAATGTACCTCAGTATATTGATATTGAATGGTTTGCCTGGGAGGAAGATATTTGTGCGCCCGATGATGAGTACAATACCGGTTGTTTTGATTCAGATGACAACTATACGGGTATCATCAACATTGCAAACGTAGATTTTAGGGCACTTACTGGGGGTGTTCCGGGAACGGCAGTGATTCCAATTCCTAGCGCAAGTGGGGTGTCAGGAGAAAATGTGGGTGATTGTGACTCTTACGGAATCAACATGGAAGTAACCTGGGCCTATGGTAATCCCGGAATCGAGATCACGGATGTTCGTCAGATTTGTGGGACTTATCCGAACTACGATGTAGAAGTGGATTATGCGATCTATACCAATGGAAATACCTACACTTTTAATGATCCGACTGAGGGAGTTTCTACATCAGTGACCGGAACCACTGCAACTTTGGCCACTCCGCAGACAGGTACAGTTGTATTAAGTTATACTTCTGGAAATGCATATGGAATCAATACTAGTTTTGATAATTTGTGTTTTTCACAACCGATAGTCGGTCCTGCATGTCCAGTTCCTTGTCCTAAACTAAGTTCTGTAGCTGCTCCAACGGATGTATGTGCAGGTGATCCAATTGCACTGGTCGCTGCGGTTGATTCCGGAACGGAGAATGTTGACTATGTAATCGAATGGTATGAAAACGGTGTGGCAATACCTGGATCATTGTCTGCTGGAGCAGATGGAATACCTGGCAATGCTGATGATATCAGTAGCCTTAGTTATACTCACACTGTCAGTGATGCTTCTGGAGCCTGTGGAGTAGATGACAATCAGTATTCCGCAAAATTGTATTGCATAAGAGAAATTGAGCTGGATTTGGGCGATGTTAACTCTACATCTACTAACCCTGCTGATGGATTGGGAGCCTATTTCAACTTTACACAGGCACTGACAACTTTTGATTTAGACCTTTCTTCTCTTCCAGCATGTGCTCTAGCATCTCAATTTGACTATGCTTATGCTTTCGCTTCAGGGGGAGCCTACGGGGACAGCTGGATTTGTGAAGGAATTGCGCAAGTTTCGACACCTGCTCCTTCTGACAACGTCTTTTGCCATCCTGATCTTCCTGGAGCAGAATGCTTGGCATATCCAGGAGATGGTGTCACAGACGATACCTGCTTTGGGACCGTTGGAGCTGGAACAGGAAGCTCCAATAATGCATCAAGTCAGAGTCTAGGTGGAGTACTGACAAGTACTACTCCTGCATCTGGTCTTTGGACGGTAGGAATCTATGATGTGTATGCAGACAACGGAGCAAGTGCTGAGGGTCAGATCAACGGAATTTATCTTAAAGTTGATTATTTCTTTCCTCCGGGTTGTTCAGAGAACCTTGCTGCCGATTCAGATGTTGCTGCAGCCAATACTACAGCGATCTACGACACTCCAGTAGCGGGAACAGACTTTATAGTGCCTTCCGGTTGTGATGAAGAGCTTACTGGTGTTTGCGCAGGTGCTACAGCTTTGTATTCCGCAGATGGTGGTACAACATATACACTATCAGCTCCAGCTACGACAGGTGCAGATGGTGAGGTTGTATATTATCAAGTGAAGATAGCTGGTTCACCGGCAAGTTGTGAAGCAACGGGGTCGTACACAATAACCTTCCCTCCACCACCGACCTCCACCACAGGACTCGAAATCTGCGCTGGAGGAGATGTATCTTCTGGTATCACAGCGACTTGTGCCGATTGTGTCACGCCTGCTCAGAATACTACTGCAGGTGCTACAGGATCTGTAACATACGATGCTACCAATGTACCCTTTGATCTACCTGGTACTTCTGGGAGTTGCGGAAACTCAGGGACAGCTACTGCTTTAAGTTTCCCTGCGATAGTAATTCCTGCAGGAGCATTTATTACCAGTATCGATTATGCCATTACAGGTTCTGATTATGTTGGCAACGGTGATGATCTTACGCTATATGAGGGAGGTGCAGTTGTTGCTACTCAAGGTTGCGCTCCTCCTCCTGGAGACGACGGTGGAAATATTAATTTTACGGGAACATATACGGGTACGATTACAACCGATGCTTGTGGAACAAACAATGGTAGTTCGATTGCCATTCCAAGCTTTACAATTGATGACGGATATGATGATGTAGCTGGTGGTGATTCGCAGATTACTGCTGCACAAATAGTGGTAAATTACCAAGAAGCTCCTGTTGGGACTTGTGATCCAGGTGGTACCTCAATCGCGACCGTAAACTGGTATGATCTCGAAATTGGTGGAACTCAACAAGGAGCAGGAGCCACCTGGACTCCTACAGGCAACGCTGAAGAAGGTGCATTCAGTGCAGCAACACCTGGAACCTACACTTTCTATGCAGAGTGTGAGTGCGATGGATGTCCTTCATCAAGAGTTCCTGCGATTGTAGAAGTCTATTCACAACCTACACTTACCCCTGGTGCGACATCCTGCGACATGGACTGTGTTGGAAGCTGGTCTGTAGATGTTGCTGTGGATTTAGGAGCAAATCCGCTAGCGAGCTACGATGTTACTACTTCCGCTGGTTCAGTAAGTCCCTTGACTATTTCTGCCAATGGTACGGTGTCTGTAACTGGTGTTCCAGCTGGGAATTCTGCTACAGTTAGATTGGTCCCCACTGGCTTTACTCCTGATGATGCAAATAGCCTGCTTTGCGAGCAATCGGCTACCATTCAGGACCCTCAATGCGCAATCTGCCCAACAACTGTTGGAACATTCGACGGATCGGAAGATCAATGTGCTGACGCAGTTACTGCCCCAGCACTGCCTGACGCTGGAACCATTGCTGCCACTCTAGATGATGCAAGCCTAGCCACTCCTACATGGAGACTGGTTAATACCGCCCCAGGAGATGATTGTACTGCGACTACAGAAACTTATACGTTAGATATTATATGTTCTGAAAGCAATGCCGGTAGCTGTGACCTAACGGATGTAGCCACTTACACCGTGGATACCTATCCCGTGATCACCGTGTCTACCCTCTATCCCGAAGATCCGCTCCAATGTAAAGTGGAAATCGTAATGAGCTGCCCAGGCTTTGATGTTAGCTGGACTTCTTCGGATCAGGCATTTGGCGCTGCCAGTGGTGATCAGAACTCAGCCTCTATGACTGCTACGGCTACGGGCTATATCTGGGATGCAGAAGTTGCCTACAATGGGGTAGCTGCTTTGGGAACAATCAACTTTGTTGTCACTAATCCGAATGCAACAGGATTAGGGGCTTGTACTTCTGCCACTACCGGTGATGTCGATTACCTATGCTGTATTGCAAATGCACCAGATGCAGAAGCAACTTCCAATCTGGAAGTTTGCGAAGGAAGCTCTGTTTCCTACGCATTTGTCCCGGGTTCGCAAGATCCGATTACAGAAGGGCTTGTTGGTACCATCTATGAAAACGCATTCCTACTCGCTGAAAATGGAGTTGTAGTAGACCAAAATGATACCGGAGTTTTTGCTCCTGCGGTTGGTTGCTACGAAGTTTACGGTTACAACTACAATGTATTTACAGGTACACCAGCTGCTGATTTGGTAGGCGGACCTGTACCGACAGCTGCTGATCATGTGCCTGCTACTGCGAACTGTGCAGCTATTTCTACAGCTCCTTTTAGCCTTTTTGTCTATCCTCAATTGGCGGTGACACTGACCACTTCTGACTACAATGGCTTTGGAGTAAGTTGTAATATTGGAATTGATACTTGTCCAGACATACTAACCTGTACTTCAGATGGCTTCATCGAAGCTAATGTAACAGGTGGTACCGGTGATCCAGCTGCGGATTGCGGATTGGGTACAGGAGATTATACCATTGAATGGTCACAAGGAGGAGGCGTAATCGCAACAAGCGTAGTACCATTCGGGACGCCAACTGATGTTCTGCCAGATCTACCATCTGGTATTTATACAGCAACGATCTTTGATCCATTTGCTGATGGATGCGCTGCTTCAGCGACAATTCAGGTGACACAGCCATTGAATATCACTTGTGATGCCCTCGTCAGCGACGTTAGCTGCCCGCCAGGTACTACACTTGCTGGTGTTACGCTGCCCGACGGGGAGATTGGTCTTGTGATTAATGGTGGGGTTACCGCACTTGGCTATACCGTAAACTTGTCGGATGCGGCTGGTGCTCCTCTAGGAAGCGCAGCTGCGACTGCTGGCAGTAACAACCCGCTCTTCACTGGATTGGCAGCAGGCGACTACACAGTTGAAGCTATCGATGCCAATGGTTGCGGATGCTCTGAAACCCTTACTATTACAGAGCCAGAACCATTTGATGCTCTGGGTGGATCGGCAAATGCTAACGAAGGTTTCTCTGGAAACGTCCTGCCTGTTTACTATAATTATCACGAGTTGTCCATCAGTGGAGGTACACCTCCTTACAACTTCGATTTTGACAGAACCGGTTATGTTAGATGGGATGCAAGTGCTAGCGATGATCCGGCGTATAACACCGATCTGCAGATTATCTATGCTGATGGAGCTGAGTGGAGTGTTACCGTTACTGATGCCAATGGCTGTACCCTTGATCCAGATCTGGTATTTACCAATGATGATGGAACAGGGGACGGAAACAGTGTCAATACTACTGGAACCATCCTGGATATTGATAATGTGGTAATCACAGGTGAGACTTACAATTCTTACACAGCAGGTTCACAAACAGGTGATGGAACGATTGATATCACAATGGCTGGTTGCAATGGCGGTCCTTATGTATACAACTGGTCCGGCCCAGGTACTCCTGGTGTCGATTATTGCGTAAGCTGTGAAGATCAAACTGGTCTCGAATCTGGTCACTATGAAGTTACCGTAACTTGCGGTGGACAGACGACAGAAGGATTCTACTACGTACCGCTTGATAGAAGAAGCGGTAGATTGAAGGCTGGTATCCAGCTAGGAATGGATATCTATCCAAACCCAGCTACTGATCACAGCTTTGTGGATATTACTCTGGCAGAAGCTAGCGATGTTACATTGACAATCTTCTCTGCTGATGGCAAAGAAGTTTCACGAACTGACTTGGGCATGATCTCTTCCAATCAGACTTTCCAATACCGAATTGATAGCAAAGCACTGGGACTCGTTCCGGGGCTCTATCAAGTGATGATTTCTACAGCAACTTCAACAGCTGCTCAGAGCATGATTATTACCGAATAAGATTACTTATTGAACTGAAAAAGAGGGCTGTCAATTTATTGGCAGCCCTTTTTTTGTTTCTAACGTAAAGCAATTTTCTACTGATCATCTGGAATCTTTCCACGCCCTTTCTTGTTCCCACATCATAATCGAAACACTCAAGAACATGAAAGAAGTATCCCAGAGAATTCACAAGAATATTAGACGAGTCCGAAACGAGATATTCCTTCTCCCTCAGGTGGAACTTGCCTACAAACCGAAGCCGGAAAAATGGTCCCGTAAAGAGATTCTAGGCCACCTCATAGACTCCGCACATTTCAATCATATCCGCTTTACCGAAGTGCCCAATAGCCAAGCAGAAGTCTACCACATAAGGCCTTACGATCAGGACCAACAAGTGCTGTCCAACGATTACCAAAGCATGCCGCTTCCTGAATTAGTCAACTTGTGGCAAACACTCAACAAGCAAATTTGCAGGCTGATCGATCGCCTCCCCCTGGAATCGCTATCCCACAAAGTGACTTATGGGGATACCTCGGCCGACCTAAAGTGGTTGGTCACAGATTATGCCGATCATATGGATTACCACCTGGCTCAAATTCTGGCTGAAGTGGATAAGAAAGCAGAGCTGCCCTGCCAAGTCACTCTGGCCGAAGCGCAGGAGGCCCTTCAAAATCATCCCAAACCTTTCATGAAGTTGATGGAATTTGCCGACATGGAAGTGGAGTTCTATAAGCCGGACAAAGTCGATCTTCAAAGCCCGCATTCTCGCGATGAATTGTACATCATCAGCTCCGGCTCAGGCACCTTCGAATGCAATGGGCAACATCAGCCCATACAGACCCACGATGTGCTCTTCGTGAAAGCCGGTGATCAACATCGTTTCATCAATTTTACCGACGATTTCTCCACTTGGGTGATATTTTACGGGCTTGAAGGGGAAGAAAAAGATTTTGTTGTTTAGGAGCCCAACAGTTTGTATCGCGCTTCTTCCGTCCCGCTGTTCGTTCCAATGGGGGCACCAGTCAGGAGCTTCGTGTATCCTGCAGGCCGGTCTCTCCACTGCGTTCCGAGCCCCTCCTGCAGGCACACTCAGTCTCCTGTCTGGCACCCCCATTTCCTCTGCCATCGGGGCTATATAGCACCGTCTCTGGGCCGTAG
>JAHDDV010000217.1 GCA_020629205.1 Chitinophagales bacterium | reverse complement strand
ACGTATCCATCAGTAGTATTTCCAGTCAGACTATCAGCCAGATTAGCATTAGAGACAATTCCGTCATTTGAGTTATTGGTGTCGGCAGTTCCATTATATCCCTCTGATGCATAGACGGTATCCGATACGTTGTCATCCCAGGAAATCTGAGAGACCAGTAAGGACTGTCCTGCACTGCTTTTCACCTCCACATGAATATGTGGCGTGCGCCCCGGATACCAGCCTGGAAAAATACTTAGGAAAGAGGCATTGCCATTAGCATCGGTTGCTTGTCTGCCCCGAAGAAAGTTCTCACTGGTAAAATCTCCATCAAGCTGGCCGCTGTATTCGGAGTAGTTTCCATCTGCATCACAATGCCAGACATCCACCAAGGCTCCTTCAATCGGATTGCAATTGTCATTGATATTTTGGATGTTCAGGGTAATCATGAGCGGGACTCCTGCTCGATTGCCTATGATATTTTCACGCACCAATTGAGCAGGAGTCTTGATAGGAAAGGGACCTGCGGTTTCCTCAGCTGACTCGACACAAGCATTTGGGTCAAAATCATCTTCCTTCTTGCAAGAAGTAATGAAGCCAGGCAGAGCGATTATCGAACCCAAGCCTATTATTCCTTTTCCTATAAACTTCTTTCTATCCATTACTAATCTGTTTTTGCTGTACTATCTTCTATACGTCCCATCCGGTAAAACGGTCGGCATCTTGTAGGCAGGATTGCTTAAGATTTGAAAGATAGCACTATCTGTGCTTTCCAGCAAAGCGCTGGTATTTAGTTTCCACTCATGTCCAATTTCATCCAATCGATTTTCCTGGGCTCCAAGCATAGAAGTCAATGCCCAGTATAAATATTCGATGGTTTGACAGGATGCATAATCACAAGTGCTATCATCATATGTGTACCAGGCATCCGCTGGATAATTGTTTGGAATAGAAAGGAACTGGCCTCCACGAGCAATGTCCATGGCATTGGCCAGCTCAGAACCCGAATTTTGGCCAAATACACCTGGATAGGCAAAAGAGTGACCTGCATTATTGATAATATGCAGCACCTCTTCCAGGGAGGCATCAAAACGACCAGTCTTGCCACCAGAAACGTAAGCGGGATTGGTCTCCTCATCACCAAGATCTTGTCCGAGTCTTCCTGTTGGAGGATTCATTCCATCCAAATCACTTTCATTCTTCCACATCACCAAAAATGCTTTGTTTTCCAACATTTTCTCAAGCACTAAAGGGTCATCTGCCACACCGTCTTCGTCATTGTCAAGATATTGCGCCATCACATTGGCAGCATGCAGCAGTTTGGCATCCTGGACAGCTGCAACTGCATAGATATCGATACCAAAGACCACGACTTTTCGATTAAAGCTCTGTAGTCCCTCATCTGAATGAGTCACTATGTTGAAGTTGGGGTCATTGCCAGTTGCAATCTCGCTGGAAGGGCTAAAGCTTTCTTCCTTTTCGCAGCTGCTGAGGAGTAGGAAGAGGATAAAGAGCAAACAGATTTGTAGCACTTTCATTTCTGTAGTTTTAAGTGGGTTAATATGGCTTCTATCTTACTAACTACCGTAAGGACGCTTTCCCCTATCCGGGTGAAAATTTCGTGTTAGTAATTGCTTCGTAGCGATGGTATTATTCTTTGAATGGCTGCCTTGTTCTCTACCAGACCGCTAAGCGCTTTTCGACGGATGGCAAGTTGGATAGGGGTTCGCTTCTTTCGCCAATCCGGACCATAATTGGTGATCAGTCCTTTGCCGACAGTCCTGCTAAACGATTAGTCTTGAGGATCAAAAGAGGCAAAATCTACCACCAAACAAGAGCAACCCATCGAGACGCACACTGTGGTGCACAAGTAGACCCAGGCGGGGCGTCTCTGCGATATCAGTGCGAAAGGAAAATAGAGTGCATGGATCTACTGGTCGAGGATGAGCAGTTGTGCTATAGAGAATGTACCAGTTTTGGGGTAGTACTGGGCTAGATATGCTCCGGAATCAAGGTGATTCAGTGAAATTGACACCTGCTTTCCTCTAATAGGAATCGACTCGACAAGACGGCCCTGCAAATCAGATATGCAGAGAAATCCTTCTGCAGGAACTGAAATTTCTAAGGCAATTGTTACCTGACCATTTGTCGGATTCGGAACAATCTTAATGATGTTGTCTTGCGATTGTATTTCCTCTGTCGCCGTAGCAGGGATTGCCTGTAAAATATTAAGCTCGTCTGCCTTCAGGCAAAGCAGCTCTACCTGCTCATCTCCCAGAACATCGATGGTCAAAACTTCTTCGGCAGTTTCCAGTGCGTCAAAAGTTTCAGATTTTTGAGTAAACAGCCCAAGACCATCATTAAGAAAAACCAGTTTGTCCAGTGTGATATCTATATCTCCATCATGATCATAATCCCAGAAAAGTACCCGAGCCTGGGGATCTGCATCCAAATTTTGGAAGGTCTGCGAAATTGCTAGTATAGTATCCATATTGAGGTAGACTGCAAGCCTGTCCAAGCTATGGTTGGCCATATCCACCTGTCCATCTCCATCCAAATCGGCCAAAGCCATTTGGGTACCTTCAAAGGATCCTAGAGAGATTTGTTCTGCAAAAGCCCGGTTGCCCACATTCTCGCAAAGAAAAAGTTGACTGCTCAGTCCTACTTGACGGAGGCCTAGTTGGTCGGTATCTCCATCAGCATCCCAATCGTAGAAAGCGATTGAGTGACCAGAAGTTAAATTTTCGCAAGCAGATACCGGCTGCTCGGGATGTCCTTGTCCTCCATTGTATAAAATCTCTGCCGCATTTTCTTTCGTTAGTACAAGATCTTTCAAACCATCATTGTCTACATCAATTGCTGAGATATCAGTATATGCTGCCTCTATTAGATAGCTGGTATCCTGCACCAAGTCCCAATTTTCGTCCTTGTGAAATCGATGAATACGATATGGGTAATTTGAGTCAAGAAGATAGAACTCCTCTTTTCCATCACCATTGGCATCAATGCAGCCAAAAGCTACACAATCTGGCCTATCAGTGAGGACTCTTGGATGAGCAAAAGTATCTCCTGTATTCTCAAAAACGGCCAGTCCTGAACTCTTGGCCAAAACCACAAGATCAAGATCTCCATCTTCATCGAAATCGCGGGCCTTTAGGTCTAACATTTTACCAATAGGATCTGAAGCAAGCAAATGCCAATCCAAGGATCCCTCCGTGTCCAGAACTGCCAGTTTGAAGATTTGACGACCATAATCTTCAACAAGCAAATCAGGACTGCCATCATCACTGAAATCCTGGATCTTTTTAACTGCCAATCCCGAATCAAAGCCATGTACATAAGTCTGGACAAAACCTCCTCCAAGGAAATTTTCAAAAATTCTGAGGGAATCATCTGACCAGGTAAGGAAATCTCGTAAGTTATCACCATTCATATCTATAAACGAAGTATTTCCTGTATACAAAAAGCTCGAAGGCAGAGGAGAGGGAAAAGTCTGTAGTGTTCCTTCACCGTCTAATCCAAGGGAGGTTGAGACATAGATTTCTTGCACACCTTGTGTTGTAATCCAAGCTATATCGACCTGCGTGTCTGAGTCAAAATGTCCTATTTGCGGCCAGCTGGGCCACTCGCCAACATATGTTGGGCTCGAGGGAGTGAAGACCATTCCATCATTCTCATATACTGTCATGGACAACAGGTAGTTGATATAGTTGTTTTTGCCAAAAATGATATCCAGATCATCGTCACTATCCACATCAATAAACCGCAGGTAACTAACTTCAGTAGCGCTAAGCAATTCCACTGCCTCTTCAAAAATCGTCCCGTTCCGTCGATGGAAATAAATACTCGTAGTATCTGCCGCCGGTCCCGGAACAAGGCTGGTTGCACTCGTGATAATGTCCTTTTGCCCATCATCGTCGAAATCAACATAGGCATCGATCTCTCCTACAAACTCCACGGAGATCGAGAAATTCTGAGAGCCGTCATTTGTTAGCAATGCTGTCACTGCACTGTTACCGGCATCATAATCGGCAAGCAAATCGACTACACCATCTTGGTTGAAGTCGACAGGACGGAAGGTATTGAATGTATAGCTCTGATCAGTCAATGAAAGCGCTTCATCAAAAGTGAAGTCTCCCAGGTTTTTCCGCCAGCCATTCGGCAAAAGCCAATCCAGCAAACCATCATTATCAAGATCAATCATTGCAATAAGCTCATTGTGATATGTTGCATTCTGATAGCAGTATAGCGTGTCACTAAATTGTCCAAAGGTAGAAATTGGCAAAAGAAGCCACATAAAGAAAGTACTGTATTGCATGCTGCTATTGTCTTGGGCTCTGACAAGCCATATTTTGAGATATCTGTGGGACGATTCTCTTAGTCTATTACAGAAAAGAAATTTTGTATTTCTTCTGGGAGTTTTGCAAGTGATTAGAAATAGCTTGGTGATGAGATGAAGAGGCAACCGGAGACGCAGACCAAAAGGCAGGCCAAGTCGTATGCAGTGCGTCTCTACATTATCAGGGTAGGAAAAGGAGCATGGATCTTCCACCTGAAAATGGGCATGCGTGAGGGATAGTAGCGGTATGAGCCGCCGGGCACAGTGACTGAGGCATGTGCTATGGAGGCTCGGAACGCAGTGGAGAGACTACAGAGCGCATAAGCCGAAGCACTGTGCACAAGGTGAGTGAGAGCGGATAGCCCGGCCCGGAGCTGGCAGGATGCGGCTGAAGGGCAAGGTGTAGGGCTAAGGCATGCCTTGGCCCTACACCTTGCCCTTCAGCTGCATCCTGACGGCGGAGGGACACGCCCAAAAATTTCTTCGATTACAACTATGCATCCATAGCAGAAACCTCGCCACCTCTGGCAATCCACTTCATAGCCACCTTGGCGGATTCGAACTTGACCTTGAGTGCCAATGCCCGCTTGCTGTATTGCTTATTTTCCAGCACCAATTTGTGGTAATTGACTTCATTGACCACTCTGCGGACGGCATAGTCGTAGTACTTTCTGGGGAAGGTCCTTTGAAATTCGATCTGGCGATCGGTGCTTTCTTCCCAGGGGAGCTTTGGTAGCATGACTGACTCTACCTGCTGGTACAGACCGGTGCCTTTGATGGGATAGGCAACCGTGATGGTGAACTGATCAGGATTGCTCTCCTTTAGGTGACGGATCGTCTCTTCGATATCTTCTTCTGTCTCGCCCGGATAGCCCAGCATGATAAAGGTGCCGGCCTGAATGCCATGCGAGCGGGTAAGCCGAATCATCTCGCGAACCTTGTTTACATCTACCCTTCGATCCATGGCATCAATGACGGACTGAGAACCGCTCTCGGCCCCGATCCAAATACGGAAGACGCCTGCTCTTTTCAAATCGAGGATCACCTCTTCCTTGAGTCGATCTGCCCGTGTGATACATTCGAATGGCGTCTGTGCTTTTCTAGCCTCCACTTCATCAGCAAAGTTTTTTATCCACTTGTGAGAGACAGTAAAAACATCGTCTACAAACCAGATGGAATCGGGATTGTATTGCTCGCGAAGCTGCAACATTTCATCTACAACCAAGTGTGGAGAGCGACGACGATAGCTCTGACCATAGACCGCAGTGCTACACCATTTGCAGGTGTAGGGACAGCCTCTCTGCGTGCTGACATTGACGGCATTCATCCCGTGCTTTTCTTTCCAGGCATCGAGGTAGAGGTTCAGATTGATACCTGCTCTGTTTGGGAAGGGTAATTCATCGATGCTTTTAATTTTTGTGCGTTCGGGTGTTTGATGAATGATGCCCATTTCGTCGCGGAAAGCGATGCCATTGATATGCTTGAAATTAGGCTTCTCGACCAGTTCGATGGTCTTTGCCAATTCACTCATGGTCTGCTCCCCCTCTCCTATCACAAGGAAATCGGCTCCTGCATCCAAATAGTTATGAATATTGTAGCGTAGGTCCGGGCCACCTAATACAATCCGGATATTGGGATAAGCAGCTTTGACCCGTTTCATCATCCGAACAACGTTGACCTTGGTCATCAGATTGGTGTAGATGGCGAGGATATCGGGCTTATAATCGTCGATCTCTTGATGTAGGGAATCAGGATTGCTGAAGGTCGTATCAAAGATTTTGTTTTGGACTTTTTCGCGATCGAGCCAGGCGGATATGTAAAGAATGCCCAATGGCGGATAGGGTCGCATGATTTCCCGCTCCTTTTCGTCTTCTGAGAGATAATAAGCATGTGTGAGCAGTACTTTCAATCTTTGCGTTTTAGATGGATCAGATAGTGGTCGCCAATACTGGCTAGTTTTGGGAAACGGCTTAGGGACCGCTCCATGCGGTTCAAGGTAGCCAATAGTTTTGGACGTTTTGCAAAACGTGGCTCCAGATAAGATGGAGGAAGACTGATGCCCACACCCATTTGCTTTACAAGGCTAAAGTGATCCTCAAAAAAAGAGGCAAACCTTGCAGGTGAATAATACCATACTGGGAAATCGCCCGCGCCCACATTGGCCTGCACAGCCTGGGAGCTCCAGCGTCGCTTCATCTCTGAGAATCGCCCCTTTGCCATAAAATAGAGACTCTCCCAAGGACAACACTGAGACATGATGACTGCTACAAAGCCGGCTCCGGGCTTAGTGATTTGATGCATCTCTTGACTCATATTCTGCAGCTCTTCAGGAGAGAGGCAATTCAGACCTCCAAAATTGCTAAAGACCAGATCGAATGGTTCTTCTTGTCGTAGTTTATATAGTTTTTGCGCTGGCAGTGTCGCGAAGCGTCCATTCAAAAGTCCTTTGCATTTGCGTGCGGCTGCTGCGACCATTTGTGGGGAAATGTCTGTAGCGAGAATGCTGCAGCCTTGCTCTAAAAAGTAGCGGGCATCCGCTCCAGTGCCACAATTAAGTTCGAGCACCTGCGTGAAATCGAGCCTTTGCTTGAGCTGGTCCAGATATTGCCATACACGCGCACGCTGCGCCATGCCGATCTGCGAATCGGTGAATTCCTGATCATAGGAAAGGGCGTAATTGTCAAATGCCTGTGCCACTCGTATTTGCCTCCAGCTTTTTTAGTTTTCTAGATTCAATATGCGCCATCGGAACATAATACGCCGTAGCTAGCGCAGATCGCCAGTCCCTCTTTCCAGAAGAAAAGGGAGCACTCATCACTTGCTTGATTTTTTGATAACCAAGATGCTTTCTAAACTCCTTGTGAACGTACTTATGTAACTGACGGTAAAACTCTTTCCCATAGGTCCCCTCAAACATCATGTCGAGGTCATTGGAATGCTCCCAGTTCTGCTTGCTTTTGAATGTCTCTTTGACCTTTTCATAGAAGCCAGTACCGGGAAGCGGGTAGGATACAGAAATACCAATTTCATCCGGCAAGAGATCTCTCACCATTTGCATGGTCATTTCGATTTCTTCATAGGTCTCGCCGAGGTAGCCAAACTGTAAAAAGAATGCTACACGTACACCTTTTCTCTTGAGCAGTTTGGTGGCTTCATAGATTTGCTCAATCGTGGTGCCTTTGTCCATGGCATCCAGAATCTTCTGCGAGCCGGATTCAGCACCGATCCAGACTTCTTCAAGGCCCGACTCGACAAGTGCGTCGATGCTGTCTTCTTTCAGCAGCAGATCTGCCCTTGATTGAATCTTGTAATTGATTTTCAGGTTGAGGCTTTTTAGTTCATCACGGAATTGTTGTACCCAGCCGGGCTTGAGTCCAAAGATATCATCGGCCATCCAAAAGTGTTCCGCTCCATACTGCTCCACGAGCATCTTGATCTCATCCGCCACCCGTTTGGGGCTTCGCGAGTTATAGCGATTGCCATAAATGGGCTTGGCGCACCAATTGCATTTGTAGGGGCAGCCACGAGTGGTGGCCATATTGAGGGAAAAGTAGCCATGATGTTGCCACATCTGCTTGTAAGGCTTTAGGTCTACCAGATCCCATGCTGGGTCGGGTAGTTCATCCAGTTGTCGTAGCACCGGTCGTTTGAGGGTTTTGGTTGCCTCACCATCACGTAGAAAAGCAATGCCCATGATAGTTTCATAGTTGGTATTGCTGTGATCAAGCTCGTGGATCAGCTCTTTCAAGGTGAGCTCACCTTCTCCCAGAATGATGAAGTCCGCATCATGGTCCAGGTATTCCTGAAAGTGGTCAGTAGAATCAGAACTACAGACAATCACTTTGCAATTTGACTGGCGGGCCAGACGGCTCATTTCAAAAGCAGCCTCCCGCATACGGGTGAGGCACATTTTCGTCAGGTAGTTGAAGCCATCATCGTAGATCACCAGATAGTCTGGCCGATATTCTTCCAGTATGCCGGGAAGTTTGCTGGTATCTTTTTCAAAGGCCACATCAAAGAGCCGCACATCATAGCCTTCCTGGCGCATCAATGAGGCCGCATACATGGTCCCATAAGGAGGGTATGGCTTTTTGGTCTCCCATTGCTTTTCGTCGAAACGATAAAAGTAAGAGTGTGTAAACAGTACCTTCTTCATACTTTATCTCATAATAAGCTATAAACTCCGCAAGCGGATCATCTCTTGTACTTGCTGATCATAATGATTCATTCTCTCTTCCAGCCGGTCCAGCACTTTCTGTTGAAAATTCTGCGGGTGATGCTTCGACACATAGGGTCGGGACTTCAAGGTCAAATCAAATGTCTTGTGCTCCATCTCCGGAAATTTACGCTTCCAGAAGGCCACGGTTTTCTTCATGCAATAGGCATCCAATTTGCAACCGAAAGTCCCTGACATCAAAAACTCGGCAAGGCTCTTTAAAGGCGACATTCGATTTTCGAACATCTGACTTTTGTCTTGAACCGGATGTTGAGGATAATATTCCCATGCCCATTGGTTGTTGGCAACCAGATCATCATATTGCTGTTTGCCATACAAAGGCAACAAAGTAACCAACTCCGTAGCGGTGAAAAGGTTTTTCTCTTCGATGTCTAAATGCTCCTCGTCCACAAAATAATTTACACAAAAGTACTTTCGCGAATTGAGCAAGACAATCTTCTTGAATAGAATGAGCAGTGTGCGGGAGACCCACAGCCGTCCGGTCTTTGTGACGATAAAATAGTCTACATCAGAATCTTCTTCCATGTAGCCCTTGGATAGTGAACCTGATACCATAACTCCCCTGACAAACGGGAATTTGCTGATCAACTTAGCCATCCAGGAAGCTTTTTTCATCTTCTTTACGGCGATTCGATTGCCTTCTTCCCGGCGTGGCACAATTGAGCTGTCTGGAACAACCGCATAATAAGCCCCTAAGGCAAAAATCTTCTGCTCTGCGATCAATTCATCCAATGCCCCTTGCAAATCCTGATCAGGCTCGCAATCCAGAAAGCGCTCAATTTCCTCTTTCTTCAGTGGATATTGAAAAATCTGGAAATACTCCAGCACCTTAATTATTGATCGACAAATTGGCTTCATAACAATTGGGCTCCCTCTGTGTGCCCGCAAAAATTCGACTTGGTTGCTCTGAAATCTGAAAGTAAGTACCTGAGCTCCAGACATTGGTGCCAGATCTATAGCTAAAGTAGCATTTTTTGGGCTTTTAAGTGTTAGCATGATTCACCCAAACTTATCTCTACTCTTCAAGACGAGGATTTATCGCCCAAGTGACTTCTTAGTGCCTTGGGCACTAG
>JAHDDV010000216.1:7085-9661 GCA_020629205.1 Chitinophagales bacterium | reverse complement strand
ATAGCCCTGATAGAAGAGGAAATGGAGCTGCACTGAGCGCGCTGTATGCGCCACTGATGGTGGCTCGGAGCAAAGCGGAGAGACGCCAGCAGTGGATGCAGACAGCAGCGAAGGGGAGCTCCATTGGAACGGATAGCAGGTAATCTGCCAGCGCGCGCTGTACTGTTGCGCTCCTAAAAATTATTATGGTTGATATACGGGATCGAGATTCATTTGGATTCAGAAATCATGGATTACCTTTGCGGTAAAAAGGGAAGCGATGATTGTATATAATGTAACGGTAAAGGTGGACGTGGATAGTCACGAGGACTGGATCAAATGGATGAAGGAGACGCATGTGCCGGAGGTGATGAATACGGAGATGTTTGATAGTTATCGGATGTGTCGGATACTTGGGCAGGATGAATCGGATGGGGTGACTTTTAGTGTTCAGTATGTGAGTAAGACGCTGGATAATTATCACCGGTACGTACACATCCATGGCCCTGAGTTGCAGAAGCGGCACAAGGCAGAATGGGATGGAAAGTATGTGAGTTTTCGGACGGTGATGGAGGTGATATAGCCTCTTTGGCTTACTCTAACTGATCGCCTCGTAGCTTGCGGAAGCGCTTTCGGGCTTCGACGGTGTAGAGACTTCCTGTTTGTTCGAGGATTAGCTGCTCGTAGAATGCTTTGGCTTTTTCTTCGTCTTTAAGGTGGTACTGATAGATGGTACCCAGGTGGAAAAGGGAATCATCAAAAAGCAGATCATCGCTGTAGCGCTGGAGAATTTCCTCAAAATAGGCGACGGCTTGCGGATAGTCTCGCTGAGTCATTTTGATCTGAGCGCGGGTGTGCAGAATATCATCTGAGAGGGCGTGGCCGGGATAAGACCGATCGATAGAATCGAGGGTGCCCAGAGATTCCGGAATACGATTTTGGAAGCGTAATAGATCGGCTCTTGCATACATCTCCATTGGAGTGGTCGTCGTATCGAGGCCAAGGTTGTCTGTGATAAATACGGACAGTTCGAGGGCGTCGTTGGCGATCAGTTCTGAGGTAGATGCTTTGAGTACATCGAGCTGCGACTGCGACCAATCGAAGTCACCCCGGAAATAGGATAACTTGGCATTTTTGAACCTTGCCTCCTCTCCTAGTATGTCTTCTTTGAAGGCTTTATCTACTTGCGAGTAGAGCAAAGTGGACTCCCAGACTTCATTGTCCATGAGGTAGTAATCGCCTAGATCGAGCTTGCAGTAAGCCATTTCGGTTTTGTCTACCGAGGGCATTTCAAGCACCTCTTCGAGTAGGCCAGTAGCAGTCGGCAGATCGTGGAAGTAGAGCGCATGCAGGGAGGCCAATTCGCGGATGGGCTGTGCAGTGGCGGGGGACTTTCCGTAGATCGAAATGAAGTCGGTGTAATCTCCTTTCAAGCCTTCCAGATCTTCTTGTGTATAGTCCGGGGTCTTGGTGATTTTTGTCTTGCGTACTTGTAACAGCTCTTTTTTGGCGGACATGAAATAGGCATTGTCTTCTCCTTTGGAGGCGACATATTCGTAGGCATCAATGGCGGCATCGTACTGTTCTTCTCTGGCGGCTGATCGGGCGAGATTGAAAACCCGACTGCCATCTTCGTTGAGCCTTTTATCGAGTGCTTTGACCTGCACGTAGGCGGATTCATAGTCTTTCTGTGTGATGAAATACCAGGTGAGCATTTCCGGGTAGACGGTCTCTTCTGGATCCTGCTGTATGCGCTTATAGAGTTGTGATTGTAGTTCGTCTTGATTTGCTTCGTCCTTGATAAGGGGCATAAAAGCGTTCTTTACCGTCTGGATGCGCGAAGGGTCTAGCGTGGCATAATCGAGATATGCGGTGATCATATTTGGGAAGTCGCCTTTTCTCTTGTAGGCAAGTGCCAGCTCGTAGCTGAAGGCATTTGGATCTTTGATGGTCTTCTTGCCTTTTTCGTAGACAGCGATGGCGTAGTCGTATTCCTGAATGCCGTTGAAGGTATTTGCCAGATTCTTGATGGCGTTAAGTTCGGTTGGATTAGACTTTAGCGCCTTTTCGAATTGGGCTTCGGCATCTTCATCGCGCTCTTGTTGGCGATAGATAAAACCCATATCAACGAGTGATGAGGCATTGTTTCGGCCTTTGCTCTTCTTCATGAAGCGCTTGACCAGCTTTTCAGCTCCTTCGAAGTCATCTAGTGCGGTGAGGGTCTTCAGGTAATTTCGATAGTAGTAGTTGTTGGTTTCCTGTGCTTCGTAGAGCTTTTTGTACAGGATAGCTGCCTTTTCGAACTCTCCTTTCGAATAGTATTGCTGGGCCAGGCGTAGGTCTTGATTGCCTTGTGCAAAGCAGCAGATGCTGAGGAGTATGAAGGAGAAGGATAATAAAAGGAGCTTTTTCATTGCTGTGTACTTAATTCTACTAGGAGGATTCAAAATGAACTCCAAAATTATTCCATTTATGGCAATAATCTGAAAATTCGGAATCATCTGATGGTACAACGCGAAGAAAGGCGGTATAGTGCTGTATTTTTTGGGTAATGGGGATAAAAAAAGCCCTCCAAAAATAATTTTGGAGGGCTTTCA
>JAHDDV010000216.1:0-6985 GCA_020629205.1 Chitinophagales bacterium | reverse complement strand
AATCGAATCGGAAGGTTGTAGCTTACGCGTACTGCCTTACCTCTCTGTTTACCTGGCTTCCACTTGGGCATTTGTTTTACTACTCTCATGGCTTCTTCACCGCAGCCACCGCCGATATCACGACGTACCTGCATGTCTTTAATGGAGCCATCTTCGTAGACTACGAAGGATACTACTACGAGGCCTTCGATATTGTTTTCTCTTGCGATTGGTGGGTATTTGATCTTACCGTAGATAAATTTCATCATTTCGGCTTCTCCACCTGGATATGAAGGCATTTCCTCCACAATTTGGAAGATCTGAGGCTCTTCGATTACTTCTTCCTCTTCTTCTTCCTCAACCATGATTTCAGCTACCTCTTCGATCTCTTGAACCTCGAACTCGGTTTCTTCATCGGCTTCTACCTCAGCGATCTCAGGTTCTTCTTCCAGTACCTCTTCATCATCCACTACTTCCAATTTTGGTGGTGGCGGAGGAGGGGGAGGTGGTGGTGGCTTCTGAACAGACGGCGGTGGCAATACTTCCAGGTCTTCAGGTATCACCAGTACCCCTAAATCAGCTACCTCTTCTGGCTGGCTTGCCCAGTTGAAAGTAAGCAATACAAAACCCAGGGAAATGGCCAAACCAGCTAGCGATAAGCTAGACTTCATTTTGTCCACATCAGCTTCCTGATACTTTTTAATGAAGTACCGGGCACTGTTGCCATTGTTGGTATTTGCTTCGATGATCTTGTCTTCGCTTCGCATAGAGAAAAGACCAAAGAAGAGGAGAAAGGCTGCGAGCATCCCTCCAAAGAGGCCGGTAATCGGCCAATAGCCTGTGTAAGCTCCGGCTATCGCCAAAACTGCACATACTACAATAAAAACAATCCTTCCAATCATATACTGATATTAATCTCCAGTAAATAGGAGTCTGCCAATGACAGCGCCCACAAATATGCCTATAATATTAGCAATTAAATCCAACACGTCAAAACTGCGATAGGCCAAAAGGCTGCCTTGGATGATCTCAATGACAAATCCCGCTAAAAACGACAAAAAAATAGCTAAACTAAAGTCCCTTTTCGTCAGGCTAGTGGCGGGATTAGCTTCCCTAATGGCCAGCAGTAGCAGAAGTGTAAAAAGACAGTAAAAAGTGAAGTGCACCAACTTATCTGGTGCAAAAATGTTGTAGGTCGGTACTTGTGGGACCCTTATCACCGAGGCGATGAATACGGTTATGAACCACAGCGTTGCGGTGATTCGGTATTTATATTGTTTGAGACCTATGCTAGCCAATCTTTTCCTGGTATTGTTCTGCGCTTAAGAGGGACTGGTAATCATCCATGTTATTTGGCTTCACTTTGATTATCCAACCTTTCTCGTAAGGATCGCTATTGATTAGTTCTGGTTGATCTTCCAGCTCATCGTTCTTTTCCACTACGGTGCCAGCCAGTGGCATAAAGAGGTCAGATACTGTCTTGACGGCCTCAACGGTACCAAAAACGGCATCTGCTTCCAAAAACTCATCCAGACTCTCAATATCGACATATACGATGTCTCCTAGTTCTCCCTGAGCAAAGTCTGTAATACCGATGATCAAGAGGTCGCCCTCGACTTTGATCCATTCGTGTTCCTGTGTGTATTTCAGTTCCTTCGGTAGATTCATCTGGTTTGAATAGCTTCGTTTAACATTATGGCGCGAGCGAGAAGGTTACTTTCACCCCTCCACGAGAATTTGACGTTGGATAGGAGGTGGTAATCTTCGGTATGTTTCTAGTCTGTTCGTAGAAGAGGGAAACCCTTATTTGTTCATTGACTTCGTAATCGACTTCCGGGTTGATTCGAATGGTCTTCATCCCTCCGGTATCCTGAAACTCATTTCTAGCGATGTAATAATTGGTGGTGACATCTTCTCTTAGCGAGAAGGCGAACTTGAAGTTTAGGTCATTCGGTAGATGAATCTTCTCTCCTTTGGCTTTAATTGGCAGGTAAAGACCGCCGGTGTGTTTGTAGCCAAGATCGATGGTGATTTCCTCCCCGCTGTTTTCAATCACCTGATAGTTGGTCAAGCTCAGGGATACACTTCGATTCTTCTTGTAGTCCAGTCTGGTTGTGAGGCCATTTTCCCAGGCCAAGTCTACACCAATCAGTGGAGCAAAGTTTTCGGAGATCGTAATGTTGGGTATTCTGTAATAGGAGAAATAATTGAAATCTCCGTTTAGCGTACCCGGATAGAAACCGTAGAACTCATCCGGGAAGTGTTGGTTTTCCTGTATTTCCGGCGAAGGATTGGCTGCGAAGTCAAAGTCTGGATTTGAAGCAAAATTGCTGATGCTAAATTTCGAAGTATAGCCATGGGAAAGCTTCACCGACCTAAATACTTTTTTGAAAGCAGGTATCTTGCTCAAGCCCGTATAAGTCACTTGCCAATTCGGTAGAGGTGTCACCCACTTGTAAATTGGATAGTTGTTGAATCGTTCTACAAAGTCCTCATCAGCATTATCCCGACCTGAATAAGCTGCGATAAAAGCTGGCAGAATGACATCCTGCGAATAAGGACCATATCCTTCGAGGTAGTCCCATTCCCCTGATGCAATAGCATTGTTTACCATGGTATCATTTGGCGAGAAATAATCGCCCTGACTGGTAGAATTTAGACTCCCCTGAATTTGTGATACCTGCTCTCTGAAGATATCCTTAAACTGGTACAATGCTGAAGGTACATAGAGGGTATCTAGTCCATCTTCGAGATTCGGTACAGTGAGCAGTTCAGTGCCCGCAAATGCTGTTCTAATAGGTAGATAACTTACGGAGTAGTTACCCCCAAAGTAGGGTGCGAGGATATTGAAGAGATTGCTGGAGTCGGTTTTGAAATAGAAGGTTTCTTCAGTTCCAAAAGTGGCATCCATGTTTAGGTTTATCTTCAGGTCCTTTGCTGGTTCGATATCGGCTTTTGCGGTGAAGCTAAACTGCCTGCTTTGCCTCACTTTTTCGTTGAGGAGAATATTGTCGGAGATCCATCTTCGAGAGGGATCAGGATCATTGATTTTTTGGTAGAACCATTCCTTATCGGGCTGCATACCGAAGGTGAATGGCATAATATCCCCACCTGGCGATGCATCGTCCCACCAGTTGTTTCCTAAGAGCGGCGTAGGAGCAAACATGAAGCCCGGTATGTCTGTCCTGTTGGTCTCTCTAAAGGAGAGCGATAGTCGCTTCACCGAGATCAATGGACGGAGCAAGAGCTTTGTCATCGGGCTCACTCCGTTCTTGTTTTTCTTCTCTGGTTTATCTGGATCAGGAGTGGCTGCCTTAGGATCTTTTTTCTTTGGTCTTGCCGGAGAGCTTCCTCCCCTTCCGCCAACTTTCTTTAAGAACTTAGATTTGTTATAGAGGTTATTCAGATTCAGATCAGCGTTGACTTGAATGTTCTGATCGTTTCCGATAAAGTGTCCGAGACTATCAGCCATGTAAACTGAGCCGGCAGTCCATCTATATCCTGTTCCGTATCGAACACGCAAGGTGGTCCAGTCGAGGAATGGCAGCTTATTGATCGGCACATTGTAGCTGATGTTGGCCGTCTGATCATAGGCAACCGGGCGACTGTTGTAATCCTTGTGAAGATCCCAGCTGTACTTAGAAGCAAAAGTATCGATCCGTGAAGAGTAAGCCGAATTGAAGTCCAGCTTGATACTCTTCGTCAGGTCGTGTTTGAATCCATAGTTGAAATCCCAGGTATAATTCTTGAAATACGAGGGCTCAATGGCATATGGGTCGTTGAGTAACTGTCGGAGTTGCAAGGCACCGTCTTGCGTTTCCAACTTGGTGGTCCAATTGATATTGGAGGGCACCAGATTGAAATTGAAATCTTTGATCAGCCGCAGGTATTTGCTTTTGGATTTAAACATCTTCTTGAAGGGCATAATGTAGTTGGCCCTATTGGAGAAGTTGTACCCCAGGATACCGAGGTGGCTGGTCAGTTTTTCGCTTTCGATCAAGTGATCACTGTATTCTTTTTGATTGTAGGCGTAGGTTGCGTTCAGGTTTTGCGGGCTGTAGATTCGCTTCTTCTTTGAAGGATCCTTACCTAGCACCTGGGCATTGGTTACGTTTATTGATTTATTGGTTAGACGCGTCTGTCGAATCTTTTTGGCATTTCTGACCGTGTCTTTAGCTTTTTCCGGATAGTAGGCTCGCAGGGAATCCAGGAGTCTATCCATTGGCACATCTGTGTCATAGGGATCGTATTCCGGTGTACTCACCGAATTGGTGTAACCTGCCAACAAAGGCAATTTCACGCCAGATTCCTGGCCAAAGAATTTACCCATTTCGAAGGCTCCTGTTGCTCCCCATTCGTAGAAGTCATCATTGTAACGCTCGGTCACTCTTTGCTCCAGGGTACCAAAGCCGGTGGTGTGCATGTTACCTGCTACGTTGACCGACCCAAAGTCAGCCAGTTTCACATCCACTCTTGCTAAAGCGGCGCTACCGCCACTCTCATCAAAGTCGGTCAAACGAAGCTCATTGAACCATACTTCAGCACATTTTGGAAGGCCATCATCCGTATCAACAGTTCGAGAATTTCGCTTAGGGTTTCTAATTCCCAGCATGGCTTGTTTGACTCGTCCGAGGGTTGGACTACCAACGATAGAAATTCGCGCGATCACTTCGGTACTATCTTCAGTTGCATAGACCGGCTGGATATAGGGATCATCATAGGATAGGTTGTTGATCAGTGAGACCTGTCGATTTCGCTTCATCTTCAACCAGACCAATTGTTCGAGATCTACTTCAAAGTTGTTTTCAATCGGCCAAACTTCTTCGGCCACGAGCCCTGCATCGATATCACTTTTTTTCAAAGGAATCTCATACTCGTAGTAATTTCCAATAAAGTCATCCCCCAATCGAATGAAAGCAGTAATGTCACCATCATCATAACCGACTGGGTCATCCTTCAGGACTTCGGCATGGGCAAACATCTTGAGCTTTCCAAAATGCCGGAGGTCCATATCAAGCCGTTTATATACTGCTTTGGATTCACCATCCGGAAGGTCGCAGACTTCAAGTGCCAAGGATTGCTCATTTTGCAGGAAGTTATTGTAGCCTCCAAATGCACGTTCCTGATTTACGCCAGGTGGCAGCACATAGCGGCTTCCATTTTCTTCCAAACTCACAGCTGAAACATTGAAAAAGATGTTTTCGCCATTATCGCTCGGAAGGTATTCTCCTTCCTCTCGTATGGAGTATAGGTATCGTCTCCATTGATTTCGTACCAGATTGAGTCTGGCGAATCGCAGGACTACAGGATCAGCAAAGCCCGTCATATACAGACGAATAAACTGCATCGAACGGAAATCGCTTATGTCTCCTTGTCTTCCCGTAAACTCACGTATCGGAATTCTAAACTGGTACCAGGTTGCATCTTCTGAGACGCCATCAATATCCTCTCCCGAAACCGTCACAACCTCCTTGATATAGGAGTTAAGGTCAGGGTTCAATTCATCTCTTGAAAGCGGGATACGATATTCAAAATAAGCCTCTGACTCTTCCAGATTGTTGTCAAAGTTCAAATCCTCCGAGTCTGGTCTCGTACCAAAAGCCGTACTGATATTCTGACTGGAAGTGCTAATCTCTGCGTTGCCTTCTGGATTTCCATAGGCCTTGAATTTCTCGAGGGCACTATCGCCTTCGTTTTCAACAAAATCACTATAGTGCAGGTAATTGTCTCCTGATGGGTCATTGAATACACTAGAGACAAAGTCTGGGTTTGCTACAGCTCCACTTACCCATTCCACATATGGAGAGAACTTTCCTGCTTCTCCTTCATCATTCAAGCCATCGAAGCCGACATCTTGTAGCTCCCTTGCATCGAGATCAGCTCCAAAGCCCTGTGTAATTTGTGGACTGATTGGCACTCGCCCCCATTCAGTTTCAATAAGGTTTACGCTTGGTTGGCCTGGAGTTGGAAGACCATTCTCGTGGAATTTTCGACTATCTTTCAGGATGTCTTCTGATACCGTTCCGAGATTGATGAAAAGTTCCCCTTCGTTATTTTGATTTTCGATAAAGGGATCCAACATCCAAAACTCAATAAACTCGATATTGGCTTGCTCGAAGTCATTGTAGTCCAAGGCTCTTTGAATCCCTCCCCATCTGGTCTCAGGGCTGTTCAACTTTCCCGTCGCCGGATCAAGTCCTGCAGAATAGGCAGAACCCGTTGTTTCATAGTTGTATGGGCCACGATCCTCAGGGAAATAAGCCAGGTCAAAAACTTGCATCAAGGGGTTGGTGGGTCCACCTGTATTATTTGATTGTCGAAGCGGGAATATTTCTCGCTCATATACTAAACGTGTATAGTGATTATTACCTAAGGCACTTGAGCTAACATTTGAATTTCTCAATTGCTGGATGGTATACCAGCTCATCCTCGCTCTATTATAGTTATAGGCGAGATCATTGTTGAGGGCTGCCTCCGGAAAGCGTTCACTCCTCGGCGTCGAGGATAGAGACCATACATTTGCCGGCGTGTAGAGGAAGATGTCATTCTCCGCCCCCTCAAAGTCATCTACAAAAACAGTTCCTCCATCAAGGTCAATTGCTTTAGCGTGACCGGGGATAAAAGTGGCCCCTTCGAATGCTGCCGTCACTGAGGATGGTTCTTTGGTATCCAAGCCTGGAATCTTATCGACCATCTTGGTTAGAAACTGCGACTCCCTAAAGTAGTTACCATCTACACCGAGCATTCGGTTGGAGATGGGGTCGTCTCCGTAGTTTGTCTTATAGGAATATGGTCGCTGGGATAAATGCATATAAGTAGCCCCCAGATTGAAATTGCTATTGACCAGATAATCCGCCCTGGCCCCAATCATGGTCTTAAATTGCAAACCAAAGAGGGAAGGATCTTCAAAACCTACATTGACAGGTACAGCCGAATTAATGTATGCCTCATTGATAATCGTCACACGACCGAGGTTGTAATCAACTGAATAGTCGACTCCTTCCAG
>JAHDDV010000215.1:2550-9695 GCA_020629205.1 Chitinophagales bacterium | reverse complement strand
AGAACAGCACGAGAGTCCATTCTTATGGCAGTCAAAAGATCAAAAGACAGGGCGCACCCGAGATTGGAAACTAGCAGTGCACGCGGAACAAGGCCTGCCTCAGGGTACTGGTTTACTTGCGGCCCAACGAGATTTACCTCGCTTCTATCGTAGCTTTGCAGGGGATTCTTTGATGCCGAATAGCACACTGGAATTTCAATTAGAAGTACAAAATCTTCGAAGTCATCCTCCAGCCTGTGAGCTTGGATTTGTAATCGAGCGATTTGGGAAGCCTCTAAACTGGCAAAGTAGCCGACTTCGGATTTGGCTTCCGGATAGCCTACAGTTCTATCCCGTACATTTTGCCTTTCAAATTCCTTCAGAGAAGGATATCCTCTTTGATGAACATAGCCAGCTCAAGGTCTTTTTCTGGGATCATGAAAGAGATAGCCTCCTGATCCGCAACCCTCAGACTCGCCTACGAAATCTCAAGTGGCACTAGTGCTATTGTAGCTCATTAAGAGCCCTTTTGTGCCCTTTTGTGTAAAACCTTTGTGCTCTTTTGTGGTTAAAATAAGGCAGCCTCATCGACACCAAAAAGCACAGACAATCCCCGTGGCAATCCCTGCATTCAGTGATTCAGCTCTACCCTTGCCAGGAATTGTGATTCTATCCTTTACCAAGCTACGCATCTCCTCACTTACCCCTTTGGATTCGTTGCCAATCAACATCATTCCCTGACCATCAATTGGAAATTCGTACTCATAGATGGAGCTACCATCGAGGTCAGCGGCAAAGGTGCTCAACTGAGGGTGGAACTCAATGACAGGTGCTAGCTCTTGACGATGATATTTGATCCGAAGTACACTACCCATACTGGCTTGCACCACCTTCGGCTGAAATGGGTCAGCTGAGGTAGGCGATCCGATAATTCGGTCAATTCCGAACCAATCTGCTATTCTAATGATCGTCCCTAAGTTACCGGGATCTTGCAGACCGTCTAAAAGCAGCGTCTTGCCGCTGCACGTTTCGGGCAGTTCTTCTGTTTTTATGTGCACAAGGGCAACTGCAGCATTGGCTGTGCTCAATTGCGACACCTTTTTGAGCTCTCTTTCGTTTACAAGTTGAATTTCAACATCTTTGCTATGGATTTCGGCTTCATTTTGGGCAATCCAGTCAGCAGTAGCGTAGAGGTGCTTGATCTGGTAAGAACTATGCAGTAGTTCCTGTACAATTTTAGCACCTTCAGCCAAAAACAAGCCGTGCTTTTGTCTGTATTTCTTTAATTTGAGGGATTGAGCCAGTTTTTGCTGGCTTTGTGAAATAGCGACCATTGAGAAATATTTCCGTAAACATACTTATACTTTGCCTTTCATCGCTTTGGTTTTCCTGCTCGAATACCAAATTCTTGCAAAAGGATGAACTCTTGTATAATGATACGGAAATTGTTGTCACAGATGAACAACACAGCGACAATCTAAAAGGCCTCAAAGGAGACCTAAAAAGATCCACCTATCCTAAGCCAAATAGAAAGGTCATGGGCCTTTGGAAATGGAATCTGTGGGTCTACAATAGAACCCAAAAGCATCAAAATGGTATCGGGGGCTGGATCAAAGAGCATATCGGTGAGAAGCCAGCCTTGCTGGACAGTTCTCAGCTGGAAGCCTCCGCAGAGAAACTCGAGAAGAAGCTCTTTCGCAAAGGTTTTTTCTATGCTGAGGTCGATTATGAGACTCGGGTGATGGACAAAAAAGCGGAAACCACCTATACAGTCACCCTAAATCGCCCGTATATAATTGACAAGGTCTTTTGGCCCGAAGATGGGACCAGCTCCACTCAAATGCTCTTGCAATCCAAACACGAGAGTCTGTTGGAAGAAGGTAAGCAGTTTGATACGGGTATGCTGAGCGGCGAGCGGGGACGAATTGCAAGATGGATGAATGACCGCGGATATTATTCTTACAACAAGAACTACATCTACTTTGATCTTGATAGTAGCAAGACCGACAGGACGATTGATATCTATCTTCGACACAATCAGCCTGAGGGCAAAGAAGACAAGTCTGACACGCTTCACCGCGTTCATGCCATCAATAAAGTGTTCATTGTTCCTGGGAGAAAGGAAGACGAAATAGGAGGGATTACGGATACGCTTTTCTACAAGGATTACATTGTCTTGCAAAGTGGCAAGCAACTATTTAAGCCCAAGCTATTTGACGACTTTCTGCTCATTCGTCCTGGTTCGTTGTACTCCAAGAAGCACCATGAATACACACTCAGCCATTTGCTTGCGCTGGATGCCTTTCGTTTTGTAGACATTCGCTACAAAGAAGTGGGGGACTATGAGTTGGATTGTTTCATTTTCTTAACGCCAAGCAAGCGAATGCAAATGGCCGCCGAAGTTGAAGTTGACAATAAATCTGAACGCTACTTTGGAAATGGTTTCATCGGTACCGCTCTCAGTTTCAACTACAAAAACAGAAACGTATTCAAGAAAGCCGAGCAGTTTCATTTGGATCTCTTCGGCGGGGTACAATTCGATCGCATCTCGACTACAGATTTCATCAACACAATCGATGTCACAGGTCAAGCTTCATTGATTTTTCCCAAGTTCCTGCTTCCATTTCAAGTCAAGAATGTCAGCCGTTACTTCAAACCGAGTACCCAGATCGCAGTTTCTTCGAATTATGTGAGAAGAATTGATTACTATGATCTGACTTCAACGAATTTGTCTCTGGCATACGACTGGAAAGAATCTGAGCGTAAACGTCATATTCTGACTCCAATTTCGCTCAATTTTGTCAAGCTGCTCCGAACGGACGAAATTCGATTTGATACACTAAAACAACAAAACCCGCTCTTTGCAAAGTCCATAGAAGATCAATTTATCATTGGAGGGAATTATACCTTTACCTACACCAACCGCGTCGTTAACACTGATCGCAATTTTGTGTTCTTTTTGGGTAATTTCGAACTGGCGGGAAACACGCTGAGTCTGCTTGACGCTGCCATAAAACCAGGGGAGGATAAGTTGCAAATTTTGGGTATCAACTACTCTCAATACACCAGACTAAATGCGGATTTTCGATATTATAATATCCTCCCTTTTAGCACCTCGCTGGTGAGTCGTGTCGCTCTCGGGGTAGGAGTGCCTTATGGTAACTCGACCGTGTTGCCCTACTTCAAACAGTTCTTTGTCGGTGGACCTAACAGTGTAAGGGGCTTTCGCTTGCGTGGAATTGGTCCTGGAAACACAGTTCCCGAAAATGAACTGGAGAACACGGGCGAGCTCAAAATTGAATCCAATTTGGAGTATCGTTTTGGTGTGTTCAGCTATATTAAAGGAGCCGTCTTTCTGGATGCCGGAAATGTGTGGATGCTTGACAAAGATGCGGAAGAAGGTAGATTCAAAGCACAAAACCTGTTTGCTGAAATGGGCGTAGGTACAGGTTTTGGCCTGCGACTGGATTTTACCTATTTCATCATCCGAGGGGATTTGGCTTTCCCAATTCGCAAGCCATACCTTGAAGAAGGCAGTCGATGGACTTTCCGGGATATAGACCCCTTGAGTGGAACCTGGAGATCACAGAATATGACATTAAGTCTGGCAATCGGTTATCCTTTCTAGTGCATTTACTACTTTTGAACTATGACTGAGGAGACGAATCAACCAAAATCATCTGGGAAGGTAGTCCTATACTTCTTTCTGCTGCTAGCCTTCTTGTTTGCCGGCGTAATGTTCATCAGTAACACCGGCAATCACGCGGAATCAAAGCGCAGTTCTAGAAGCTTCTCTCCTAAGTTTTCTGAAAGGAAGCAGAAGTCGACCCCAGTGCCTAAAGGTCTGGACGCAGCCTCTCTAAATAAGTTGGGCGCTGAACAGATGGAGAAAAAGGACTACGGGGGAGCCGAGCAGACCTTCCGACAATTGGTGAAAATCAAGAAGGATGATCCGGCAGGATTCCACAATCTAGGAATGGCTTTGTTCTCTCAGGAAAAGTATGCTGCATCGCTTCCCTATTTTCAAGAGGCCGTAAATCTGAACCCACAATCCGAAGAAAGTATCCTGAGTTTCGCAAATGCTGCGCGGCTGAAAGGCGATATTTCCGTTTCCAAAACACTGCTTGAAAATCTGGTTAAAGTTAGCCCACAGAATGCCAAGGCTTTCATGAATTTAGGCCTTACTTATGATGCCATGAAGGACCTCCAATCCGCCACCAAGGCTTATCAACAGAGTCTGACACTCGATCCTGCAAACCCAACCGCTAGATACAATCTAGGCAATGCCTACCTTCGCAGCAATCAATTGGATAAGGCGAAGGCTGAATATCAGCAAGCCATTGAATTGAAGCCCGATTATGCCAAAGCCTTCTCCAATCTTGGCAATGTCTTTCTAAAGCAAGGTGACACCACCAGTTCTCAGAAGTATTTCAGAATGGCATTGCAGTTGGACCCCAAGCTAAGAGAACGAGTAAAGTCTGCCAGGTAGAGGGCTTGGGAAAAGACGGCTGCAGTGCCTCCGCAAGAGATTGGCTCCTCGAGCTTCAAAATTCAGAAATTATCCTGTCGTCCGAGCACCTGCATTCGGTAGAAAGTTCGTGAACTTTCTCTACGAGAAGATTGCAGTAAGATTCTTGCTTCGTATTGCCATCAGTATTGCTACTTCCACCACGTCTGCTATTTAGATTTCAGACTTGACCGGAGGTCAAGCTGGGCCACTAGGCAACCATAAACCATATACGACACAAAACACGCCAAAGCACCACATAGCAAACAATACACTCTGCACCACCAAAACTATTCCCCCTCAGCAACAAAGTCCGGATTTCTCCATAAATTGATGTAGACCGGATAGCTGCTAAACTCCTTCTCAAGTATCCATTGCCTGCGAATCTGCTCCAAGGTAGTAATGTGAAAGTCGTTGTTGATATTGCTTTGTAGGATGTATCGATATTCCTTCATCTTTTTGCTTCTAAAGGGAATCATGCGTCGCAGGTCTCCATTGAGATCTGTGGTTTCTCCAGTTTCCAGAAGGGGATAGGCAGTTGCAATATCCACCCTGTAGATTTGCTCCTGATCCAGATATTCCAGCATCTGCTCCTTTAGGGAATGGTAGGGCAGATGTCCCAATGTGGCATCCCAACCCATTCCAAAGCGATCCGGGTAGCACCAGAGATGACCAGAGAGCTGTCCGGCACACATCATGAAAATGCAGAGCCTAGTCAGCCATTTTTTTCTCAGCTGGGTCAGCACAGCAAGCGTCAACAAGCCCAAGACCAGATATTGAAACATGAAATAGCGATGCATGATCGGGGCCTTCTGCGGAATCAAAGGCATGCAGAAGAGCAGAAAAGGGATGGCAAAAAAGGCCAAAAGCAGCACTTGCTGTTGACCAGGCTTTTCTTTCCGTATCAGGAATGCCAGCATGGACAACCCTGCGGCTATCCAAACAAAAAGACGCCCCATGTCGGCGAATCGCCATAGCAGGAACTGGGTACGTTTGAAATGGTAATAGCTCTCCCAAACCAGCCCATAGTGATGCGACCAAATACTGTCTGTCTGCTGGACTAGCCAGCCTGTTTGATGGTAGTGGTAAGCATAATAGGCAATGGTGACAACTGCTGCAGGAAGATAAGGAAGAATCAACTTTGCAATATCCACCAGATCGATCTTTCGGTCTCGCAGCAGATAAACAAAAATGTCGATCACATAGAGCAGCAGTGCCCAGTAAATTCCGCGCAGGCTGACTACAGCCAGACCGAGGATCATCAGCAAGAGCAGTTTTCGTTTGCGGTAAAGGATGGCCTGTATGGCTCCGAAGGTGAAGGCAAGAAGCACCACATCCGAAGTAGCCAAAACACATTGAGTCAGGACGGTTGGTTCTATCCACAAGAATAGGACAGCTAGCCAGAGCCATTTACCTTCAAAGAAGTAGCTGGCCGTTTTGATGTAGTACCAGGATAAGAGCATCAAAAAGGGCCATATTGCCCAGTGACTCACGGCCAGTGTTTTTCCAAACAAGGACCAGCAGGTGGCGAGGTAGATGCCATAGCCGAGCGGATGCCCACAGTCGACAGAAGGTGGAGGTATGAGCTTGCTGAAGCCGGTGTCGTAAAAGTGATGAGCAAACTGGCTACCAAGAAGGATATTGTCCCAAAAGAAGGGGATAGCGGAGGATAGTATCGTCAGGACTGTATAAAACAGTGCAGAAGCAACAAAGAGATTACGATGGCTATCTTTCATTCTGAGGCAATATTCGACAAAAAAAACTTCATGACAAACTGTTCCTTTTTCTTCAGTATGGCATTATAGGCGAAACGATCGTTAATTAAAGCCATCTCTATGACTCTTCAAAAGGGAATCTTCCTATTCTTAGTATTTCTGCTATCGGCACGCAGCATAGCCGAAACCTTATCCTGTGAATCAGAAATCCAAGCAGTCACCGTCTATCAGAAAGGAGCCCAGGTTAACAGGACTGCATCAGTAGACATCCAGCAAGGTAACTCGGAATTGGTACTTACAAACCTTTCTTCCTTTCTTGTTGAGGATAGCTGGCAAATTGATCTGGGCCCGGATGTCGAGCTGATCTCCGTGAGCCGGGTCAATGATTACTTGATTGAAGAAGAAGCCAATGCGACTTATGATAGCTTGCAAGACAGCTTGAAGATCACGAGTCGTGAGCGAAAGGTGCTGCAAGCAAATATCGCTACTTTACAGGGAGAGCAGAAACTGATAACAGAAAATGGGAAGCTCAGTGATAAGACAACAGTCAAGATAAGTGCCGAAGTGGAGGCACTGGCAGATTTCTACCGAAAACGAATGACGGCGCTTTCCATGGACATTCTGGAATTGCAGGAGCGTATGGCCGAAGTTGATCAAGTGCATCAGAGATTGCAGCGGCAAATGAATCAAGAATCTAAGGGACGAAGAAAGAGCATTTCCAAACTTGTGCTACAAATCAGTAGTGATCGGACAGTTACGCGAGAGGTCAGTTTCAGCTATCAAATCTCTTCCGCAGGATGGCATCCGCACTATGAACTACGATCGGATGGTGTCGATTCTGAAGTTGCCTTGACTTATCGGGCCAGACTCAGCCAGCATAGTGGCTTTGACTGGAAAGATGCCAGCATCACCATTTCCACGGCGGTTCCCAATCTAAATAATGA
>JAHDDV010000215.1:0-2450 GCA_020629205.1 Chitinophagales bacterium | reverse complement strand
CTCAGGTGCAGCAAACGGAATTGGCGGTTGAGTTTGAGGTGCCGGAGAGAAGAACTGTCAAGAGTGATGGGAAGATCAGCAGCATTGCCTTGAGCAGCTATGCCTTGCCTGCTGAGTATGTGTATCACACCGTGCCAAAGCTTGAAAATAAAGCATTTCTGGTCGCCAAGATACCAAACTGGGGCAAGTATAATCTGATGTCGGGCCCGGCAAATTTGTTCTTCGAGGATAAGTTTATTGGAAAATCTCATATCAATTCTGAATCGACATCGGATACGCTGTGGGTCAGTATGGGAAGAGATGAAGGTATCAAGGTGAGAAGGGGAAGGATCGCAGAGCTGACAGAGCATAGTTTCATCGGTTTCAACCGCAAGGAGACCTTTGCTTTCGAAACTGAAATCCTCAACAACAAGCGATCTGCCGTTACGGTCAACATTCTAGATCAGATCCCGTTGACAAAGCAGCAGGATATTGAAGTAAAGCTCATAGAAAAGGACGGAGCTATCTATACAAAGGACTATGGAAAGATCAGTTGGGACCTCGAGCTGAAGCCGGGAGAAAGCAAGAAAGTCAAGTTGGTTTACTCCTTGAAGTATCCGAAAAGTAAGCGTGTGACCCTGCGAAGGTAGTAGTTTCGCAATCATTTGCAAGAAACCAAAAGGGCTTGACGGACGTTCTAGAGATTAGTGGTTTTTATGAAGCTGCTAAACAATCTGTGAACAATGCGTAACTTGCGCTGCCGCCGTCAAATACCATGAAATAATGAGATTACTTTTTGCTGCTTTCCTTTGTTGCCTCTTCGGTATGTCTATGAAGGCGCAGGACGATTTTGCTCCTGTCGGAGCTGTGTGGCATTATCATCAGAACGCTGAGAATGCGGAGGGCTCCTTTGGATACCTGAAAGCAACTGTCGTGGCAGACAGCATGGCCAATAACCTCGACTGCAAACTCATAGAGCTTGAACGATTCGACCCCTTCAATGGCTTTGTTGAATTGGGAACTGAGCTGCTGTGCATGGATAGCAGCAAGGTGTACTGGCAAGTAGGAGGGGAGCTGTGGTGTCTGTATGATTTTGCTGCTGAAACGGGTGACTCCTGGGTTCTTAGTGATAGCAAGTCTCTGGTCATGCAGGTTGATTCTACTGGCTATCAAGTGGTTAACAATATTGAGTTGAAGGTGCTTTTTACTAGCATGGATGGCGAGGCTGAGGGAATTAGCTTCAGTGGTCAGTTTGCAGAAAAGCTTGGGTGGAATCAGTTTCTCTTCCCAGTCTTCGACGAGCAGTGGCTTGGCCCTTTGCGCTGCTATCAAGATGATCAGATCGGCTTCTACAATACCGGTGCCGCTCCAAGTTGTGAATATGATTCATTTGAGGGAGTCACCTCGAATGCTCAAGTAGAGGGAGCAAAGAGCCTTCAAATTTTTCCAACTCTCGCAAGTGATCGCCTGCACTTCACGATTCCTGAATTATCAGAGCAGACCATTGTGCAGGTACTTGATGTGAACGGACGAGTCGTGCGCACGAAGCAATTCCTGGATCAAAGTGGTCGACAGACGCTAACCCTTAGGGGCTTACCAATGGGAAGCTATTTTCTTCGACTATTTGGCCCTGATGGTGAGCCGATCGTGGAAAAGTTTATTGTGCAACGATAGCGACTGTTGCTAAATCAGATTGACTTGTGTTCTATTTTCATCACCGAGTTCGTGCTTGCCTTCTTCTTTAGCATTGCTACATTGTCATTAGGATTTGCGAAGAATACCAAGATGAAGTATTCGGCTACCAGTCTGATTTATTGGACTGACACTTTTGCCGATGATAATTCCACGCTCGGGAGCATAATACTCCTTGATGATGTCACCAAAGATGTTGCAGACAGTTGCAATCTTCTGACCCTTCTCAATAATCTCTGTGACGTTTGGATGCACTCTCAGGAGTCCGCCTACATCGCTGTAGAGCCAGTACGAATGGCTGCAGAGAGCCGTATTCTCAGATGTTACATCAACCTCTGAGTTTGTCATGCCCAGATCACTGATCAGATTGTGAATGCCCGTTAATCCGTCACGAATCATCCCCTTTTGAAACAAATTGGGATTTCCAACTTCGAGAGTGATGGCTGGAATTCCCAGTTCACCTGCTGTTCCACGCAGTGTTCCATCGCTTGGAGGATTGTGCACAATGATCTGAGCATTTTGCAGTAATGCCATCTTTCTTACTACTCTGTCGTCCATATCGGCCCGTATATAATAAGAATTGACCCTGCCATTGCTTGCGGTGTGTAGGTCCAGTAGATATTCAAAATGCCGAATTAGTTTGTTGACAAGCCTTGAGGCATAGACCTGACTTACGTTTCCATCAGCCCGGCCTGGCATGATGTGATTCAGATCGACTCCATCAGGAAACCTTCTTCGCTTTCGCAGATAGGATGGTACGTTTACGATTGGTACTCCGA
>JAHDDV010000214.1 GCA_020629205.1 Chitinophagales bacterium | reverse complement strand
GGAACCTCCTTTCCGATATGGTCTTTGATGATGTCAATCAACTCCTCGGTCAGCTCTGGGCGAATGCCCAATCTCAGACCAACTTCTTTCACCATTTCCTCTTCAGGGCGAGTGACCTTGCCGTCTACTTTCATGAAGAACAGCAGGTAATACATGATCTCCATGCGCTCATTTTCGGACTTGGGTGGCTTCAGCTTGAAATTCTCCAAATCGGCATTTATCTCTGCAACTTCGTGAGTCTCCAAACCCATCTTGTAGCCAATATCCCGGATGAACTTTAGCTCTCTGGAATCCCACTCTCCATCGGACTCAGCCAGCTTGAGCAACAATGCAATGATTGCTTGCTTGTAGCTTTGTCGATCTTCATTTCTATCAAGGCTCATGAGGGGACGGTTATTTGTGCACAAAATCGGTAGAAGGTACAATGAAGATAGTCAATTTCCCGTCAATCGGTCAATATAAGTACTCTATTTCACATTGTTACCCGACGGCTCGTGCACAAAAGAATCAAAAAAGAACTGATTGGATTTGTTGTACAAATAGCGGTAGTTTGTAATAACCAATAGCTTGTAGAATCGCTGACCAACGAAGAAGCACCTTGTTCGAACATGAACCTCATCCCGAACAAAATCCATGAGCAAAGCTCTACCCCTTCCATCTGCCAAGGCCGTATTAATGAGCACATTAGCCTCGCCTCTTTGAATGTTTTTCCAGTAGCGGTCGATCTCCGCAATTCGGGCATTAGGGTCATTGGCATCGAGATCGGCCCTGTCAAAATCCGTATAAGAAAAAGAGTATAAGAGATTCATTCCCTGCTCAGAGGGACGCTGAGAGAATTGCCATGCTTTTGTTTCTACCAGCCCTGCAGTGCTTTCTTGTTGACTGACAGAAGCATTTAAATCTGCTGATGGAAAGCGAATGCTAAAAGAATCTCCTTCGGGCTGTAACAAATACCAATCCTGCGGCTGCTCATAGTCAGCAGGAAAATCTCCATCCTGCAATACACCTGCCTCCCAATTGCCCTTAATGAGGGTGCCATCGGCCAGGTGAAGACTTCCATTGCCATGAAACTTGTCTTCACTGAAGCTGCCCTGATACTCAGATCCATTGGCGAAGCGGTAAGTTCCCAATCCTTCTGATTTGCCCAGTTTTGATTGACCTTCATATACATCTCCTTCCCATTTGGTACCCTGACCAAAGGTAAAGCTGCCTTTTCCCTCCGGATAACCTGCTTTCCACTCCCCTTTGTAGGTACTACCATCAGCCAGCTTAGCCTCACCAATCCCATCCGGAAGCCCCTCCTTCATCATACCCTTATACACACTGCCATTGGGTAGCACCGCTGTACCTGCTTTGGGCTTTATCTCCTGCTGGCAGGACCATCCTAGTAGAATAAAAATACAAGCGTAGAAAAAATAAGTAGAATCAGTTGCGATCATGGAAAGGGTTTTGCACACTTTGACTAGCTCCTAAATCGGTCTTGCCCCTACCTCAAAATTGAAGCCATCTCTGCCGTTCTCACTGTGTTACAAAAATATTGCTCAAAATTACCTGTTTTCGATGCAAAGTTTTTTCATGTGAACAAAAAAAGGACTATCATTGTCCAGCAGATTAGACGTTCGTCCATTTTGTCCCACCACAAAGCAGTGTGCTGGCCTACTGGCTAAAAGCAATTTCCATTTATCTTTTCACCAATTACCCCGCAATCCCTGATTGCTTTGGTGAGGAGCTTACGCGATTTTTGATCAAACTTAAATTCTATGTGGTATACTACCAAAACCAAAGCCCTAAAAAACCGCATAGCCAAACTTCTTCCGCTGCTGCTAGTCTTTGCAGCAACTAATGTTAATCCAACAAATCTTCAGGCACAAAAAGCCGACAAAGGAACCAGCTTTGGTCTGCCAGATTATGGCATGAAGATTCAAATTCCAACGAGAGCAGACTATCAGAGTCGGAATAGCTGCGCGAACCACTCCCCTTATCGCAGTATCGATGGGACTTGCAACAATGTCACAGCTCCTGATGGTGAGCTTTGGGGGGCCGCTGACATTCCTTTGTACCGAGATATTGCCCCGCAGTATGGACAACCAGACCCCTTTAATGACCTTGCAGGTCAAAACCGTAAAAGTCCAAGAGAAGTATCCAATCTCCTGGCATCTCAAAGTGAATCCATTCCGAACAGACTAGGCCTCAGCAGTTTTGTGTTTACCTGGGGACAGTTTTTGGACCATGATATCACCTTGACCCCTGAAGGTATGGAATCCGCCCCGATTCCACTACCTGCCAATGAGCCACTGTTTACGCAGCCAATTGAGTTTCATCGCTCCGAAATCGCTCCGGGTACCGGAGAAAGCAATGCTCGACAGCAGCGAAACATGATCACTGCATGGATTGACGCTTCCAATGTCTATGGATCCGATCTACACCGAGCCACCTGGCTCAGAACTCATCAATCTGGCAAACTCAAAACTTCTGCTGGAGATATGCTTCCCTACAATACCATTGACGCCCAAAAAGGAAGCGCCATAGATCCCAATGCGCCAAGTATGGGTGGTGATGATGATGGAACCAGCGAGATCTTTGTGGCTGGAGATGTTCGCGCTTGTGAGCAACCAGGGCTGACTGCTCTACATACGCTTTTCGTTCGTGAGCACAACCGAATCTGCGATGAGTATCTGGCAAACGGGCTGACCGATGATGAGCTGATTTACCAAATGGCTCGCAAGCAAGTTGGAGCCATCATACAATCGATCACTTACAATGAATTTCTTCCCTCCCTTGGAATTCACCTCGGCAACTATGAGGGCTACAATGCCAATCTCCAACCGGATATCGGGAATATCTTTGCCACCGCTGGCTACAGACTTGGCCACACCATGGTGACAGAAGAGCTGATGCTGATCAATGATGATTGCAGCATGGCTGGAGCTGGTGTAATGACCTTGCTTGAAGGCTTCTTCAATATCAATCACCTTGAAGAGTATGGAGTAGAGCCCTTCCTCAAGGGATTGGCCACTCAGACACAGGAAGAAGTAGATCCAATGATTATTGACAACCTTCGAAACTTCCTGTTCTTCAATCCAGCAAATGGCGGATTTAATGGGCTGGATCTGGCCTCACTCAATATCCAAAGAGGCAGAGATCATGGTCTACCCGACTACAATACCATTCGCCAACACTATCTGGGACATAGGGCGATCAACTGGAATCAGATTACAAACGATCAGTCAAGGAAGGCTTTGCTTCAGGAAGCCTATAACAGCAATATCAATGATATCGACCCATGGGTGGGCCTTTTATCTGAAGATCCGCTACAAAACTGCGCGGTCGGACCTACCTTGATGCGTGTTATTCGCACTCAGTTTAGATACCTTCGTGATGCTGATTACTACTTTTATGAAAACGACCCTGCATTGACTGCACAAATGCGTCAGGAGATCGAAGGCTCTTTGCTTTCGGAAGTCATCAAACGAAACAGCAATGTCACAACCCTGCAAGACAATGTATTCCAGGTATCGGACTGTGAGCTAATGGCCAATAATGGCAAACCCTGGGACAATGGACAGGGAAGTGGCAACGGACAGAACAACGGCAATGGCTGGGGAATGAATAATGGCAATGGCTGGGGGCAAGGCAATGGCAATGGTCATGGCTGGGGCAACAGCTTGGGCGGCCCCGGTGGCGGAAAGACGATCGCTGAAATGGCCGAGTCTACACTAGCACAAAATCAAGTGTTCTTTGAACTCAGCCCAAATCCGACTACAAGTCAGTTCATTGTTCACTTTGCTGATCCTGCTCCCGAGCCATTTATCCTCCGCATCTACAGCATGGATGGGGCGATGCACTTCGAAAGCGAATTTGAAGATGAGCAGGGCATGCTGCAATCGCTGGTAGATGTCAGCGACTTCCTTCCCGGAATGTACAATGTTTGCATTCAGAAAAAATATGACTTCTTAACCAGGAAGATTGTGATTCAATAATCACTTTCTTGAATCGTATAAATGGCCTGACACCCTGAGAAGGGAGTTGGGCCATCTTCTTTTTGACTATTTTTGCCGCAATGCAAGAAATCTCCATTGCTCATCAGATTGCGCGATCCCTTGGCTTAGATAAAAGAGCCGTACAGAATACCCTGGATCTTCTGGAAGAAGGGGCCACTATCCCATTTATCGCACGATATCGTAAAGAACGCACGGGCAGTCTTGATGAAGTCGAATTACAGCGAATCAAAGATCGTTACCGGCAGTTGCAGGATCTGGAAAAGAGACGATCTTTCATTCTGGCAGCCATCGAAGAACAAGGCAAACTCAATCCTGCCCTGAAAGAAAAAATCGAGTTTGCAGATAACTTGCAAGATCTTGAAGATCTCTACCTTCCCTTCAAACCAAAACGCAGAACCAAAGCAACGATAGCCATTGAGCGTGGACTGGAGCCGCTGGCTAAGAATCTCATCACGCAGAGAAGCAACAACGTTTACAAAGACGCACAGCCATTCGTCAACAAGAAAAAAGCGGTAGAAAGCGTTGAAGAAGCCCTGGAAGGGGCCCGACACATCATTGCAGAATGGGTTAATGAAAATGCCCTCGTTCGGCAAAAACTACGCAAGAAATTCCTGCGTCAGGGAAGAATCAAATCCAAGGTCGTCAAGAGCAAAACGGAAGAAGCCGGCAAGTTCAGGGATTACTTTGATTGGGAGGAAGGCGTCGAGAAGATTCCATCCCACAGACTGCTTGCCATGATTAGAGGCGCCAATGAAGGTCTGTTACGAATCTCCATTGCGCCCGATGTAGATGAGGTCCTCTCCTTTCTGGATCGATTCTTTATCAAAGCACAAAACGAAGCTGCAGATCAGGTGGAAATGGCCTTAAAGGACAGCTACAAAAGACTGCTTAAGCCTTCCCTGGAAACAGAAACCAGAAAAGCACTAAAGCAAAGAGCCGATGAACAAGCCATTGCAGTCTTCGCTGAAAATTTGCGAGAGCTACTGCTTGCTGCTCCACTGGGACAGATAGCCACGCTGGCACTGGATCCCGGATTTAGAACCGGCTGCAAGCTAACTGTCCTGGATGCACAAGGCAACTTACTCGAGTATACCACTATTTTTCCCTTTCAGTCGCAGCAGCAAAAGCAAAGAGCGGCTCAGGTGCTACAGCAACTTTGCCGGAAACATAATATCAAGGCCATCGCTATCGGCAACGGCACTGCTGGCCGCGAGAGCCTGCAATTTATTCAGCAGTCGGATTTGCCCGCAGAAGTCCGACCCATCATGGTCAATGAAAGCGGAGCCTCTATCTATTCGGCTTCCAAGGTGGCCAGAGAGGAGTTTCCCAACCTGGACCTCACTTATCGGGGAGCCGTATCGATTGGTCGTCGATTGATGGACCCGCTGGCAGAGCTGGTGAAGATCGATGCCAAATCCATTGGCGTCGGCCAATATCAGCATGATGTCGCTCAAGACAAACTCAAGGAACGACTTGACGAAACAGTGGTCAGCTGCGTAAATGCAGTGGGAGTAGAAGTTAACACCGCCTCTAAAGAACTACTTTCCTATGTCTCCGGGCTGGGACCAAAACTAGCAGAGAACATTGTGAAATTCCGCCGGGAAAATGGCCCCTACACTTCCAGAGCAGCCCTCAAGAAAGTTCCTCGTCTCGGCCCAAAAGCCTATGAGCAATCTGCTGGATTCCTGCGCATTTCTGGAGCAAAAAACCCGCTCGACAGCAGTGCGGTTCACCCGGAAGCCTATGCCATTGTTAAAAAGATGGCGCTTGACCTAAACTGCTCCCTTGCTGAACTGATGCAGGACAGCAACCTGAGAAATCGAATCAAAATAAAGCAATACCTTTGCAAAGACATTGGTATGCCCACGCTTGAAGACATCCTAAAAGAGCTGGCGAAACCGGGTAGAGATCCCCGAGGAGAGTTTGAGCAAGTCGACTTCAAAGAAGGGGTCAACAGCATCGAAGACTTGCAGCTCAATATGATTCTCCCAGGCATCGTCACCAATGTCACAAACTTTGGCGCTTTTGTTGACATTGGGGTACACCAAGATGGATTGGTTCACATCAGTCAACTGGCCAATCGCTTTATAAAAGACCCAATGGAAGTCGTTAAGGTAAGCCAGAAAGTGAAAGTAAAAGTGATCGACATCGATGTTGATCGCAAGCGGATAAACTTATCCATCAAGCAAGCAGAAGAGGCAGAGGAGTAGTGGCCCACCAAATAGCATATGAAGAAGGCAATTGAAGAGATTCTCAGACAGTTTGAGTTAATCAAACTAGAGAGAGATGAAGAGATCAGACAGTATAAGGAAATCATCGAAACCACCCCGCTCGACATTCGAAAGAAGCGTGGTGTAGCTTGGTATCCGGTTAGCATCGATAAGGAAGACTTCGGAATTGGCTCGAATCTTTCCCTTGAGCTGAGCCGCACCTCGCAGACAGATGTGCCACATAAGTTTAGCAATGGACAAACGGCCTCCCTGTACGTCAACAACAAAGAAAAGCCTTCTATCAATGGCATCGTAGCAAGAGCCAAAGAAAATAAGCTCGTATTAGTGCTCAATGTCGACGAGCTACCCGACTGGATCGAAGATGGTAAACTCGGACTAGATCTGCTCTACAACGAAGGCACCTACAAGGAGATGGAGCGCGCACTTCGCAGAGTAGCCAAAGCTGAAAAAGACCGCCTGGCTGAGCTGAGAAATGCTATACTTGGTCACAGCCAGGCGCAATTTGCCGATCTAGCCTACAAGGCCGATTTCCCAGAACTCAACGCCTCACAAAACAAGGCCATAGAAAACATCGTGCTGGCCAAAGATGTGGCAGTGGTACATGGACCTCCCGGCACTGGAAAAACCACTACCATCGTCAAAGCTATCGAGGTGTCGATTCAAAACAACCGTCGGGTGCTTGCCTGCGCACCCTCCAATACCGCAGTAGACCTTCTGACACAGAAACTCAGCGAGAAAGGGATCAAAGTAGTGCGACTGGGACACCCGGCAAGAGTCAACGAGGCCATGCAGAAGAATACTTTGGACGCCCGACTACAGGCCGACCCGGAATTCAAGCGCATCAAAGTACTTCGAAGAGAAGCCATTCAGCAACAGGAAAAAGCCAATAAATTCAAACGCAGCTTTGGGGCCGCAGAAAGGGAAGCCAGGCGAGAAAGCAGAAAGCTGGCCAGAGAGCTGCGCTACGAAGCCAGAGAACTCGAACGATATTTGCTCAAAAAAGTGATCGGAGGCTGTCAGGTTGTCACCGCAACGATGGCCGGCGCTGGCAGCATCCACCTCAAAGACAGCCTCTTCGAAACCGTGTTCATCGACGAGGCAGGGCAAGCCCTGGAACCAGCTTGCTGGATCCCCATCACCCGAGCCATGAAGGTCGTCTTCGCTGGCGATCACCAACAGTTGCCACCGACTGTAAAGTCCAAGGAAGCCATGAAAAAAGGACTGGGCATCACCCTCTTCGAAAAATGTATTGATCGAACAGACACTTCTGTAATGCTTGACACCCAATACCGTATGCACGAGCATATCATGGGCTTTTCAAGTGAGCAATTTTACAATGGCATCCTCAAGGCAGACAGCTCAGTGAAGGATCAGGTTCTCGGAGAAAACGAATCCGACCAAATGCTGACAGCGCCAGTGGAGTTTATAGACACCTCTGGTTGCTCCTTCGATGAAATGGTCAATGAGCAAACGCTGAGCACGGGCAATCCCATGGAAGCCGATCTGCTGTACAAGCACCTTAGCCTCTTGCTCAATCTCTACAAGATTCAAAACAATCAGCAAGTCGATCCGAAGCTCACTATAGGCATCATCTCACCTTATCGGGAGCAAGTGAGGCAATTGAGAAAGGCAAAACGAGAACATCCAGAACTGGAGGCATGGAAGGACAATATCAGCATTCACACAGTCGATGGTTTTCAAGGACAGGAACGCGATATCATCTACATCAGTCTGGTTCGTAGCAATGATGAAGGGAAAATTGGCTTCTTATCCGACTTCAGAAGAATCAATGTAGCACTCACCAGAGCCAAAAAGAAGCTGGTGATAGTCGGCGATAGCGCTACGATTAGCAACCACAAATTCTATCAAGGATTTCTGGATTATATTGATCGTATCGACGCCTATCAATCGGCCTGGAGTTTTCTGTATTAGTTAGTTAGAGAAAACGGAGATGCTCATTGCCCCTTCAACCGACGACCATCGGGATCCACATTCCGATTCTTCTTGTACTTCTCGTTGTAAACACGACTCCAATTCTGAAACTTCTCCATGAGACTTCCTGCAAGCGACTTCTTAGGGCCAGTCGCTGCTGCCGCCTCCTTGGCTTCCTTAGCCCGTTGAGCGTCAAAGTCCATCTTCTCAAGTATCATATAAAGCCCCGTGATAATCGACTGAGCGTCATCCAAAGCCTTTTCACTACCAATCTCAAACTCCGCAGCGTAGGAGATCGAATCAGCTCCAAGTTCTATGCTCGCATCGTAGGCAGACAACTTCTCGGCGAAAACTTCCATCACCATCGGACTCTCAAAAAGCTGCGACAACCAGGCTTCGTCACCATCTTTGACCGCCTCCACCTTAAAGACCATATCCACCTTCTTGCGACGCACAATCAAAATACCCTTATCCCATGATTTTGCAATCCTTGGAAATCCATAAGTGTGAATCCCCTCAAATTTGTCGATCGTCTTATTCCACTTAGATTTCTTCTCCCCTACCCATTCCTTCATCTTATTGAGAATAATCATCCAGATGTATCTAAACCAACGCTTCCACCAGGGCTTGCGCCAGGCCTTGTCATCTCCCACCACACTAAGCTTAAACGACTTCTTTTGCTCCGGCAAAGACACCGAAATCTTCGTCGCCAGCAGGGCCATAAAATGTACCCCTTTCTTCTCTTGAATAGTCTGCGTTTCGATCTTGCATGTCCGCTCACGATATTTATATTCCAGCTTCGGATAGCTGCGCTTCAAAGTCCATTTAGCCACTTTCGCACCGGGCGTAAACTTGGGAACCGGAATCTCTTCCTCCTCCGCTTCTTTCTCCGATTTGCTCAAATCAATTTCCGCCAAATCCGCATCAGGATCTTCCTCCTCTTCTTTATCATCATCCAAAAACAACTCCTCCACTTCTTCTCCTTCAAACAATTCCTCCACATCCCTCCGCTCTTCTTCCAGCTGCTCCAGCTCATCCGCCTGTTTATCAAACCCTCCATATCGAAGCTGCTTCAAGTTCTGCTCATCATAAGCCTCTCTCAATCGAGCTTCCTCTTCCTGAGCCAGACGCCGACGATCGATCGACTCATCCTCCACATCTATTTCTTCATCAGCTCCGAGACCATCTCCGCTATTGCCATCCTCATCCAAGACCTCCAACGCAGGCTCATTCAATCCCTTCAAATGCTGATCCCATCGCTCCGTGTACAACTGTTCAAAATAGCCATTCAAAGTATCCAGATGGCGATCCATAAGCGCATTGACTGCGAGCACCACCAGACCCGTCACCGCAATCGCAGAGCTCAAGGCATACATATTGAATAAAGTAATCGGCCAAATCACAAAATTGACGATCACGATGAAAAGAAACAGACTGTTACCAAATGTCTTCAGCTTATTGAGGGAACTCATTGCCAGCAGATTCAGTTTTTATATGGCATCATTTGAACTAAGATAATTCAATTTTCGCGAAGGCATCGGCGCAAATCTGATAATGTCAAATCTAGCTTATTAATTCTCTTTTTTTTGGAGCCCAACAGAAAGACACGTCGCAGCGATCTAC